>NZ_JBFRFO010000001.1:0-430000 GCF_052114865.1 Hyphomicrobium sp. 2TAF46 | reverse complement strand
TAAAGTTAATCTGCGCAGGGTTAGCCGGCCCCTAAGGCGAGGGCGAAAGCCGTAGTCGATGGGAACCACGTTAATATTCGTGGGCCAGTGGGTGTGTGACGGATGCAGCAAGTTGTTGAGGCTTATTGGATTGCCGAGGCAGCGAATGTGTCCCTGGAAATAGCCCCCACGTAGACCGTACCCGAAACCGACACAGGTGGACTGGTAGAGAATACCAAGGAGCTTGAGCGAAGTGTGCTGAAGGAACTCGGCAAATTACCTGCGTAACTTCGGGAGAAGCAGGCTGTCTTTTCGGGCAACCGGAAGGGCAGGACACAAACTAGGGGGTGGCGACTGTTTACCTAAAACACAGGGCTATGCTAAGTCCAACGACGACGTATATGGCCTGACGCCTGCCCGGTGCTGGAAGGTTAAGAGGAGAGGTGCAAGCCTTGAATCGAAGCCCCAGTAAACGGCGGCCGTAACTATAACGGTCCTAAGGTAGCGAAATTCCTTGTCGGGTAAGTTCCGACCTGCACGAATGGCGTAACGACTTCCCCACTGTCTCCAGCACACACTCAGTGAAATTGAATTCCCCGTGAAGATGCGGGGTTCCTGCGGTTAGACGGAAAGACCCCGTGCACCTTTACTGCAACTTTGCACTGGCAATCGTGACTGCTTGTGTAGAATAGGTGGTAGGCTATGAAACCTGGGCGCTAGCTCGGGTGGAGCCGAAATGTGAAATACCACCCTAGTGATTATGGTTGTCTAACCGCGGTCCGTTATCCGGATCCGGGACAGCGCATGGTGGGCAGTTTGACTGGGGCGGTCGCCTCCTAAATCGTAACGGAGGCGTGCGAAGGTGGGCTCAGGTTGGTCGGAAATCAACCGTCGAGTGCAATGGCATAAGCCCGCCTGACTGCAAGACTGACAAGTCGAGCAGAGTCGAAAGACGGCCATAGTGATCCGGTGGTTCTTTGTGAGAGGGCCATCGCTCAACGGATAAAAGGTACGCCGGGGATAACAGGCTGATGACGCCCAAGAGTCCATATCGACGGCGTCGTTTGGCACCTCGATGTCGGCTCATCACATCCTGGGGCTGGAGCAGGTCCCAAGGGTATGGCTGTTCGCCATTTAAAGTGGTACGTGAGCTGGGTTCAGAACGTCGCGAGACAGTTCGGTCCCTATCTGCCGTAGGTGTAGGAGAATTGAGAGGATCTGTCCTTAGTACGAGAGGACCGGGATGGACGTACCTCTGGTGGACCTGTTGTCGTGCCAACGGCACAGCAGGGTAGCTATGTACGGACGGGATAACCGCTGAAAGCATCTAAGCGGGAAACCCACCTCAAAACGAGTTCTCCCTCGAGAGTCGTGGAAGACCACCACGTTGATAGGCCGGGTGTGGAAGCGCTGCAAGGCGTGTAGCTTACCGGTACTAATAACTCGATTGGCTTGATTGCTCTCATTTAGCAATGCTCATCGTTTGGCCTTACGCCGCTCGTCGCGGAAGAAACGCGACGCGGTGTTGGCTGGCGCCGCTCTCACGAGCGCCGCGATGAGCGTAGGCATTGTTCAGAAAAGACCAGAAACAGAAGTCATATGACGTCTCCGCCGACCTGGTGATTATGGCGGGGTGGCTGCACCCGATCCCATTCCGAACTCGGCCGTGAAACGCCCCTGCGCCGATGGTACTTCGTCTTAAGACGCGGGAGAGTAGGTCGTTGCCAGGTCTGCCGAGACGTCATGTGACTCTTTAATAGCGCTTCAGATGCCCACTCTTGAGTGGCCCTTCAGTTGCCCACAAGGCAACCGGGCTTGGCATCCGCGCATAAAACGAAGTCAATCAGTGCCCTCTATATGAATTCAAAACGCGCCGCTGTGCCTTGTGCCAGCGGCGCGTTTTTTGTGTTGCAAGCCGCTGATGGAGGTGTGCCATGGCAAGAAAGTCCAGAAGCTTCGACGACCTGCCCTGCTTTTGAAGTCTCTAGCAAGCGTCGCAAATCTTTCCCTTCCGAAACACAAGTCAAGCGCGGTGATCGCGTCGTTCATGGCGACGTCGAACTCGTCGAAAAGCTGGGCCGCAACGATCCGTGCCCGTGCGGATCAGGACGCAGGTTTCAAACGTTGCTGCATGGATAGCGGCAAATATGACGGCGTCTTGCGCGCCTACTATTTTTAGAGAGCGCGATTAGAGCATCATTATCAAGCGTCGCCGCTGGCGACGGCGCGCTTTTTTGTTTTTCACGTGGTCGGCAGAACGTCGAAACCGTCGTAGGCGCCGACACCTTCGCCCAGAATTTCGACCTTCGTAACGTGAGCATTTGGCGGTCCGTGCTCGCATTTTTTCAGCATTTCATCCACCCGTTCGACCGGCCCTTGCAACGCGATCTCGACCGATCTGTCGCGGCGGTTTCTGACCCAACCCGTAAGACCCATCGTCCGCGCCGTTCCTTCGACCCACGCGCGATAGCCGACGCCTTGGACGCGGCCCTCAACGCGGACGTGCACGGTGCGGACGCTATCCATTAATTCGATCTCTCGGTGTTCGGGTTCGCGACCGGGCTGCTCGGCAATCACGCGATATTAACGCTTGCCTCCGCAGGCGCGGCGATTTGTTGCGAGCGCCCGGACAGCGGGACTATACTTCAAACAGCAATGAGTACGGCTGGTGGGATGCACTCTGTGCTGAACCGTCGAGTCAGTCGCTGCCGCATAAGATGCCGCTTCGTATGGTGCATCGGCGAGCGAAAGCACAGTTGGGTTTCTCCGGCTACAACGGGCCGTCTACGGGACGGCCGGAACGGAGATGTGCCATGGGTATCGCGATATCACTCCAGCAATATCTCGACGGTCGGGGCGTGCCTTACGATGTGATGACCCACGAACGTACGCATTCCTCATCAGAGACGGCGCGCGCCAGTTCCATATCCGAAGACAACTTGGCAAAAGGCGTCCTCATGAGGCGCGAAGACGGCTACCTTCTGGCGATCGTGCCAGCTTCCTGTCGCGTAGAGGTCAAGGCGCTGTCCGATTGGCTCAAAGAGCCGATCGTGCTTGCGAGCGAGACGGAAGCATCGACCATTTTTGGCGATTGCGAGTTGGGCTGCATTCCACCCGTCGCAGGCGCTTATGATTTGATGGCGGTCGTCGACGAAAGCCTCGAGGGCTTCAACGACATCTACTTCGAGGGCGGTGATCATCGCACGCTCGTGCATTTGACGGGCCGTAATTTCCATCGCCTGATGAGCGATGTTCCGCATGTCCATATCGGCGAGCACCGCCGAATGACGTCGCCAGGATAATCCGGAGACCGAAAGAGAGCTCACGCCGTCGGCGCGTGAGCTTGCTCTAGAACTAGCGGACTGCGGTGCATCCGGCTCTATTCGATCGATTGTTCCTTGGTCGCTCCGGTCGCTCCACGGTACGCGACCTTGACGCCGCATCGTTCCATCGGCAGCGCCGTCGTCGTCCAGCGATCCTTGGTGACGGTCACGACATAACGGCGGCAATCGTGCCCGGCGCCGGCGACGAAATGGATATTGAAAACGGCGCTCCCGTTTTTGCGAGAGTGCGGCCACTCGAAAACGCCATCGTCCGGAACTGTCTTCAGGGCTTTATCGATTGCGAAGGCGGCGTTGCGATAATCTGCCGCCGTCAGCCGTGCGAGCAGCACATGCGAGAGATCGGGATGAAGACCCGCGGCTTCCGCACGCTTGCGATACGGATCGGCAGGTGCAGCCGGCACCGCTGATGTCTCAGTCGCGGCGGCGTCGGATTTTTCCTCTGAAGCGGGCGACCCCGTTTCCGCGCCTGGCGCTGCCGCAATGACGACTTCAGGTAACGGCTGGGAATTTGGCGCGGGCGGTGTCGATGGCGGAAGTGGACCGGAATTTTCCGCCATAGCCACGTCTTTCGGCGGCACCGGTTCGAGCGGCGCAGACGGCTGTCTCGCGCTTATGGTCGACGAGACAACCTGCTCGATGCTGGACACCCATTGCTGCCAAGGAGCGCCATAATGGACGAGGCCAGCGCCCGCGCCCACGGCTAAGAATAAGAATAAGAATAAATAGAACTTCCGAACCGGATTGCCGCGCTTTCGTGGCGGCGCCGATATTGGCTCTCCTGCGTAGAAGGCCTCGGGCTCGTCGGCCCGCATCAGCACGTCTTCCAGATCGTAGTCCGGGAACGCATCGGTCGAACGGGAAGCGCGGAAATGCATGGCCAATCCTCAGTGGCTGACTATTCCCGCACTGCATATGCACCCCAATCTCCTGGCCAAAAAATGGCGATCCTGGATGCGCCCCATCAGCCCCTTCTCAAACCTCACGAATTTATAAAATTCGCAGCACTCTTTCGGGAGGAAAAATTCTTGACTCTTATTGGCTACTTGGGCTCTAGCTGGCGCTTAGCCTGATCTCGGGACCTTGAATCCTGACCTATTAGGAGATGCAATGAGCACTTCGTCTTACTCGCGCAACATCGCGAGTTTCCGCTCCCTTTTTTCCGCATTGGCCGTCGCTCTTTTCGCTCTCGTCGGCGTGTGGATTGGCACCTTCGAGGTCCAGGCTACTGAGGAAGAGCACGAGGTCCAAATCTCGATCAAGGATCACAAGTTCGAACCGGATGCATTGAAGCTGCCGGTCGGCAAGCCGATCAAGATTACGGTCAAAAACCAAGACGCCACTCCGGAAGAGTTCGAGAGCTACGAACTCGGATTCGAGAAAGTCATCGCCGGTAACAGCGAGGCCATCATCCGCGTGAAGCCGCTGAAGCCCGGGACCTACATGTTCTTCGGCGAATTTCACCAGGATACGGCGTTGGGCCATATCGTTGCGGAGTAATCGCCCATGCTTGCTGCGCTCGTTCTCGTTTTCCGCGAAGTTCTCGAAGCCGGTCTGATCGTCGGTGTGGTGCTTGCCGCCTCGCGTGGCGTGGTCGGACGAGGCAGCGCGGTGTTTCTTGGCATCGTCGCCGGGATTATCGGGTCTGCTATCGTCGCGTTCTTCGCGGCCGGCATCTCGAACGCATTCGACGGCCGCGGGCATGAAATTTTCATTGCCGCAATTCTGCTTTTCGCTGTCGTAATGTTGGCTTGGCACGTCGTCTGGATGGCGGAGCACGCGCGCGAGATGACGCAGCAGCTTCGGCAACTCGGGAGCGATGTTACCGCGGGACGCCAATCGCTTTTCGCACTTGGAGCTGCCGTTGCTATTGCGGTCATGCGCGAGGGTAGCGAGGTCGTGCTCTTCATGACCGGCATTGTCATGGGTGGAACGGAAACGGCGGGCCAACTGCTGCTTGGGTCGGCCATTGGGCTGGCGCTCGGCGCAGCCGTGTCGGCGGTACTTTATTTCGGGCTTGCTGCAATTCCGCTGAAGCGCATGTTCTCGGTGACGGGTGTTCTGGTGACGCTGCTCGCTGCGGGCTTGGCCGCATCCGCCGTGGCGCAGCTTTCTAACGCCGGTCTCCTCAATGTTCTCGACACGCCGGTTTGGAATACATCCTGGCTGCTCTCGGAAAAGAGCTGGCCGGGACAGATCCTGCACGTTTTGATTGGCTATATGGATAGGCCAACGGGCATGCAGCTGATCGCCTATGGGATCACCGCGGGGACCATTTTTCTTCTCGGGTTCGTGCGGCGCGCACCGGCGGACAAGCCCGTGCTCAGCGCATAAAAAAAAATCGGCGCCGGGAATTCCTGGCGCCGACTTTTCATTCAGAGGCCGAGTTCGGAAAGCCCCGGATGATCGGCAGGGCGCGGTCCGAGCGGCCAGTGATATTTGCGCTCGGCTTCAGAGATCCTCAGGTCGTTGATGCTGGCGTAGCGCAAGCGCATCAGGCCATTGTCATCGAATTCCCAATTCTCATTGCCGTATGAGCGGTACCATTGGCCGCTGTCATCATGGAATTCGTAGGCGAAGCGGACGGCGATGCGATTACCTTCGAAGGCCCACAGCTCCTTGATCAGGCGATAGTCGAGCTCGCGGTTCCATTTGCGCGTCAGAAACTCGACGATCTGTTCGCGGCCGACGGGAAACTCGGCGCGATTGCGCCAGCGGCTATCGAGCGTGTATGCGAGCGACACCTTTTTCGGGTCGCGGCTATTCCATCCGTCTTCGGCGGCTCGAACTTTCTGAATTGCGGTTTCGCGGGTGAATGGCGGTAGCGGCGGCCGAACGTCCGACATGCTCATCTCCTCAGTTTTTCCGCTTCTACGGCGGCTTGACCTCAGCGCAAAACGTCACGAGTTTCCTTGCAAATCGCCGGCGCAAGTGACGGCGAGCCTCGGAGGGTACCAAATGTACGATATCGCCAATCTATCCAATCTGCCGCACCTTCGTAATCTTTCGGCGGCGACGATGGCGGCATTCGAGAATTTCGACCGGGCGGCGATGGCGCCGGGGGTTATTCCCAGGCGCTATAAGGAATTGATCGCGCTCGGCGTGGCGCTGGCGACGCAGTGCCCGTACAGCCTGGAAGTCCACCGCACCAACGCTGAGAACGCAGGCGTCACCGAGGCCGAAATTGCGGAAGTCGTCTATATCGCTGCGGCGATGCGGGCGACGGCGGCGATCGCGCACGGCACGCATCTGGTCGGTCCGCGCAAGGCAAAGAAGTGAGCAACTCGGCGATCAGAAGACGCCGAGGAGTTTGACGGCGATGAGGGCGAGGCTCAGCGCGCCGATCCAAAGCGCGGCGTCGCCCACGCGGCTGCGCTTGGAGCGAGACGCAATATTTTCCGTAGACTCGTCGTCGAGGTGGAGGCCTGAGCGCGCCATTTCTGAAAAGCCTGTGATCACCTGCGCAAGGTTCTGGAGAAGCGCCGGCGATTTCAGCAGGACTTCGCCGATCTCTTCGGCGCCGCGTCCTGCCTCGCGGAGGCGGCCGAGCGGCGAAAGGTTCGACTCCATCCATTCCTTGGCGACGGGTTCGGCCGCAACCCAGACATTGAGCGATGGATCGAGGTCGCGCGCGACGCCCTCGACAATGACCATGCTCTTCTGGAGCAGGATGAGTTCCGGCCGCGTCTCCATGTCGAAGACTTCAGTGTAGGCGAATAGCTGGCCAAGCAGATCGGCCATCGAAATTTCTTCCGCCGTCCGGCCCTGAATGGGCTCGCCGATGGCGCGCATCGCCTGCGCAAATTCCTCGACCGTGTGATGGGGCGGCACGTATCCGGCTTCGAAGTGGATCGCGGCGGCGCGATGATAATCGCGGGTGATGAGACCGTGCAGAATCTCGGCAAGGAAACGCCGTTCGGGGAGACCGAGCCGGCCCATGATGCCGAAGTCGACGGCGACAACCTTACCATCCGCGTCGACGAACAGATTGCCCTGGTGCATGTCGGCATGAAAGAAGCCGTCGCGCATCGCGTGGCGAAGGAACGAGCGCAACACCGTCAGGCCGAGCGCGGCGGTGTCGAAACCCTTCGCCTTCAGTGTTTCGCGTTGCGAGATCGGGATGCCGTCGACCCATTCGATCGTCAGCACGCGCTTGGCGGTGCGCTTCCAGTCGATTGCCGGAACGCGGAAGCCTTCGTCGGCGGTGGTGTTCGACGCCATCTCGGAAATTGCCGCCGCCTCGAGGCGGAGGTCCATTTCGAGCGCGGTCGTGTGCTTCAGATTGTCGACGACGGCGACGGGCTTCAAACGCCGTGAGGGCGGATAGAAGCGCTCGATCATCTGGGCTGCGAAATAATAGCTGTCGAGATCGCGATTGAAGCGCTTCTCGATATTGGGGCGCAGGATTTTGACTGCGACGGCTTTGCGGACGCCGCCGTCGAGCACGTACGCCTTGTGGACCTGGGCGATCGATGCCGCCGCGACGGGCGGACCGAACTCGACGAAGTGATCTTCGAGTTTACCGCCGAGGGCGCGCTCAACCGCTTCGCGGGCTTCCGCCATCGAGAAGGGTTCGGCCTTGTCCTGAAGGTGGCGCAGGTCCGCTGACAGTTCAGGCCCGATGACGTCGGCGCGGGTCGCGAGGAACTGGCCGAGCTTGACGTAGCTCGGTCCGAGCTTGGTCAGCGCGGTCGCGACGCGCGTCGATCGCGGCACGCTTTTCTGAAACGGTGCAGACAGGAATTCGACGGGCAGCGTTGCCGCACGCGCGATCTTCAGCGGCAGCGGAACGGCAATGCCTTTCGGCACGAAGCGAACCCCATACTGTGCAAGCACAAATCCGGCGCGCGCGAGTCTCAGCGTGTTAACGATCGCTCCGGGCATGGTGAAAGTTTCGTGGTCCTCAGTTCAAGGGGCCAATGGCCAGCGTCGCGCCACATTGCGCCGCGATGCGTTCAGGTCAAGCAAAGCCCATGTATCGGGTAAAGACGGTTAAATATCCTGCGCCATTGCGAAGCGCGGCGACGAAGTTGCCATACAACGCGTGGCTGCCGAGGGCGCAAACGAAAAGCGCCCGCGTGCGAACACGGGCGCTTCCGGAATTCCAAATTTCAAATCGGCTTATTTCGCGCAGAAGGTCGCGCGGCCGTGGCAGGTGACCATGCCGCCATCGGGGCTGCACCGGTACTGCTTATTGGTGACCTTGTAGCCCGCAACGTCGCCGTTTGCGAGGAAGCCCGGCCAGAGGCCCCAGCTGACGTTCTGCACCATCGTTTCCATCGCAAACCACTTCGCCGAATCGGCCGACGTCGAAGTTGCGACCGCTGCTTTCGTCATACATCCGGCGTTTGCTGCGCCCGCGCCAAGCGAGATGACGGCGGCGGTCAACGTACAGGCAAGTGCTATCGATTTCATGAGTCCCACCTCCTCCTAGGGAAGAAAACGCTTCTTCCCTTCCCATGTGGAAAACTATGAACGGTCTCGGGCGGCGTCAATTGGAGACACGCAGGCGAGGTCAGAACACCGTTGGATAGTTGCCGTCAGATCTTCCAGCCGCCGTGGATGGCCGCGATGCCGCCCGTCAAATTGCGGTAACTGACGCGGGAAAATCCTGCACTGCGAACGAGTTCCGCGAATTTCTCCTGAGTCGGGAAGCGGCGGATGCTTTCAACGAGATAGCGATAAGACTCAGCGTCTCCGGCGGTCAGTTGGCCAAGGCGCGGAATGATCTCGAATGAGTGAAAGTCGTACAGGCGATCGAGAACCGGAACACGGCATTCGGAAAATTCGAGACAAAGGAAGCGGCCGCCGGGCTTCAAGACGCGATAAGCTTCGGCGAGCGCCTTGTCGATGTGGGTGACGTTGCGGATGCCGAATGCGATCGTGTAGCCGTCGAAGCTGCTGGTCTCGAACGGTAATTCTTCTGCGTTGCCCTCGATGCACTGAATGCGATTTTGCAGGCCTGCGTCAGCGATGCGGCGGCGGCCGACTTCCAGCATCTCGGGGCTGATGTCGCAGATGACGGCGGTGGCGTTCGGTCCACTGTCGTTCGCATAGCGCATGGCGATGTCGCCGGTGCCACCGGCAACGTCGAGCAGCTTGAACGACGTCGCGCCGCGCGGCGGGTTCAGCATCGTGACGAACTCACGCTTCCACAGCCGGTGCATGCCGCCGGACATCAGGTCGTTCATCAGGTCGTAGCGGCCGGCGACCGACGCGAAGACCTTGTTCACGAGGCCCTGACGCTCGCTCTCGGGAACGGCGCGGAAGCCGAAAGACGCGGTACTATCGCTATTGCTTTGGCTGGCGCCTTGGCCGCTTTGCTGACTTGCAGTTTGGGAATTCTGATCCATATCCGCAGCATAGCCGTTCGCGCGCCGTCGCGCTATCGTCGGCTCAACTCATCCTCAACGCCAGGTATTTGGGAGCCATGCCCGAACTTCCGGAGGTCGAAACCGTTCGCCGGGGCCTCGCGCCCGTTCTCGTCGGCAGCCGGATCGCGTCGCTCGAGGCCCGGCGTCCGGATTTGCGATTTCCGCTGCCCGAAAGGTTCGCGGAACGGGTGGCGGGGCAGACCGTCATCGGCCTCGAACGGCGGGCGAAGTATCTGATTGCGTCGCTTTCGAACGGCGAAGATCTCGTCATGCATCTCGGCATGACCGGGCGCTTTACGATCGTGCATGACGGGACGGCCGATACGCCCGGCCAATACGCGCATGGGGCGGCGCCGGATCCGGCCCACGATCATGTCGTGCTTCATCTCAAGGGCGGGACGCGCGTGATTTACAACGATCCGCGACGGTTCGGCTTCATGGTGATGTTGGCGCGCGCCGAACGCTTGCAGCATCCGCTCTTTCGCGAGCTTGGCGCCGAGCCGCTCGGCGCGGAGCTGACGCCGGACTATCTCGCCTCCAAGGCGAAGAGCCGGAAGGTCAATCTCAAAGCCTTCCTGATGGACCAACACGTCGTTGCGGGGCTCGGCAACATCTACGTTTCGGAGGCGCTGTTTCAAGCCGGGCTATCGCCAAACAGGTCGGCGAAGAGCCTCGCGAACCGGCGTGGCGTTCCAACGGAAGGGGCGATCAGGCTCGTGCCAGCAATCCGCGACGTCCTTGAGCGGGCCATCGAGGCCGGGGGCTCGACGCTCCGTGATTACCGGCATGCGGATGGAAAGCGCGGTGCGTTTCAAGAACGGTTCGGGGTTTACGATCGCGCTGGGTCGCCTTGTCAGACGCCGGGTTGCGGCGGTGAGATACGGCGCGTCGTTCACTCGGGACGGGCGACGTTCTATTGCCCGCGTTGCCAGCGCTGAAGCGTGGGAGACGTCAGTTGGCGTGACGCTCGGTCAGGACGCTGTTGGTCTTGACGATGATGGCGCTCAGGCAAATCACCGCGAAACCACCGGCGAGAAATAGCTGGTTCGCCGCCCAGTCGCCCTTGAGCGTCGCCAGCTTTCCCGAACCGATGAGCCAGATCAGTCCGGCGCCGATCAGGAAAGCCTGACAGGCCGCAAATCTCACCATGCGCTCGATTGCCGGTGGGCTCGACATGTTGTCGGCCGGATCGCCGAGGCGCCTCAGGTAATAGGCGTGGGCACCGGCGATGAGCAGGATGGCGGTGCCGTATTCCCAACCGTGCTGCCAGCGCGTGTGGGTGCCGAGATAGATCGCGTAGAAGGCGATGGCGCACCAGAGATAGGAGATCATCATAAGCTGGGTGGTGCTGAAGAGCGCTTCGCGCGGCGTCGGCCCAGTGGCGCCCGGCGGCCGCCGCCACGCCGGTGCGTTCGTCCGTATCGCCGACACGATGATGACCAATGCGAAGACCGCCGCAGCGATCGCAGCTTCGACTTTCAGCACGGCGCTTGCGGCCAGGTACATGGCAACAAGTGCAGCAGCCAGAGTGAACAGCAGCCAGGGAAGCGATGGGCGCAACGTCATTTCGGTCGAATGTTCCGATCGGGGCGGTTGGTCTTCAATCACGCGTGAGCGGGTGACCGTAATGCATCGAGGCTGATCGCTGCAATCGCGAGGGCGCCGAAGAAGAAGATGTTGCAGCCGGCCCAGTCGGCGTAGGTTTCGGCGCGTGGAAATTTGCCGTCGACGAAGAGGCTCACAACTCCGGCGACCATGCCGAGCAGCTGCGCCTGTAGCAGGACGCGCCCGAATTTGACGAGGGTCAGGTCGGTGTTGCCGGCGGCACGGTCGCGGTCGAGCATGGCCGAAAAACCGAGGCTCGCGACGGCTGCGAAAGCGAAGCCGAGGAAGAATTGCCACCACTCGGCCCAGTGCTGCTGGATGATGAACAGGTAAGTTATCAACAGCGTCAGCGCAGCCCAACCCCAAAGCAAGGCGAGGTAGCGCGCGGTCGAACTTGCGACGGCGCTCGGCGGTCCTCCGGCATTCCTGAGCTTCCCGTGGTCGCGGATCGCGAGCAGGGCGATAGCTAGCGATACGGCTGCTGCTGCTGCCATCTGCAGCATCGGCTGGTTCGCGGCGGCGGCCAGGATGGTCGCAAAAATGGCGGCTGCCAGGGCAAACAGCCATCCGGTCCAAGACAACATGCTCTAGAGGTCCCCCCAAGATGCCGGGCTTCGGCCTTATCGACCATTTGGCTTATCGCAATTGGCCGCTAAATGCGCTGCGACCGGCAGCGACATCGCATTCGCCCGGAATCGGGCGTTTTCGCCGTGCTGATTCATTGACCGATCACTTTCGGACGGCTATACCCCCCGCAAACCGTGTGCCTGGACCAACAATCCTGGGCCGACGAGAGATTTCTTCAACCCACCGCCTCGCCTAGCTCTCCGCTATCGCGCGGGCGTATTCGTAGCAACGTAAGGACAACCTATGGCTAACACGTCGTCGGCGAAAAAAGCCGCGCGCCAGATGATCCGCCGCACTGAAGTTAACAAGAGCCGCCACTCGAGCGTGAAAACCCACGTTCGCGCTGTGGAAGAAGCCATTCAGTCGGGCGATCCCACGAAGGCCAAGGCTGCTCTCGCCGCCGCCGAGCCCCTGCTCGTCCGCAGTGCTCAGAAGGGCATCATGCACAAGCGTACGGCCAGCCGGAAGGTTTCGAGGCTGACGCAGCGTGTCAAGGCGATGAGCGCGTAACGTACATGTGAATAACAGGGGCCAATTTTCCGCCCTGTTGCATATTCGCACCGGTAAAGAGCGGGTCCGATTTCGGGCCCGCTGTTTTTTTAACGTCATTAACCTGCTGGAATCCCGCTCATCAGCGGTTCTTGGAGGGTGGACTGACGAGTTGCCCGGCTCTCGCCCGGCCCCGGCTCCAAAAAAAAATGACGCACGGATGACAGCTGCGACCACACAGCTGCCGGGGTGATTTCGAGTGCGAGAATCCCGAATGAGTCAGGGCATTTATGCACAGGGATTGCGAAGTGACTCACGTTGTCACCAGATCCTGTGGAGAACTTTTCTTCTCGCTGGACGGCCATATTGGGGGTGAGAGGCGCTTGTCGAAAAGAAGGTTAAGGGATAGTAAATTTGGCAGTGGATGGCAGCGGGGTAAAAGCGGTCGTTCGCACAGGTAAGTTCGGCGAGCGTAGCGTTCGTGGGCCAACAGAATTGGCGACCGCGGATGCATCGTCAAAATAGATAAAGACCTGCAATTAACCTTTGGCGTTGCTTTGGCAACGACATTAACAGCTGGGGATTCTCTGGGCTCTTCCTGGGGATGACTTGTGCGGGTCTTTATCGGTACTGCGTGGGACGTGAGGGGATAAGTGGAAAAACTGGAAGCTTCTGGCATCGAGGACGTTCCCGTCCTCGAAACTTGGAAGCGTCTCGAGAACGATCCGACGGCCGTTTTGGTGGATGTTCGTACGCGTGCCGAGTGGGCATTCGTCGGAATTCCGGATCTCTCCAAGATCCATCGCGAGGTGGTGCGAATGGAGTGGCAGACGTTTCCTGACAGCCGGATCGTTCCGGATTTCGCTAAGCGTCTGGAGGCAGCGCTGGCTGCCAAGGGCGTCGAGAAGACCACTGAGATCTTCTTCATTTGCCGCTCAGGGGGCCGCAGCCGCATGGCTGCAGAGGAGATGGCAGCGGCCGGGTATAGCCGTTGCCGAAACGTTGAGGAGGGTTTTGAGGGATCATTGGACGCTAGCCAGCACCGCGGAGGAGTTTCCGGCTGGAAATTCGCCGGGCTCGATTGGGTGCAGGGCTAGCAGGCGTCGAAGAAGGGCATAGACGGCATCGCACGGCGGAGGGTTACGGCGGGCGATGAAGAGGGGGGCGCTTTCGGGCGTCCCGCGTTATCAGCGGGGAGTAAAATACTATGCAGGCAGCACAAAAAGCAGAGTCTCAGGATGCGGGCGGTGGACACGGCGCCGAGACTCCTCAGGGCGCGGTAGAGGGCCGCGGTCAAAAGGTTCGCGCGATGCTCAAGGCTCAGCTCGGCGAAGAGGTCTATTCGAGCTGGTTCAAGAGCCTAGAATTCGAAAGCTTCGACGGGCGGATCGTCAAGGTTTCGGTGCCTGTCAAATTCGTCCGCAACTGGATCCAGGAACACTATTCCGAACATCTGCTGCACTGCTCTCGCGTCGAGTTCGCGACGGTCGAGCGCGTCGAGGTGATCTGGCGTCAGCCGGGTGCGATTGCCCAGAGGCCAGGCGAGACGCGTCCCGTCGAGACGACGAGCACCGCCGCGGCGACGCCGCCCCCGGCACAGAACGCCGAGCTTCCGCAGCGTCCTGCTGCCTTGCGCCCGCCGGTGCTTCCGGCGCAGCGGACATCGGCTGGCGGCCTTGAAGGCTCGCCGCTCGACCCGCGCTATACGTTCGACAGCTTCGTCGTCGGCGCTTCAAACCGCATGGCGCATGCTGGCGCGACGCAGGTTGCGGAAACCGTGCTTTCGGGCGCGCCGGGCTACAATCCGCTCTATATTCACTCGCAGGTGGGCCTCGGCAAAAGTCATCTTCTCCACGCCATTGCCTGGGAAGTGAAGAAGCGTGCGCCGAACGCTCAGGTTCTCTATCTGACGGCCGAACGCTTCCGCTACCAGTTCGTCGAAGCGCTTCGCTCTTCCGATCCCTTGGCGTTCAAGGAGCGGTTCCGCAACATCAACATGCTGCTGATCGACGACCTTGAATTCCTGCAGGGCGAACGGACGGAGCAGGAATTCGATCACATCATCAACGCGCTACTCGACGGCGGCAAGCAGGTGGTCGTTGCCTCGGCTCGCGCTCCGAACCAGATCGAGCGGCTCAACGAACGCATGCGGTCGCGGCTGCAGCGCGGCCTCGTCACGGAGCTGCAATCGCTCGATCACGAGCTTCGGCTCAAAGTTCTCGACAAGCGGCTTGCCGAGAAGCGCGCGGCGGACCCGTCGTTCTCGCTGTCGCGGGACGTCATCGATCTCCTGGCCTCGAGGCTGACGGAGAACGGGCGCGAGCTCGAAGGCGCCGTTACGCGCCTTTATGCAACGTGGCAGTATATGCGCACGCCGATCACGCTCGACATCGCCGAGACCGTCATTCGCGATCTCGTTCAGAACCTCGAGCCGCGGCGGATCAAGATCGAGGATATTCTGCGTATCATTTCGCGGCATTACGGCGTCTCGAAGGGTGATCTGCTGTCGCAACGGCGTCATCGTTCCGTCGTCTGGCCGCGCCAGATCGGCATGTATCTCGCCAAGCATCTGACGGCGCGGTCGCTGCCGGAGATCGGACGCCGTTTCGGCGGCCGCGACCACACGACCGTTTTGCACGCGATCCGCAAGATCGAAGGCGAAATCAGCAAGAATCCGAACCTCGGAGACGAGCTTGAGGAGCTGAAGAGGCTTCTCAACCACTGACCGCAACTTCACCCCTTGCGGCCTGATGCGACGTAGGGCCGGCACACCTCCCCCGGAGTGCCGGCCTTGCCATGGGGTGGTCCCCTAGGTTCCATGCCTCGGATTCCCCATTGATTCCGCGCCGGATCGGCGCGGTTGCGGGCTTGTTCTGGGCGGGCCGATACATCTTGCTTGAAAAGATGCCATGTTTCGGCTCTGATCCGGCTCCGCGGGCGATTCCGTTCGCCTCGGGCCAACCGTTTTCTCGCGCGTGATGCCACGGCGTGTTCAGGCCGCCATTCCACGCGCAATTCCATAGTCAATGCTGAGGACAGATATGCGTCTCGAGATCGAACGTGGGGAACTCTTGAAGGCGCTGAGCCACGTTACGAGCGTCGTCGAACGCCGGACGACGATACCGATCCTGTCGAACATCATGCTGAAGGCGTCGGGCGACGCGCTGATGTTCAAGGCGACGGATCTCGAGCGCGAGGTCAGCGAGAGCGTCGGCGCGAAGGTTTCGACGCCCGGCACGCTGACGGTTCCGGCGCACGTTCTGCACGACATTGTGCGCAAGCTTCCCGAAGGCGCCGAGATCGAGATGAAGCGCGACGGTGACAAGGAGCGGCTGACGATTACCTCCGGGCAGTCGCGCTTCAGCCTGCAGACGCTCGCGGCCGACGACTTCCCGGATCTGGCGGTCGGTGAGATCGGGCACGAGTTCACGATCGAAGCTGGCGACTTGAAGCGGCTGATCGAGAAGACGCGCTTCGCGATCTCGACGGAAGAGACGCGCTATTACCTCAACGGCATCTATCTGCATCCGGCCGAGACCAACGGCACCAAGACGCTGCGCGCGGTTGCGACCGACGGTCACCGCCTGGCTCAGGTGGAGCTGCCGTTGCCGAAGGGCGCGGAAGGTATGCCCGGCGTCATCGTGCCGAGGAAGACGGTGCATGAACTTGCGCGGCTTCTCGAAGACACGAGCGCGAAGGTCAAAGTTGGCGTGTCGCAGACGAAGGTCAGGTTCGAGATCGGGCCGGTCGTTCTGACGTCGAAGCTGATCGACGGCACGTTCCCCGATTACGGCCGTGTCATTCCGCACAACAACGACAAGGAAATGAAAGTCCCGAACGCGTCGTTCAAGAGCGCCGTCGATCGTGTGTCGACGATCGCGAGCGAGCGCGGTCGCGCGGTGAAGCTCAACGTCGGCAAGGACAAGCTGATCCTGACGGTGAACAATCCGGAAGGCGGCAGCGCGACGGAAGAGATTTCCGTCGGCTATTCGTCCGGTCCGCTCGAGATCGGTTTCAACGCACGCTATCTGCTCGACATCGCCGATCAGCTCGAGAGCGAAGACGCGCGGTTTTTGCTCGCCGATCCCGGCTCGCCGACGATGGTGCGCGACGGCGGCGACGGTAGCGCGCTTTACGTTCTTATGCCGATGCGGGTTTAGGCAGGATTCCATCCAAGGATTCCCCTCCCCTTGACGGGGAGGGGTCAGGGGTGGGGTGACGATCAATTCCCTCTCCCCATTTCTGCACTCAATGGGGAGAGGGTGCAGGGTGAGGGGCAGATCCAGATCAGATATCTTGCGCCGTTAATGCCGCGAGTATTTGATCTAAAACGCCGTCGATGTTTTCGCAGACATCATTGTTGTGAACGCGGACAACTTCGTAGCCGAGCGCCATCAATGTTTGTGTCCGCTTAGAATCGTTGGCGAGTTCGGACGGCGCATCGTGCGTGCCGCCATCGATTTCCACGATCAAACGCGCATCGCGGCAAGCAAAGTCGGCGAAATAATTTTCAATCGGAAATTGCCGAACGAATTTGAAGCCCCCGAGCCGCCGGTCGCGCAAGTGGAACCAGAGCTTGTCTTCGGCCGCTGTCGCTTTTGATCGAAGGACCCGGGCACGGTTTGCTTTCCATGGTTGCGTCCCGCGCATTCTGGTGCCGCTGTCAAAATCGAAGTTGTGCCGCCCCTCACCCTAACCCTCTCCCCGCCTAGACGGGGAGAGGGAATGATCGAGAAATATTTCAGAATCTCGCGAGTGGTGATAAGCGCAGCCGATGGTATCGATGCCTAATTCTCTATGGGTCGAGCGGCTGACGCTGACGAATTTCCGAAGCTATGTCTCGGCGAGCGTTGCGACAGACGCGGGGCCGCAGGTGATCGTCGGCGCGAACGGGTCGGGCAAGACCAATCTGCTCGAGGCGTTGTCGTTGCTGTCGCCGGGAACGGGCTTGCGGCGCGTGCCGTTCGTGGATTTGGCGCGCGCTGGGGGCGACGGCAGTTTCGCGATTGCCGCGCACGCGCATACGCTCGCGGGACCGGCGGATATTGGGACGGGATTACAAGCAAGGACCCCCACCCCTAACCCCTCCCCGCAAGGGGGAGGGGAATTCTCGCGGTCATCGGAGCGCAGCGAGCGTGCGGGACGCATTGTGCGCATCGACGGCTCGGCGCAGTCGGGTTCGGGTATTCTCGGCGATTATCTCGAAATCGTCTGGGTGACGCCGGCAATGGACGGGCTCTTCACGGGGCCCGCTTCCGAGCGGCGGCGGTTTCTCGACAGGCTCATTCTCTGTTTCGATCACAGCTATCGCACGATCGCCGGGCGTTTCGAGCGGGCGATGACGAGCCGCAATCGTCTCCTTGCCGACGGCGTGCGCGACAACGCGCAGCTTTCAGGCTTTGAGCAGGTGATGGCGGAGACGGGCGTCGCCGTTGCGGCGGCGCGCCTCGAAGCGGTGGCGGCGATGGCGGCGATCGTCCAGAAGCGGCGCGAGCGCGATCCTGATTCCGCGTTTCCGTGGTCGTCATTCCAACTCGTCGGAACGATCGAGGACGATCTCGCGCGTTTTTCGGCCATCGAAGCGGAAGATGCCTATGCGCGCACGCTCCGCGAGACGCGCGAACGCGACCGGGCGGCGAGCCGCACGCTCGACGGACCGCATCGCTCTGATCTCATCGTCGAGCACGGTCCGAAGGCGCTCGAAGCGCGTCAGTGCTCGACGGGGGAGCAGAAAGCCCTGCTGCTCGGGCTGGTGCTGGCGCATGCCGAGCTTCTGACGGAGCGGCAGGAGGGGGCTGCGCCAATCCTCCTTCTCGATGAGATCACGGCGCATCTCGACGTCCACCGGAGGGGAGCGCTATTCGCCGAAATCCTGCGTCTCGGGGCCCAGGCGTGGATGACCGGCACGGACGCGGACGCGTTCTCGGCGCTTCGCGGAAAGGCGCAATTCTGGGGGGTGGAAGAGGGAAAGATCAGGAGCCTTTCCTGAGTCCAAGTAACGGGACAAACAGCCACATCCAAAAGACTGAAAATCCACGACTTTTTGGCTGCATATTCTTGTGAATTTTTAAGGCTTTCCGGGTCGGTTTGTGCTATAAAAACGGACCCTAATTCCGTCCGCTGAGAAAGCCAAAAAATGAACGCTCAACCGCTCAAGAAAACCCCTGCGCCGGAGGAATACGGCGAAGACAGCATCAAGATGCTGAAGGGCCTCGACGCGGTTCGCAAACGTCCCGGAATGTACATCGGCGACACCGACGACGGGTCGGGTCTCCACCACATGATCTACGAAGTCGTCGATAACGCCATCGACGAGGTTTTGGCCGGTCACGCGAAGGCGTGCACGGTGACGCTGAACCCCGACGGGTCGTGCACGGTGCGCGACGATGGCCGCGGCATTCCGACCGGCATCAAGCGCGACGACGATCAGGTGCCGAAGCGTTCGGCGGCCGAGATCGTGTTCACCGAGCTGCATGCGGGCGGCAAGTTCGACCAGAACTCGTACAAGGTTTCGGGCGGCCTGCACGGCGTCGGCGTCTCCGTCGTCAACGCGCTTTCATCGTGGCTCAAGTGCCGGATCTGGCGCGAAGGCAAAGAGCACTTCATCGAGTTTCACAACGGCAACGCCGTCGCGCCGCTGAAAGTCATCGGCGACGCGGGTGAAGAGCGCGGGACGGAAGTTTCGTTCCTGCCGAGCACCGAGACGTTTCACAACGTGACCGAGTTCGACTTCGGGACACTCGAGCATCGCTTGCGCGAGCTCGCGTTCCTGAACTCCGGTGCCAAGATCGTTTTGATCGACGCCCGCCATGCCGACGTTAAACGGCAGGAATTCATTTACGATGGCGGCACGGCCGCTTTCGTTCGTTACCTCGATCGATCGAAGTCGTCGGCGCTTCCCGAGCCGATCATGATTCATGCCGAGAAGGACGGCATTACCGTCGAAGCGGCTCTTTGGTGGAACGACAGCTATCACGAGACGGTGCTGACCTTCACGAACAACATTCCGCAGCGCGACGGTGGCACGCATCTCGCCGGCTTCCGCGGTGCGCTGACGCGCATTGTCAACAAATATGCCGAAGAAACCGGCCTCGCGAAAAAGGAAAAGGTGACGCTTTCGGGCGATGACGCGCGCGAGGGTTTGACCTGCGTGCTTTCGGTGAAGGTGCCTGATCCGAAGTTTTCTTCGCAAACGAAGGACAAGCTCGTTTCGTCGGAAGTGAAGCCGGTCGTGGAATCGGCGGTCGGCGATCAGCTCGGCGCGTGGTTCGAGGAGCATCCGAAAGAAGCGAAGGTCATCGTCGGCAAGATCGTGGAAGCGGCGCTTGCCCGCGAGGCTGCGCGCAAGGCGCGCGATCTCACGCGACGCAAGGGCGCGCTCGACGGGCTGCGCTTGCCCGGCGGTTTGGCCGAGTGTCAGGACCGCGATGCGTCGAAGACTGAACTCTTCATCGTCGAAGGCGACTCGGCAGGCGGTTCCGCCAAGCAGGGCCGGAAGCGCGAATTCCAGGCTGTGCTGCCGATCCGAGGTAAAATCCTCAACGTCGAACGCGCCCGCACCGACAAGATGCTGTCGTCCGAGCAGGTGACGAACATCATCGCGGCGCTGGGCACGGGCATCGGGCGCGACGAGTTCAAGCTCGACAAGCTTCGGTATCACAAGGTCATCATCATGACCGACGCCGACGTCGACGGCGCGCACATTCGCACGCTGCTATTAACGTTCTTCTACCGGCAGATGCCGGAGCTGGTGGACAAGGGGCACGTCTACATCGCGCAGCCGCCTCTCTACAAAGTGGAGAAGGGCCGGTCGCAATCGTACCTCAAGGACCAGCGGGCACTCGAAGACTACCTGATCGATCAGGGCCTCGTCGATGCGGTGCTCGTCGGCGGCGACGGCACCGAGCGGGCGGGACGGGAACTGCGCGAGATCGTCGAGCAGGCACGGCAGATCGCGGGCGGCATCAACGGGCTGCATTCGCGCTACAACCGCGACGTCGTCGAGCAGGGCGCCATCGGCGGCGTGTTCGATGCGTCGATCCTTTCGACACCGGATGCCGCGAAGGCGGAAGCCATTGCGACGCGGATCGCCCAACGGCTCGATTCCATCGCCGAAGAGATGGAAACGGGATGGGAAGGCCGCTACGGCAACGACGGTTACGTTTTCAAGCGCGAGGTTCGCGGCGTCACCGAAGTGCACATGCTGGACCGGGCGCTTCTGGGTTCGCTCGATGCCCGGCGCCTTAACGAACGCCACGAGCATCTCGTCGAAATCTACAACACGCCGGCGAAGCTGAAGCGCAAGGACAAGACGGAGATCATCACCGGTCCGCGTTCGCTGCTCGATGCGGTCTACGACGTCGGCCGCAAGGGCCTCGATCTGCAGCGCTACAAAGGCTTGGGCGAAATGAACCCCGAGCAGCTTTGGGAAACAACGCTCGATCCGGACGCGCGGACGATCCTGCAGGTGAAGGTCGGCGATCTCGCTGAAGCGGACGAGATCTTCGCCAAGCTGATGGGCGATATCGTCGAGCCGCGGCGCGAGTTCATCCAGGAGAACGCGCTCAACGTTTCGAACTTGGACGTGTAAGGCCCCGGTCCCTCATCCGGCCTTCGGCCACCTTCTCCCCGAGGGAGAAGGAAACGTCGTTCCTCTCCCCAAAACCGAGAGAGAAGGATTTGCTCGGCCCGGGAGTTCGACTTAGCTGACGACTGCATAGTCCGTCTCGATCGTGTGGCGGCCGTAACGGGCGCCGTGCTTTTCGGCGTGGCGCTTCAAGAGCGCGACGTTCTTGAGGTTTGCTTTGTAAGCCACATCGAACATGTCGCCGAAAAGCGGAATGCTGCCGACAGCCGTGTCGATCGCCATGTTCATCGCCATGCGTGCGATTAGCCAGCGCGGTGCACCGAGACGGCGGGCCTCCCAAATGATGTAGCTCGAGATCGCGCCGGAAATGGCGTCGCCGATGACCGGTACCAAGCCAAGAACGGCGTCGATACCCATGACGATCTTCGTCCCGGGAATGCGAACGGCGCTGTCGAGTATTTTCGCCAATGCCTCGATGCGAGCGAAACTCTCGTCGAACTCACCCGCTGGGAGACTCGCTGCAAATTCACTTTGGCCGAAGCGGGTCCGGTTCATTCTCGCGAATGCTGTCGACATCGTCTCCCTCATCCCATCTCCATCGAGAAAGGAGATGTGGGAACGACAAGGTCGGGCACAAGACCAGGGCCGGCCAGTGCGCGGCGAAAGCGCTCAACTTGAGCGCTTTTTGGGAAATGCGCGCGTCACCGTTCCGGCTTTTTTGGCAGCGCCCTGAAGCTCGGTGCGGAATTCATCGCGCTTCTCGTGAATGGACGCGATGACGGGCCCGGTCGGAACGCCGAGACCGACGAGCGCGGCTTCCGAGAGCTGAAGGCTCGCTTCGATCGTTTCCGGCACCGCATCATTGACGCCGATCTCGTAGAGATGACGCGCGTGGGCCGCGTCCTTCGCGCGCGAGACGATGAGCAGGTTCGGATGCCGCGCGCGCAGGACTTTCACGATGGCGTCGATCTCGGCCTCCTTGTGGATGGTGATGATCGCCGCCTTGGCGGTATCGAGGCCGCAATGCTCGAGGAATTCGACGTACGTCACGTCGCCGTAGAACACGGGCTTGCCTTCCTGCCGCGCGTTGGCGACGAGGTTCGGCGCGCGATCGACGGCGATGTAGGAGACCTTGTGCTCGCTGAGCATGTCACCGATCAGCTGTCCGACCCGACCGTAGCCTACGACGAGGGCTTTGACGCTGCCGTCGCTGACGGGCGTGACCGTCAATGCCGGATCGATCGTCGTCGGCGGGATATAGCGCTTGGAGAGCTTGCGGCCAATCTTGGCGGATGCGGGTATCAGCACCATCGTCAGCGCCACCGCCGTCAGCAGCACGGTCAGGAGGTCGTGGTTGACGAGTTTCGACTCGTACGCGAGCGTCAGGATTACAAAGGCAAACTCACCGCACGGTGCGAGCAGCGCGGCCGATTCAATCGCCGTCGATTTTGAAATGCCGAAGAGGCGCGCCAATCCGTAAATGATCAACAGTTGGGCAACGATAATTCCGACGGTTGTTGTGATGATCGGGGCCGGATGGGACAGCAACGCGTGCACGTCGAGCTCTGAGCCGACAGAGAAGAAGAACACGCCGAGCAGGAGAGATTTGATCGGCTCGACGGTCGCTTGCACGGCGCGCCTGAATTCGGTTTCAGCCAGCAGCAGGCCCGCGACGAAGGCTCCGAGTGCCAAGGAGAGGCCTGCTGCGGCCGTCACGAACGCGGTGCTGACCGCGACGAACAGCGTCGAAGCGATGAAGAGATCGGCGTTATGGGTCTGTGCGACAAGGCGAAAGAGAGGCTGCAACAGAAAGCGGCCGACCACGACGATGACGATGAGTGCAATGGCGGCCTGGACCAGCGCCGTTACAATTCCGGTGACGATCGACGTCTCGTTTCCGGGTTGAAGAACGCTAATCAGGATGAGGATCGGAACGACGGCAAGATCCTGGAACAGAAGGATCGAAAAGGTCGTTCGTCCGACAGAGGTCGACAGCCGTTTCTGCGTCGCCAGGAGTTCGATGACGATTGCGGTCGAGGACAGGCAGAGTGCAGAGCCGATGATAAGCGCTATCACCGGCGGCTGGCCGAGCGCATAGGCAACCATACCGATGAGTGCCGCCGAGACAATGACCTGAGCCCCGCCGAGACCAAACACCAGACGCCGCATCGTCGACAGGCGCTCGAAAGAAAGCTCGAGGCCGATGATGAAGAGAAGGAAGACGACGCCCCATTCTGCAAATTTCGATAATCGTTCGGGGTCCGTGATCGTCAGCCAGGAGAGCTGGGGCACGAAGGGTGTCAGGGCACCCAGGCCGCCGCTGCTCAGGAATGCGCCGGATAGAAGAAAAGCAAAGACCGTACTGATGCCGATGCGGTGCAAAACGGGAACGACTACGCCTGCCGTGCCTAAAACCAGTAGTGCGTCCTTGTAGTTAGCCAGTTCGCCCGCAGCAGACATCCGCTCTCCTCAAATGATTCATATTGCTATTCACTATGGCCGCCCGTGATGCCGGATGTCACTGGACAATTTCGTTTTGTCTCTGAAGCGGGACTTTTTTGCAGCGCCTACAACTTCAACTTTTGGGTTCGATATCGGCGGTGCGCAGTCGCGCTTAACGTGACCTTAGCCAACGTTCGATAACAGTCGTCGGATAGATCCCCGCTTTTCCTGTCAGATCAGGCTTTTTCGAGCTTGAGCGGCAAAGGGCGAATTCCGCCTTCGAGGTTTGACGTGTTGCGCGCCATCGCTGCAGCCTTGCGTTTCGCACTTTGGCTGATCCGCAGGATGCTGTTCGGCGGCCCGCGCGTTGCTGCGCCCGAACCGGAGCCGACGTTGCCTGGTTCTTTTCAATCCGTTGCGCAGCAGGCCTTTCGCTTCGACGACAAAGCTGGCGATGCTGCCCAACTGCAGGCGCAACTATCACAACAATCGCAGCCACCGCCGCCAGTTGCCACGCGCCGCGGATGGCCCACGCGCCTGAAGCTCAAATACCGCTTGGTGCTCGGCGCAGGCGTGCTCGGCACGGGCGTCCTGATGCTGACCTTCGCCGTGATGATGGTTTATTATACGGTCGTATTTCCCGATCCGCTTGCTATTCGCAATTCAGCGCATGCGCCGCTAGTCCGCATCTTGGCGCGCGACGGCTCGACGCTGACGGAGAGAGGTGCGCCGCGCGAATACGTGCCGCTCGATCAGCTCGGCAAGCTCGTCCCGGCAGCGGTCGTCGCGACGGAGGATCGCCGCTTCTTCGATCACTATGGGGTCGATCCGGCCGGCATGATCCGCGCGATGTTTGCGAACTTGCGCGCGGGCCGCTTCGCGCAAGGCGGCTCGACGCTGACCCAACAGCTGGCGAAGAACCTCTTCCTCACGCAGGACCGGACGCTGACGCGAAAGGTTGCCGAGCTCGGGCTCGCGCTGTGGCTCGAGATCAGGCTCTCGAAACCTGAAATCCTCGAGCTCTATTTGAATCAAGTCTACTTCGGCGGCGGTGCTTACGGTGTGGAAGCTGCGAGCCGGAGATATTTCGACAAGCCCGCTCGCGAACTGACGTTACCGGAAGCGGCGCTGATCGCTGGCCTTCTCAAGGCGCCATCCAAATATTCGCCCGCTGCAAGTCCTGGAGCGGCGCGTGCGCGTGCGCGCGTCGTTATTGCGAAAATGTTCGATGCGGGCTTCATCTCCGAAGCGCAGGAGACGCAAGCGCTGGAGCAGACGCTGGTCTTCAACGAGCAGAAGATGGCCAAGACGTCGGTCGATGCGGGTTATGTCGTCGATTACGTCGTCGATCAGCTGCAGGCGATCACGGGTGGTGACGACGTCGATCTCGTCGTCGAGACGACAATCGACAAGGCGCTGCAGCGCCGGGCGCAGGAAATCGTCGCGGATAGTCTGGAGCAGAAAGGGGCGGCGTTCGGCGCAAGTCAGGCGGCCGTCGCCGTGCTCGACAGCGACGGGGGCATCCGCGCGCTCGTCGGCGGACGCGACTATGCCGACAGCCAGTTCAATCGTGCGGTGAAGGCGAAACGCCAGCCGGGCTCGGCGTTCAAGCCGTTCGTCTATCTCGCCGCGTTGCATCGCGGGATGACGCCGGAGACCGTTGCGACTGACGCGCCGATCACGATCGGCGGCTGGTCGCCGAAGAACGATAAGAACGAGTACGCCGGGCCGATCACTCTCCGCCGCGCGCTGGCGCAGTCGGTCAACACGGTTGCGGTGCGGCTCAATCAGGATATCGGACGGGGCACCGCGGCCGATCTCGCCGAGCGGCTCGGCATCAAATCGGAATTGCGCGAAGGGCCGGCGCTAGCGCTCGGGACGTCGGAAGTGACGCTTCTCGAGCTCGCGGGTGCCTACACGGCCTTCTCGAACGGCGGCGAGGTCGTCGAGCCGCACGTCATCGTCAAGGTCTCGACGGGCGCCGGACGCGTGCTTTTCGAAGCCCGGCCGGCGGTCAAGGATCACAGGATCGCGGAGGCTGACCGGCTCGGGGCGTTGAACGACATGCTGAATGCGGCAGTCGTTTACGGGACGGGGAAGCGAGCTGCGCTGCCGGACCGGCCGGTTGCGGGCAAGACCGGGACGACGCAGGATTTTCGCGATGCCTGGTTCATTGGGTACACGAGCCATCTGACGGCGGGCGTGTGGGTCGGTAACGACAACGGCAAGCCGATGAACCGTGCGACCGGCGGCACGCTTCCCGCCGAAATCTGGAAGCAGGTCATGCGTGTCGCGCACGAGGGGCTGGCGCCCGAACCGCTGCCGGGAACGGTCATCGGAAGCGCCGACGCGGACGCGGCGGACTTCGGCATCAATCCGCTCGTGCCGGCTTCGACCGCGATGCGGCCACCGCGCGTCGTCGAAGGGAAAGACGTTCTGCCATCGGCGCCGCGGCGCGACGCGCAAGCGGGTCCGGCGGAGAATGGACCGACCGCGACGGATGGCGGCCGGCGCATAGCGGCTGTGCGTAATCATCCCGCCGAACAAATCGACGACAATTTCATCGCGCGTGCGGTTTCAACGACGCCGGATGAGGCGAAGGCTGCGGCGGGACCAGCGCCCAATGCGACGCTCGCCGAACAACAGAGTGGCTTTTTGTCATTCACCAGCTGGTGGTGAGCCGCGGTCAGCTTTGGGACTTCAGCTCTGAGACTTCAGCTCTGGGATTGGCCGTGCGCCGGTCCGTAGCGGTGCAGGTCGGGACCCAGGACCTGCAACCATTGCTTCGCGGTTTCGAAGTCGGGGCAGATCTTCTTAACGAGCGCCCAGAAGCGCGGCCCGTGGTTCATTTCCGAGAGATGGGCGACTTCGTGTGCGGCGACGTAATTGAGCACAAAGGGCGGTGCCAGGATCAAGCGCCACGAGAAGGACAGCGCGCCGGTCGTCGAGCACGAGCCCCAACGGCTCGTCTGATCGCGAATGGCGATGCGCGTTGCCTTCACGGCGAGAGGACGCGCGTGTTTGGCGACGCTGGCGGCGAGATCGCGCTTGGCTTCATCGAAGAGATAACGTGTCAGCCTGTCGGGAGCGCGCTCCTTATCGCCCGGGACGATGATCGTCGGACGAATGCCTTCACGACCGTCGATAGAGATCAAGCGCGTCTTCGGGTTACCCGTAAATGAAATGGAATGCGGCACGCCGCGGAGCGGCATCGCCGCGGCGTCTTCGAACGGGACATGGTTCGGAAGGCTGTCGAGGCGGGCGCGCACCCAATCGATGTGACGATTGAGGAACGTGCCTGCTTCATCGAGATCGCATTGAAGAGGAAGCGTGACGATCACCGCCCGCCGCGTGCGGCTGACGCGCAACGTCAAGCGGCGCGCTCCGGGATGACGGCGGACTTCCAACTCTGCGCCGATGTCCTCGAGGCGAACCGATCGCGATTTTGAACTCAGGTCGATGGCGCGATGTCCATTTATGATCCTCATGCGCTCTGCCCCCAAAAGCCGACGCGCATCCTATCGATGCAACGAAGTGCCGTTCGCGTGTGCCGGATCAATACAGCACCAAGATGACCTAACAAGGTTCGGCCTCTTGCTCCAGCAGCAATGTCTGGAGTGCAGTCTCCAGCATGTGAAAGTGTGGCGCTCCGGTCTCAGGAACGAATCGCCGCGAATGTTTAATGAATTGCTTTTTCGATCGCGAGTGCGAGCTGATCGACATCGTTCGTGTGCGGGATCGGCGCGGCCAATGTGCCGTCCTTGCCCATCAGGTAGAAGATTGCCGAGTGATCGATGCTGTAGTGCGAAGGGTCCTTTGCGTCAGGAACTTTCTGGTAATAAACCCGATAGGCTTTTGCCGCTGCGGCAACCTCGCTCTCGCTTCCCGTCAGGCCGACGAGGCGCGGATGAAAGCTTTTCAGGTATGTCGCGAGCCGCTCCGGCGTATCCTCCGCCGGATCGAGCGTAATGAACACCGGCACGACGTCGTTCGCGCTGCTGCCAAGCTTATCGAGCGCCGCCGACATCACCTGGAGACCCGCAGGGCAAATATCCGGACAATTTGTGTAACCAAAGAAGACGAGCATATAGCGTCCGAGGAAGTCCTTCTCGGTTACGCGCTTGCCGTGCTGATCGACGAGGCTGAACGGGCCCCCGACTGCCGGCTTGCCGGTTACCTGGGTCTCGGTATTCGTCCCTGGAGTTGGAACCTTAAGCGCAATAAACCCAAGAGCGGCGCCAGTCAGAAGGCCTGCGAAGACCATCCCAATCGTCGTGCGGTTCATAAGCTTGATGTCTCCGTCGCCCTTTGGGTAAGAATGAAGCTAAGCTGATAAGATGTCGCCTTTCTAATGCAGGCGTGCAAGCGCGAGCGATATGCGGCTTGCAGTCACGACTTCGAAACCGGATTCATCGATCTCATGAGTATGCCTACTGATAGCGCGCCCGCGCCGGTTCTCAAAGGCATCGTAAACGAGCGCGAGAGCCAGCTCCGCCTCATGACGAGCGTACGCTTACGCTGGATGGCGGTGCTCGGTCAGCTTGCGGCGATTGCGGCGGTGACGCTGCTCTACGGCTTCCCGCTGAACATTGGAAGCTGTCTCGTTCTCATCGCGCTGTCGGCGTGGCTGAACGTCTTCCTTTCGATCCGGTTTCCGGTTCGCTACCGGCTCAGCACGCGGCTGGCGCTCACTCTCCTCCTCTACGACGTCATTCAGCTCGCGGGTCTTCTCTATCTGACGGGCGGTATCCAAAATCCGTTTTCGGTTTTGCTCGTTGCGCCCGTCACGGTCGCGGCCGCGACGCTGCCGCCGCGCTACACGGTTGTTCTCGGTTCAGCCGTGATCGCGATCGGCATGCTGCTCATCAACCATCATTATCCGCTGCCGTGGCGGGAGGGGACGCGTTTCGAACTGCCGACCGACTACAAGATCGGGATGCTGCTGGCGACGATCGCGTCCATGGTTTTCATGGCTTTCTTCACATGGCGATTGAACAAGGAATCGCGGCAGATGTCGGCCGCATTGGCGGCGACGGACATGGTGCTCGCCAGCGAGCAGCGGCTGCACGCGCTCGACGGATTGGCGGCGGCGGCTGCGCACGAACTCGGTACGCCGCTGTCGACGATCGCGCTCGTCGCCAAAGAGCTCGAGCATGAGCTCGGCAGCGACAGCCGCTATCGGGAGGATCTGCAGCTTCTTCACAGCCAGGCCCGGCGCTGCCGGGAAATTCTGCAGAAGCTGACGCGCAAACCCGACGAGCAGGATCCCATGCACGCGAGCCTCAGCGTCGCGGAACTTCTGGAAGAGGCATCGGCGCGGCACAGGAACGCCGGCAAGCGCATCATCATTTCCGCAAATCCGTTACCGGGCCTCGACGACGAAGTGAGGATCGAGCCCGTCGCGCATCGCCGTCCCGGTGTCATCTATGGTCTCGGCAATCTCATCGAGAATGCCATCAGCTTTGCGAACTCGGAGGTGCAGATCACCGCGCGCTGGAATGGGTCTCACGTCTATTTCACGATCAGCGATGACGGCCCGGGCTTTGCGCCGGAGATGATGGACAGCATCGGCGAGCCCTACGTGACGACGCGGCGCTTCGAGGAGAAAGGCGAGCACGGTCACTCGGGATTGGGGCTTGGCCTCTTCATAGCCAAGACGCTTTTGGAGCGTTCGGGGGCGACCGTGACGTTCTCGAACCTTACGCCCCCCCGCCACGGCGCCAATGTCCAAATCTCATGGCCAAGAACCGCTTTCGAGCTGCCGCCGGGCGCTTTCGCGTGGCCGGGACGGCGTGCTTCAGCAACCAAAGTGGCATAAGCCGCCGATTTGGCACGAATGGCCGACCTTTTTTTGCTCCGTTAGTAACCTTTTAGGCTGCTTTTTGCTTGCCTAAGGGGTTGCAGCCGGGTAGGCGGCGTTGGATTATGGCCGTCGTGAAAAAAGCAACGGATAATAATTGATCCGGGAGGCTCCTTTGGTTACCGAAGACCTGTCATTCAAACAGGATGAATTGCCGGCCGACCGCTCGTTGGTCATCATCGACGACGACAGGTCATTCCTGCAACGTTTGGCGCGCGCCATGGAGCTTCGCGGCTTCGAGGTGCGTTTCGGCCATTCGGTTGCTGAAGGCGTCGATCTCATCCGCGAAAAGGCGCCGGCCTTCGCCGTCGTCGACATGCGTCTCGAAGACGGCTCCGGCCTCGACGTCATCGCCGAGCTCGCGCGGGCCCGTCCCGATGCGCGTGCGATCGTTCTCACCGGCTACGGCAACATCGCAACGGCGGTTTCGGCCGTGAAGCTCGGCGCCGTCGATTATCTCGCGAAGCCCGCAGATGCCGACGATGTCACCGACGCGCTGCTCGCACCGACCGATTCAAAGGCGCCGCCGCCGGAGAATCCGATGTCGGCCGACCGCGTGCGCTGGGAGCACATCCAGCGCGTCTACGAACTTTGCAATCGCAATGTCTCGGAAACGGCGCGCCGGCTGAACATGCATCGCCGTACTCTGCAACGCATCCTGGCGAAGCGCGCGCCGAAATAAAGCGGCGGCAACCGGCCATTCATTCCATTCCGAAACCCGGATCGCGCTCGGCGTGCAACCGCATCGAGGCCGTGCGCGCGAGTGCTATCGTCACGGCCTTCCGCCGGGCGGCCGGCAACGGATGCTGCGGCGGCGTTCGCACCATCTCGCCCGCGTAGGCGTCGGCGAAGATCAATCCGGTATCGACTGGCAGAATGTCCGGCGGGAAGTCCGGCGCGACCGCGAAGAGAAGCGCATCGCAGTAGTCGCGATACTCATGCCATTTCTGATCGGCCCGGAAGTCGGCAATACTCGACTTGATTTCAACAATCCAGATCTCGCCATCGCGGCGGATGGCAAGGATGTCGGCGCGGCGCCCGTTGGCCAGCGAGACCTCGCTGACGCTTTCGAAGTCGAGCGACCGGAGCAGCCGTTGCGTGCCCCGCAGGATGGCGCGGGCGCGTTCATAATCCCGAGTCTTTTCGGCCGAAAGGACGGACGGGTAAGGATTCGTTGCGGAAGGCCTATCCTCGGTCATGGTGCCGCCATTATGCCCGTGCGACTGTTGCTGACAAGCGGGCGCGGGGGCGGCCTCTTCGTTGCCCGGCATGCCACGCGAATAGACGTCAGTCTCCAGGGAGAGATCGTTCGAATGGTTTTCTGGCGCAGCAAAACGGAGAAGAAGGCCGACGCTCCGGCTACCGCCGGTGACGAGAGCGCGACCCCGGATAAATCGGCGAACGGGATCAAGCGCAGTGCCGCAGAGGCGGCGACCAATGTCGTGACGCTCGTGACGAGCCGCCTTGCGGATCGCCTGGCCGACGTCTCGACTGTGGCCGACGACAGCGTGACGAAAGAGCCGAAGACGACGAAGGATCAGAAGACCGCAAAAGATCTGACGCCGATCAAGCCGATCGAGCAGATGCACTTCTTCGGGCAAAAGCGCGCGATCGCGAAAATCCGGACGGCGCTCGAAGCGAGCCGCGGCGAGCATCTCGTCATCATGGGGCAACCGGGTACGGGCCGTCTCGAACTCGCCGAGTCCATCAGCAAGGACGTCGAGCGGTCGCCATCGCCGGATTGGATTTACGTCGTCGATCACGATGCGCCGTCGCGCGCGAAGGGCTTCGTTCTGCCGCCTGGCGATGGAGCGCGTTTCCGGCGCGATGTTCGCGGGGCGACGACGAAGGCGTGGGCGGCGTTCAACCGGTATCTCAAGAGCGAAGAGCATCGCATCAGCCTCGACCTGCTCGAGGAGGAGATGCGCTATCAGAGCGAGAAGGCCGTCGAGCCAGTTCGGCGGCGGGCCGAGGCTCAGAACATTGCCGTCGTCAAATCTCTCGACGGTTACGTGTTGGCGCCCATGCACGAGGGCCGGGTCGTCAGATCGGATGTTTTTCGCGCGCTGCCGGATTCGCTCAAGCGCAACGTCGAAGCCAAGATCACGGCTTTCGAGGACGAGCTGCAATCCATCGTGGCGACACTTCCCGAAGCCGAATTCGGCGCGAGCGAGAGGCATGATGCTCTTCTTCGCCAAACGGCACTCAGGGCGGTGCGGCCGGGTCTCGCTCAGATCAAGAAATCCTATCCCGAGAACGCCTCGATTGCCGCGGCGCTCGACGCGATCGAAGAAACATTTATGACGTTGGCCGTGCGCAGCGTTGGTTCGGAACGGCATGCCCCGACCGTGCTGCTCGATTGCGACGACGGGCATTTTTACGATCCATCGGTTCGCACTCACGTCGTCGTCGCGCGGAACGCTTCGGCTTCCGATCTGCTCGGCGAAATCAGCCGCGATGCGCTGGGCGTGCCCGTGCTGCTTCCCGGTCATCTCATGCGGGCCGGATCGGGCATCGTCATCATCGAGGCGTGGAAGCTTGCCGCCGATCCACAAGCCTGGCTCGCGCTCAGCGCCGCCATTCGCAGCAAAGAGATCGTGCCGATCAACGCCACGGGCGTCGGGATCAAGGCGGATCCGATCCCGCTGCTCGCAACCATCGTGCTCATCACGGATGCGCAATCGTGGTCGAAGCTCGAAGCCATCGAGCCTGGCGTCGCGCGATACTTTCCGCACGTCGCGAAGCTTGCCGACACCGTGCCGATCGCGGACCTCAACGAGGACGATTTCGCCAAGGGCGCCGCGCGGATGGCGTCGGACCACGGGCTTCGTCCGCTCAACGCGACCGTCGCGCCGCTGATCTACAAGGATGCCGTGCGCCGTGGCGGCGGACGCGTGTCGCTCGCGGGGATCGCGCTCTTGCATCTTCTGCAGGAGGCCGATGCGATCGCGGCCGATCATTCGGCGTCGCAAATCCGGGCTGCCGATCTCACCGAGGCGATGGCGCGGCGCGCCGAAGGTAACGCGCCGTGATCGCGCATGTGGCGGAAGCATCGGAGCTTTCCGGCCGTGTCGTTCTCTGGCTCGACCCGGAAGCGAACTATCCGGCGGCCCGCCTCGAAGCGCCTGTTCGCCTCGCCGCCGCTTACGGGGCGGAGATCGAAACGGTGGTCGTTTCCGATGGCAGCGCCGGTGAAGCGGAAGGCGTGCCCGTCCGAATGGTTGGGCAGGCCGCGCGTGGCGTGCAGGGCGGTTTCGTCGAACATGAGCGGCGCTTCGAGCTGCTGATGACGCGGTGCCGCCGTGCTGTCGATGAGGTCGGCGCGGCGCATGGCGTCAAGGTGCGGCACACGCTCGCGTCAGGCGATGCCGTCGACCGGATCTCGGAGATGTGCGACGAGCGCGGGCCTTGGAACATCGTAGCGCTGGCGCGCATGCCGACCACTCGCAGCGACTCCGTGATCGGAACCCTGCTTGCCAACGTCAGCGGCGCGACGGGGTTTCTGCTCTGCGGCGAACAGCGCTCGAAGCAATCGCGCGTCGTCGTCATCGTCGAAGATGCGGAACGCCTGCCGTCGATGCTGCGCGCGGCGGAGCGGCTATCGGCGCCGAAGGCTCCCGTGCATATCGTCATCGGCGCCGACACTGCGGATGACTACGCAGAGATCGAAGGGCAATCGCGGCTCCTCGTGTCGGAGACGAGCCTGCCCATCATCTTCGAGGAAGCCGGGCCGACGTTCGGCGTTCCGGGTGCGCTGACGGAATTCATCGCGCGGCTGAAGCCGAGCCTGACCATCGCGGTTTTCGGCGGCTCGGCGCTGGCCGACGGCCGTGAGCTGGCGCGGGCGTCCGTCGTTGCGCGCACGCCGATCCTTCTCGTGCGTTAGAGCCGGCGCTCATTCTACTTGCTGACCGACGGGTGGAAGAATTCGGGGCCGGAGCCGATGATCAATGGATCATGCTTGCCGATGGCGCCGAGGTCGCGGCCCTCGTATTCGACCGACAGCAGAATATGGCGAATGGTTTCGAGACGGGCGCGGCGCTGGTCATTCGCACGCACGACCGTCCAGGGTGCGATGGCGGTGTTGGTGAAGCGGAACATCTCGATTTCGGCACGCGTGTAATCGTCGTACTTGTTGAGCGAGGCGAGGTCGACGGACGATAGCTTCCATTGCTTCAAGGGATTTTTCGCCCGCTCGTAGAAGCGCTTCAACTGCATCTCGCGGCCGATCGTCAGATAGTATTTGAAGAGCTTGATGCCGTCGCGGACCAGGAGGCCCTCGAATTCAGGCGCCTCGCGCAGGAAGACAGCGAGCTGATCGGGCGTGCAGAAGCCCATCACGCGTTCGACGCCGGCGCGGTTGTACCAGGAGCGGTCGAAGAGGACGACTTCGCCGGCGCTCGGCAGGTGGACCGCATAGCGCTGAAAGTAGAGCTGGCCGCGTTCCGTTTCCGTCGGCTTCGGCAGAGCGACGGTGCGGGTGTTGCGCGGGTTCATGTGTTCGTTGAAGGCGGCGATGCAGGAGCTCTTGCCCGATCCGTCGCGGCCTTCGTAGATCGAGACAATTCTGTTGCCGGTCTTGAGATTGTGTTTCTGCAGCTTCATCAGCTCGATCTGCAGCGCCTGAAGCTGTTCCTCGTAGTCTTCCCGCTTCAGGCGTTTGTCGTAAGGATAGCCGCCGGAGCGCATCGCGGCGTCTTCGATCTCTTCCGGCAGTTTCGGAGGATCGAGCGAATAGCCTTTGGGCAGGTTCGACGTGTGGTCGTCTTCGGATGACCTCTGGGGGCGGCCGGAGCCGTCGTGGCTCGAGCTTACGGTCGCGGCCTCATCGGTCAACGGGTCGAGCCCCGGCTCATCGACCTGTTTGTTTTTGTGCTTGTTCTTACCCATTGCAATCTCCGTCGCCGGACAACCGGGTCATGAGTCTAGCACGGGCGTGCGGCGGGGCAGCAACGCGTATGGCCGAATGGTCAATCGCTTCTGACGCAAATACGAGAAAACCAGCGACCGCCCCCGCGGCTGCTGGTTTTCTCTCTTCTTCCACCGGCTAAGCCCCCCGGCACGCCGGTGGTTAAATATCAGGCCCGCTGCTTGGTCGGGTCGGAGCCTGCGATGGCGGGAGCCGGCAGGCTCGCCGTGATCGGCGTTTCGACGTCCGTGCGCTCGCGGCGGCGCGGCGCGACAGGCTGGAAGGCGCGCCGGGCGTGCACTTCGCAATAGGGAAGCAACGGCACCTTGGCGCGGCCACAGAAATGGAACTCAGAGGTTTGCGGATCGCCGATCGGCCAACGGCAGCTGCATTCGCCGAGCGTCTGTATGGTTTTTCGTTCGGCGACGGGAATTTCGATCTCTTCTGCAGGCGCCACGTAAGCTTCGGCGTCTAGATAGAGTGCCCGCACGGCAGGATTTCCGGCCTGTGCGAAGCGTTGCTTCACCGGGCGCTTCGTATTTGCCAACCGGGTGCGGGGCCGGTGCGATTTCATTCGTGACGTCGTTGCCCGGCCGGACAAACCAAGCCGGTGCACTTTGCCGATGACGGCATTGCGCGTCACGCTTCCAAGGCGGCCTGCGATCTGGCTCGCGCTCAGCCCTTCGGACCAAAGCCTTTTTAAAAGGTCCACGCGCTCATCAGTCCAAGACATCCGTCGATTGCTCCCTCTCGAGCCGCATCAGCGGCGGTGCACCCCCCGGTGCCCGCAGTTACCCGGCCGCAATCGAGCCCCTGCCAACGCGTGCGAACGAACACGACGCGACGGCGGCGGACGACTGTCCCAACCGGTTTACAAACGCAAAAAACTTGAGGAGACGCAGAACAGAAACGCGCACGAGACACGGGCAGTCCGCTGACAAGCGGTTAGCCCAAGGCGCGGTCAAGGCCGATACACAACCGAACACGAGCGGCTAGCGCCGCCATATGTCGTGGCCTGACAAGGATAAGTTACAACATGCTGAATCCCGTCTACAAGCCGGAGCTGCAAACTCCAGGGTATTGACAGGGAGAAGTGGCGACGGCGCCACAGACGATTCGCGCCAGGGGATATGTCTGATTTCGGTGCGCCGTAGCCCCTATTTCAACCATAAGGAAGTGGCGCTGGCAATTCGGCCCGTGAAGTGGAGGGGTGAAACCGAGCATTTATTGACAGCTATGCTGGGGAGCGTTATCAGGGGTTGTGATTGAGCCGCCGGAATTGGGCGGCTTTTTGATTTTCTACTCAGGGTTATCCACGAACCATGTCTTCTTCCCCCGCGGCGCTGGGGAAAGCCTCCCGTAGCGCTTCCGAGACCAGCGGACCGTCAACGGCTGTGATGGGCACATATGCCCGTCAGGACATCGTTTTTGTGCGCGGCGAGGGCTGTTGGCTGATTGCCGAGAGCGGCGAGCGCTATCTCGATTTCGGGTCCGGCGTGGCGGTCAATTCGCTCGGTCATGCGCATCCGCAACTCGTCGCGGCGCTTAAGACACAGGCCGAGAAGCTGTGGCACACCTCGAACCTCTACCGGGTCGAGGGCCAGGAGACCGTCGCCGATAAGCTGACGCGGCTGACGTTCGCGGAGCGCATCTTCTTCTGCAATTCGGGTGCGGAAGCCTGCGAGGGCGCGATCAAGGTCGCGCGCCGCTATCATTATGTATCGGGCCAGCCCGACCGCCGGCGGATCATCGCGTTTCGCGGCGCCTTCCACGGGCGGACGCTGGCGACGCTCGCGGCTGCCGGAAACGAGAAGTATCTCGAAGGCTTCGGGCCGGCGGCCGAGGGCTTCGATCACGTGGACCTCGGGGATCTCGACGCGCTCGCGGCTCAGATCGGGCCGGAGACGGCGGCGATTATGCTCGAGCCCATTCAGGGCGAGGGCGGCGTCAGGGCCGTTTCGCCGGACTTCCTCAGAGCTGTTCGCGAGCTTTGCGACAAGCATGGCTTATTGCTTGTGCTCGACGAGGTTCAGACCGGCATGGGGCGGACGGGCAAACTATTCGCGCACGAATGGGCCGGCATCACGCCCGATGTCATGGCGATTGCGAAGGGCTTCGGCGGCGGATTTCCCGTCGGCGCTGTGCTCGCGACCGCGGAAGCCGCCAAGGGCATGACGCCGGGCACTCATGGCTCGACCTTCGGCGGCAATCCGCTGGCGATGGCCGTCGCGTCGACGGTTCTGGACGTCATCGCGGAGCCCGGGTTCCTCGAAGCCGTGCAGTCGAAAACATTGCGCCTCAAGCAGGGCCTCGAAGGCCTCAAGGATCAGCACGCGGGGCTCGTCGAAGAGGTTCGCGGCGCGGGTCTGTTGATGGGGCTGAAGCTGAAATCCGGCGTCACGCCCCCGCAGGTGGTCAAAGCGGCCAACGAGGAGAAGCTTCTCATCGTCGGGGCCGGAGACAATAGCGTCCGCGTTCTTCCACCCCTCATCGCGACCGAGGAAGAGATTGCAGAAGGGGTCAGAGCCCTGTCGCGCGCTCTCGCGCGTGTCGCCAGCGAGACGTCCCCATGACCGTACATTCGAAAGAGCTGGAGAAAGCTCCGCAAGTCATGACCACGAAACCTTCCGTCCGGACCGTCCGGCATTTTCTCGATATCGCCGATCTCGATAGCAAGACGCTGCGGGGGATCATCGACGCGGCGCATGCGATGAAAAAGGCCGGCAAACGTGTGCCGGCCAATCTGCGTCCGAAGAACATCGAGGACATGGTCCTCGTGCTGATCTTCGAGAAGCCTTCGACGCGGACGCGCGTTTCATTCGATGTCGCGATGCGTCAGCTCGGCGGCGGCGCGCTGACGCTGAACCATACCGATCTGCAGCTCGGCCGCGGTGAATCCGTTGCCGATACGGCGCGCGTTCTCTCGCGCTATGCCGACGGCATCATGATCCGCGCCAATGCGCATGCGACGCTCGCCGAGCTTGCCCGTTATGCGACGATCCCCGTCATCAACGGATTGACGGAGAAGAGCCACCCTTGCCAGGTGATGGCCGACATCCAGACGTTCGAGGAACACCTTGGTCCGATCGCGGGCAAGTCGGTCGCCTGGGTCGGGGACGGCAACAACGTCGCGGTTTCGTGGATGCATGCGGCCGTTCGCTTCGGCTTCAAGCTGAAGCTCGCTTGCCCGAAAGAGCTTTTTCCGGAAGAGGAAGCGCTTGCCTGGCTTCGTCGCGAGAAGGGCGATGTCGAGATCGGAACGGATCCGGTGCATGCGGTCGAAGGCGTCGATTGCGTCGTCACCGATACGTGGGTTTCGATGGGACAGTCGGATGCGGCACGGCGAAAGAAAATTCTGGCGCCCTATGCCGTCAACGCGAAGCTCATGAGCAAGGCGGCCAAGAACGCGATCTTCATGCACTGCCTGCCAGCCTATCGCGGACACGAAGTCACCGAGGACGTTCTCGAAGGCCCGCAGTCGGTCGTTTTCGACGAAGCCGAGAACCGTCTCCATGCACAGAAAGCCATTCTTGCATGGTGCTTCGGCGCCTGAGGGATTGTCTCACCGATGCCGGTTGACACTCCGCCAACACCGCCCTCGATACCGATAGACGACGTCGTCGTCGCCTTTCGCACGCAGAACTCCAATATCCGGGGCAGGCTGGTGCGGCTCGGGGCGACGCTCGACGCCATCGTGGCACCGCATGCGATGCCCGACCTTCCGGGCCGGGCGCTGTCGGAAGCGCTGGCGCTGGCTGCGCTTTGCGGATCGGCCTTGCCGCAAGGGGGCAACCTCAATCTGTTGACGCGATCGGACGGTCCGGTTTCCATTCTCGTTGCCGACTACACCGCGAGCGGACGCCTTAGAGGGTATGCCCGCTACGACGCGAAGAAGATCGCCGAGATTGCGCAAATCGGAGCGCGGCAGGAGACGGCGGCGGCGCTGGGCAACGGTCATCTCGCGATCACGCTCGATTCGGGCCCGGGACAGGAGCGCTACCAAGGCGTGCTCGCGTTCGAGGCGGCGCCACTTTCGGCGACGGCGGCGGCTTACTTTCAGCAACGCGAAAATCTGCCGACATTCATCCGGACCGCGGTTGCGGAGCACTACGTTGCGCCAAAGCAAGCGTCGCAGTCGGACGTGCGCTGGCACCGGCGAGCGGGCGGCTTGATGGTGCAAAGCGTCGGGGCTTCGCTCGACGAAGGCGGGGCCGATGYCGACGACGACTGGAAGCGCGTCGAAATGCTCGCCGCGACCGTCGAAGATCTCGAGCTGCTCGACCCGGGTTTAACGGTCGAGCGGCTGCTGCTTCGGCTCTTTCATGAAGAGGCCGTCGCGATCGAGCGGGTCATTCCCCTTTCTTCGTTCTGCCGATGCAGCCGGGAGAAAGTCGAGAACGTGTTGCTCGCATTCGGCGCCAACGAACTGTCCGACATGCTCGACGACAACGGAAAGATCGTCGTCACGTGCGAATTCTGCACGGCAAGATACGTCTTCTCGCTCGATGAATTGCGGGCGGCCGGCGGCTGAGTTTCGTCTGCGGGTCAGCCGAGCAATTGCGTTCCCTTATTTGTTGAGGCCGCCATTCGCGGCTTTGCCGATATCGCCGCCCTGCTCGCGCGGATCGCTGTTTTGTGGAGCCTTGCCGGAGACATCGTATTCGGTTTTCGAGCGGGCGCTAGCGATCTGAGCGCCATCGAGTTTGCATGTGCCCGCCTTATCCATCAGGACGAAGGCCGGGTTTGGCTTGTCGACGAATTCCTGTCGCGTGACCTTGCCGTCGCCGTTCTGATCGAAATATTTCAGGTCTGCGGTCACGAACATCTTGTCGATCTTGGTCAGGTTGTTCCACTCGCTCGCGTCGAGGGAATCGTCGTGATCGGTGTCGGCGCTGTTGAAGACATCTTCGGCGTAGGACTTCCACTCGTTGCAGGTCACGACGTTGTCGTGGTTGAGATCCCAGCTTCCCGCCGCTTGCAAATATGCACGGTCGATTTCCGAGATCTGGTTGCCTCCTCCGAACGGATTGATGGAGCCGATGGTCGGCACCGAGGCCGTCGAGCATCCGGCGAGAGCGAGGGCGGCGGTTATGGCGCAGGCCGAGGCGTTGAGAAGCTGCAAGCGTTTGGTCATTGGCCCGTCTCTAAAATTGGCGAAGGCTCGGCGGCTCGAAGGCGCAGGGTGATTGGTACGCTCAAGAGTGGGCCGGAAGCACGGCGATCCGAGAAGAAAGTCGTGGGTTTGCAAGATTGTCGCACGGTATGTCGTAGGCAGGTCACACTCGTTCCGGCTTTACCTAACCTATTGCGGTGCATTGGATTTCGCCGCGGTGCAGTATGGCTTGACCGTTATTGTCAGGTCTCGGCCCAGGCTCCGAGGCGATCCAGGAAGACCATGCAATTGGCGACTTCGCTCTCGGCGATCCATTCATCGGCGGTATGGGCCTGCGCGATGTCGCCGGGTCCGCAGACGACCGACGGCGCGCCCGCATTTTGAAAGAGCGCGGCTTCTGTGCCGTAAGAGACGCCGAAGGTTTCGTTTTGCCCGGTCAATTTCAGGGCGAGCGCCACCACCTCGGACGACGGTTCGGCGCCGAAGGGCGGCACGGCATTGACGCGTTCGATGTCGATGCCGGCTTCAGGAGCGATGGCGTGCATTTCAGGGAGGCAATGCATCTCTGCAAAGCGGCGCAAGCGGTCTTCGATTTCGTCGGCACGCAGTCCGGGCAAGGCGCGGATATCGAAAACGAAGCTGCAATGAACGGGGACGATGTTGGTCGCCGTGCCGCCGTCGATCTTCGTCACCTGCAGCGTCGAGTAGGGCGGTTCAAAACGAACGTCTATCACGCGATGCTTCAGCTCGGCTTCCATGCGCTCGAGCTCGCCGATCAGGCGGGTGGCGTAGGTAACGGCGTTGACGCCGAGATGCGCCATGCTCGAATGGGCCGCGCGTCCCTTGACGTTGACGTTCCAGCGGACCGGACCTTTGTGCGCATCGACGACCTGCATGCTCGTCGGCTCGCCGACAATCACCATGCGCGGCTTGGGGAGCGCTTTGCCAAGTTCGGCGATCATCGGGCGAACACCGATGCAGCCGACTTCCTCGTCATAGGAGAAGGCGAGATGGATCGGCTTCTTCAGTTTGCGTTTCTTGAAGTCGGGGACGGCGGCGAGGGAAGCGGCGAGAAAGCCTTTCATATCGGCTGAGCCCCGGCCATAGAGGCGGCCATTTTCCGCTCGCAGCGTGAACGGATCGCTCGTCCAGTCCTGACCATCGACAGGCACGACGTCGGTATGGCCGGAGAGCGCGATGCCGCCTTCGTCAGCCGGGCCGATAGTGGCGTAGAGCGAGGCTTTCTGACCGTCTTCGCTGACGATCCGATGCGACGCGACACCGTGCCCCCGAAGGTATTCTTCGACGAAGGCGATCAGGCCGAGATTGTTCTTGTGGCTCGTGGTGTCGAAGGCCACGAGGCGCGCAAGCAATTCGACAGGCGTGTAGGTATGGCCTCGGGCTTCGCTCATCGGCTGCCGTCGCGTTCAGTTCATGCTGCGCCGAGTATAGGGGCTATCGAGCGAGAAGGCGGGTATGGCTACGTCGAAAAGCTTACCGGCCTCGTCCGACATCTGATAGCTGCCGACCATGATACCCTGCGGCGTCTTCAGCGGACAGCCCGATGTGTACTGAAACGATTTGCCCGGTTCGATGACCGGCGTTTGTCCGACGACGCCGGCGCCACGAACTTCTTCGGTGCGGCCGAGCGCATCCGTTATCCGCCACATCCGCGACTTCAGCTGCACCGTCTCGGCGCCGTCGTTGTTGATCTCGACGGCGTAGGACCACACGAAATGGCTGTCTTCCGGAGACGACTGGTCTTCCATGTAGCGCGGCTCGACACGAATGCGGATGCCGCGCGTCGTGGCTTCATAAGCGTGGTAGGCGGCTGCTGCTGACGCGGCCTTTCTGGCTGCCGATGCCGGCGTACTTTTACTCATCTTGTCCCCGTCACCCCGTAACCTTCTTCACCGCATTCGACAGATCGTCGGCTAAATCTTCCGCCGCTTCAAGTCCGATCGAAAGACGGATCATACCATCACTAATACCCAGTTCCGAGCGCTGTTCCGGCGTCAACTTAAAGTGGGTGGTCGTCGCCGGATGCGTCACGAGGCTCTTGGCGTCGCCCAGGTTATTCGAGATGCGGATCAAACGAAGAGCGTTAAGACAGCGGAAGGCGCCCTGTTTACCACCTTCGACCTCGAAAGCGATCATCTGGCCGCCGCCCGGCATTTGCTTTTGGGCAAGCGCCGCTTGCGGATGATCGGCGCGGCCGGGGTAGAGCACCCGCGTCACGCCTTTGAGACCCGACAGCAGGTCGGCAATCTTAGCGGACGTTCCGCACTGCGCCTTGACGCGGATGGGGAGCGTCTCGAGGCCCTTCAGCATCACCCACGCATTGAAGGGGCTGATGGATGGGCCCGTCTGGCGGAGCCATTCCTGGACGTATTTGGTGATGAACTCGGTCTTGCCGAGGACGGCGCCGCCGAGGCAGCGGCCCTGGCCGTCGATGTGCTTCGTCGCCGAATAGACGACGATATCGGCGCCGAGCGCCAACGGTCGCTGCAGCATCGGCGTCGCGAACACATTATCGACGACGGTCAGGATACCGTTATCGCGCGCGATCTTGCAGACGGCGGCGATATCGACGAGTTCGAGCACCGGATTTGACGGCGTTTCGAAGAAGAACATCTTGGTGTTCGGGCGGATGGCGGCGCGCCAGGCGTCGAGGTCCTTGCCGTCGACGAGCGTTGCTTCGATGCCGAAACGCGGACAGAGGGTTTCGACGATGTAACGGCACGAGCCGAACATCGCGCGCGCGGCGACGATATGATCGCCTGTTCTCATATAAGAGAGCATCGAGGCGGTGACGGCGGCCATGCCGGTGGCGGTGGCGCGGCATTCTTCGGCGCCTTCGAACAGCTTCAGGCGATCTTCGAACATCGAGATCGTCGGGTTTCCGAAGCGCGTATATTGAAAGCCGGGGTCTTCCTGCTTGAAGCGGGCCTCAGCCTGCTCTGCATTTTTGTAGACGAAGCCCTGCGTCAGATGGAGGGCTTCGGATGTTTCGCCCCATTCGGACCGGGTGGTGCCGCCATGGACAAGCACCGTATCGGGGCGCCATGCAGGACTATTGGACGGGGACTGCTCGTCATTCGCCATCGGAACGGCCTTTCGCGCAATAAAAAACCCGGTCCACTGACGCCGGCTGACGAAAGAACCGGGCGCGGGAAACCGGGAGCGCACACGGCCTCTTTAGCAACTTGTTTAACGTGGCTGCAAGCCGGCCGGCCAAAGGACCACGAGAGTTGAGCCGGATTACCGCCCGTACCCGGCGGCGTCAAGAGGTGGCATCGATCGGCACGGAATAACCGGTATTGCCGACATTGTCGCGCTTGGCGAAGCATTGGGCCTACTTTAGAGGGAGCCCTAGGGGGTAGACCGACGCCATGACAAAAAGTGAGAAAACACATTCGGCGTCGCGGCGTCGCGAGCGAGCGGCCGGTATTCTTCCGTCGCAAGTCGTCGCGGGCATGATTGCCGACGGCGAAATCGGGATTGCGGAGCCTGTCATCGAGGGACAGGTGCAGCCCGCGAGTCTCGACCTCCGGCTTGGTGCCGTCGCCTACCGGGTGCGCGCAAGCTTTCTTCCGAGGCCGGGCGGGCGGGTGCAGGGGAAGCTCGACGATCTGGCGCTGCATACGATCAGCCTCAGCCAAGGGGCGGTGCTCGAAACGGGCTGCGTCTACATCGTGCCGCTGCTCGAGTCCCTGGCGTTGCCGAACGACGTCGAAGCTTCGGCGAATCCCAAAAGCTCGACGGGGCGGCTCGACGTGTTCACGCGCGTCATCGCCGACGGGGTCGGGGCGTTCGATCAAATTCCACGCGGCTACAATGGACCGCTCTACGCCGAGATCTGTCCGCAGACGTTTCCGATCGTCGTCCGAAAAGGTTCCAGGCTGTCGCAGATCCGTTTTCGCAACGGGCCGGCCGCCGACAGCGATACGGCGCTGCGCGAACTGCAGCTCCGGGAACGTCTGGTTTCGGCGGAGAACGCCGATATTTCCGGCGGTATCGCGCTGACGGTCGATCTTGCGGGCGATGAAACGGGGCTCGTCGGATTTCGCGCGCGGCGCCATACCGGCGTCGTCGATGTCGACAAGGTCGGCGCCTATCCGGTCGAGGACTATTGGGACCCCATCTACGTCAAGGACAAGCACCGGCTCATCCTCGATCCCGATCAGTTCTACATCCTGGCTTCCAAGGAAGCGGTGCATGTGCCGCCGACGCATGCCGCCGAAATGGTGCCGTTCAATCCGCTCGTCGGCGAATTCCGCGTGCATTATGCGGGGTTCATGGACCCGGGCTTCGGACACGCGGCGGCGGGGGGCAAAGGCTCGCGCGTCGTTCTCGAAGTGCGCTCGCACAAGGTGCCTTTCATCCTCGAAGACGGGCAAATCATCGGCCGGCTTATCTATGAGCGGATGACGGAAACGCCGGAAACGCTCTATGGCCAGGGGCTCAAATCGAACTACCAAGGCCAGGGTCTGAAGCTGTCGAAGCATTTCAAATAGTATCGTTTGCGAAGAGGCTCCCTTCGCAAACTTTCGATTTTATATCCCTCGTTCATTCGCCTCATTCCGCCAAAACGCACTAAAATCTGCGGATTCGGCGGCTTTTTTTGCGTCCAACCCCCACGGGACGCTTGCTTTCGAGCCACAAATGCTGCTTTTTTCGCGCGCTTCATTCGAAAAAGGCCCGGAATCAGCATGTTTTTGGGCTTCAACGATGTAGTGTTTGATACCAAACCGATTCGCATAAGAGGGACGACAATGGCAAAGGCAGCTGCGCCAGCAAAGACTTCAGCCAAGGCTCCGGCCAAGGCTGCGGCGAAGATTGAAACCGTAACTTTGAAGCATATTGCCGCGGCACTCGCGGAAGCCCACGAGATTCCGAAGAAGCAGTCGGTTGCGCTGCTCGAAGATCTCGTCGCGCAGATTTCGAAGCATCTCAAGAAGGGCGCCCGCATCCGCATCGGCGGTCTCGGCGTTCTGCAGGTTCGCAAGCGTCCGGCACGCATGGGCCGTAACCCGGCAACGGGCGAAGCCATCAAGATCAAGGCTTCGAAGAAGATCGCCTTCCGCGCCGCGAAGGAGCTGAAAGAGTCGATCTAACGATCGCTCTTTAGCGGGGTAATTTGAGAAGGCCGCCGGATATGGCGGCCTTTTTCATTTGACGCAGGGCTGCAAGCTTCACCCCACCCCTAACCCCTCCCCGTCAAGGGGAGGGGAATTCAGCGCCTCTCAACTCCACTTACGCGGCTCGGTCGGGGATGACGCGTATTCAACCGTTGCGGAAGAAGTTCGTTATGAAACGCCCGTAGATTTCGGTCAGCGTTTCGAGGTCGGCGACGCTCGTGTGCTCGTCGACCTGATGGATCGTCTGATTGACGAGACCAAATTCGACCACCGGGCAGATGTCCTTGATGAAGCGCGCGTCGGATGTACCGCCGCCTGTCGTCAGCGCGGGCGTGCGGCCGGTGACGGATTTGACGGCGTCCTTCAGCGTCGTGACGAGCGGACCCGGTTTCGTCAGGAAGACGTCGCCGGTGCCGGAGAATGCGAGATCGTATTTGGCGTCGACCTCGGCTGCCGCGCTCGTGGTCGTTTTCCGCACCCACTCTTCGATCGTCGGACGCGTCCAGCCGTCGTTATAGCGGATGTTGAGCTTGGCGACCGCTCGTCCCGGTATCACGTTCGTCGCCGTATTCGGAACGGAGATCACCGTTACCTGCAAATTCGACGGCTGGAAGCTTTCTGTTCCGTCGTCGAGTTTCGTCGTCGATAGGCGGTCGATGATGCGGGCGAGTTTCGGGACCGGATTGTCGGCGATTTGCGGATACGCGGAATGCCCCTGCTTGCCGTGAACGATCAGATCGACGTTGAGCGAGCCGCGGCGGCCGATGCGAATTTCATCGCCGAGCGCTTTCGGGTTCGACGGTTCGCCGACGAGGCAGGCATCGATGACTTCATCTCGTGCCTTCAGCCATTCGAGGATTTTCATCGTGCCGTTGATCGATGGGCCTTCTTCATCGCCGGTGATGATGAACGATAGCGAGCCGCGCGGCAGGCCGTTGTAATGATGGATGTACTTGAGTGACGCTGCAACGAATGCCGCGATGCAGCCTTTCATGTCGACGGCGCCGCGACCGTAGAGGAGGCCTTCGCGGATTTCGCCGGCGAACGGGGGGACGGTCCAGGCCGCTTCGTTGCCAACCGGGACGACATCGGTGTGTCCGGCGAACGAGAGGTGCGGCCGGCCTGAGCCGAGGCGCGCGTAAAGATTATCGACGTCCGGCGTGCCGGGCTCGGAGAAGACGAGGCGGTGACAGGTGAAGCCTGCCGGTTCCAGCACGTTCTGCAGCAGCGTCAGGGCGCCGGCTTCGTCGGGCGTGACGCTTTCGCAGCGGATGAGCGCCTGTGAGAGAGCAACGGGATCGGTGGGAATCAGGGTCATATTGCCGTTTGAACTTGTTTTTGAAACGGATCGGGTCCGTAGCGGTTCGGTCCGCGCGTTCCGCGAACGCTGCCGTTAAAGAGCATCAGGGCGAAACCGGGGATCGCCAACGCAATCAGGACCGCTTTTTCGCCGGGTGTGAAGCGATCGATATCGACCATAAATCCGAAATGCGGCCCGATATCAAGAATGCCCGATGATGGGACAATAATGAGCGCGGGCCACATCGGCCAGTCGCAATCGGCGAGGCGCTTAACCGATATGGCAGTGATCGGCCAGAGCAAGGCGAGCTGGGTGGCGGTTCCCAGAATGCTGGGCGGCGCCTGCGTATTGCTCTCGGGATCGAAAAGTCCAGGGTCGAACATGAAGGTGGCAGCGAGACACGCGGCGCACGTGATGATCGTTCCTATCCACCACATCGTTCGGGTGATGCGGCCGTGGACAGAAAACAGCAGCGCTGCCAGATCTTCCATGCGGCTTTGCGGCCTTTCAGCTCGGCTGCGGATAAAGCTTGGCCACCGACGGCAACGGTATGTCGCGGCCTTCGAGGCTCTGCACGATCGTGATCTTCTGCCAGATCTTGCCGGATAGGTCCGATGTCAGCCGTTCGAGGTCGCCGACCGCGTCGACCACGACTGGGTCGCTGAGCTTCTCGGCGTAGAGCGCGGCAAGCTTGGCCGTGAGCGACAACATCTCGGAACAATAGTCGAGATAACGAACGAGCTCGAACGGGGACAGGCTCCGGTTGGGCGAACTCGACGTATGCACGCCCGCCAGCATGCTCGGGTCTTTCGTCAGCTGGTGCATGTCGATGACATGGATGATGGAGCGGAACTCGTGCAGCGCGGCAAGCGCCTTCCGCTGCTTCCAGCGCGACTCGAGCGACGAGACGAAATACAGCGTCGCGCCCATCAGCACGACAATATTGAAGCCGGAATCGATGCCCTGCAGCGTGCCGAAAAGGTCGTCGTTCGCTTTGGTGCTACCGAAAATGAGCTGAGCGACCACGATCAGCAGGGCAACCCCGGCGGTGGTCGCAAGCCAGATGATGAAACGCAGGAAGAAATGCGGGCGGTTGATCTCCTGCGCTGCGCTCGCCGTTTCCTTGGCGAGCGCGAGGATGTCACGGCAGACGTTTGCGAGGCCGGCGCCCGGAAATCGCTCTTCGATACGCCGAGCAAGCTGATCGAGGCTCGCCGTGATGCGAGCCGGATCAAGCGTACGGAATCTCGAAGGCGTCGCCATCTGCTTCCAATCAATCCCTAAGAAGCTCGTTGATGCTGGTCTTGCTGCGCGTTTTCTCATCGACGCGCTTGACGATCACGGCGCAGTAGAGATTTGGACCTGGTTCCCCGTTCGGCAGAGGCTTGCCCGGCATCGTACCCGATACGATGACGGAATAGGGAGGCACCTTACCGAACATTTTTTCGCCTGTGGCGCGATCGATGATCGTTGTCGAGGCGCCGATGTAGACGCCCATCGAAAGCACCGAGCCTTCGCCGACCTGAACGCCCTCGGCGACTTCGGCACGGGCGCCGATAAAGCAGTTATCCTCGATCACGACAGGGCCGGCCTGAAGGGGCTCGAGCACGCCGCCGATGCCGGCGCCGCCGGAAATGTGGCAATTCTTCCCGATCTGAGCGCAACTTCCGACCGTCGCCCAGGTGTCGACCATCGTGCCGCTGTCGACGTAGGCGCCGAGGTTGACGAACGAGGGGAGCAAAACGGCGCCGGGAGCGATGTAGGCCGAGCGGCGAACGATGGCGCCGGGCAGCACCCGGAAGCCGCCCTTGCGGAAGTCGGCTTCCGTCCAGCCGGCGAACTTCGGAGGCACCTTATCCCAGTAGAAGCTGCCTGCCGGGCCGCCGGGGATCATTTCCATGTCATTGAGGCGGAACGACAAAAGGACTGCCTTTTTCAGCCACTGATTGACGACCCAGGTGCCGTCCGCCTTCTCGGCGACGCGGGCTTCACCCTTGTCGAGCAGATTTAAGGCGGTTTCGACGGCGTCGCGCACTGGGCCCTTAGTATCGAACGAAAGGCCGTCGCGGGCTTCCCAAGCCGTTTCGATTGTCTTCTTCAGGTCGTCGTGGGCCATGGGAAAGCGTCTCCGATGCTGTGCGGGTATTGGAATTGCGAGACGCGCCTTGTCGCCTCTCGGGCGCGGGGTGTCAATTCGGCGTACGAGGTGACGGAGATCAGAAGCGCCCGTCCGTTATCGTGGGCCTCGAAAGACTATGGAAACGGTGCCCGCCTGTCATTACACGTCGTATTCGAATCTGGCATGATTCGAACCCGCGGGACCGTACCTCGCGGCCCCCCCGAAACAAGGAAGCGACGCCCATGGCGAAATCGGAAGTCACCAGCAAAAAGGTCTCTTCGGCAGCCTCAAAGGTGCTGAGCAGCAAGACGGCGACGAAGGCTGAAAAGTCGGTTGCAGCTTCGGCGCTCACGCAGACCGGCAGCCCAAAGGAAACAACGAGCAAGAAGGTCGCGTCGGAAGCGTCGAAAATCCTCCATGACCCGAAGTCAAGCAAGGAAGCGAAATCGGTTGCCGCTTCGGCGCTGACGCAGAAAACGAAGAAGAAGTAAAACCGCTGCCCATCTGGGCTTCGGACTGGGTCTAGGACTGGGCTTCGCTTTCGAATTGCCCTCGAGGTGGCTAGTTCATCGCCGCCTCGATGAGCTTTTTGGCGTCGTCGGAATCCCATTTCGCCGAACCCGCCAGCCGTCCGACTTCCAATCCGTCCTTGTTGATGAGGATCGTCGTCGGCATTCCGAGAAGCTTCAGGGCCATGCCCTGCTTGGCGGTCGCGTCCGAATAGAGCTTCACGTTGCCGGCTTTCAAATCGTCGAGGAATTTGCGCGACGCCTCGTAGCCCTTGCGGTCGAGGCTCAGCGCCACGACCTCGAACTTGTCGCTGCCGAGCTCCTTCTGGAGGTGGTTGAGGGCCGGCATCTCCTCGCGGCAGGGCTCGCACCAGGTCGCCCACAGATTGAGAAGGATCGTCTTGCCCTTGAAGCTTGAGAGCGTGACATCCTTTCCGGCGGCGTCCTGGAAGGTGATGTCGGGTAGCGGCTCAGGCGTCTTTTTGGTTACGAAGGCCGCCATCTCGCCGAGCTTGAACGACGACGTGCCGGACTCCCCAACGGTGGGCGGCGATATATTCTGCGCGCGGGCGCCAGAATCGTCCGAACTTCCGTTGCTTAACCCGCCTCCGATAACGTATACGGCCCCAAACCCGGCCAGCGCCGACAGCGCCACTATCCAAAGAGCCTTTTGCGGGTTTCCCGCGCCGTTCGCTGTCATTTGGTAACCTTGTTTTCTTCTCTGATACGGAGCCGCCCGTGACCGACAAGCCAGCCAACACCATGTGGGGTGGCCGTTTCGCAATGTCTCCTGCCGAGATCATGCAGGAGATAAATGCCTCAATAGGCTTCGACAAGCAGCTTGCCCCGCAGGACATTCGCGGCTCGAAGGCGCATGCGGCAATGCTCGCCGAGGCGGGCATCATAGCCAAAACCGACGCGCGCGAAATCGCAAAAGGCCTCGACAAGATCAAGGCCGAGATCGACGCGGGCACGTTCGAGTTCTCGCGCGCGCTCGAAGACGTCCATATGAACGTCGAAAACCGTCTGAAAGAGCTGATCGGTCCGGCGGCGGGGCGGCTGCATACCGCACGCTCGCGGAACGATCAGGTCGCGACGGATTTCCGGCTCTTCGTGCGCGACGCCATCGACGGCATCGACGCGGCTTTGGAAAACGTGCAGCAGGCGCTCGCCGAGAAGGCCGAGGCGCATGCGGCGACCGTCATGCCGGGCTTCACGCATCTGCAACCTGCGCAACCGGTGACCTTCGGCCATCATCTGCTCGCCTATGTCGAAATGATCGCGCGCGACCGCGGCCGGTTCGCGGACGCCAGAAAGCGGCTCAATGAATCGCCGCTCGGCTCGGCCGCGCTCGCCGGTACGTCGTTCCCGATCAACCGTGAAATGACGGCGGAGGCGCTCGGCTTCGACCGGCCAATGGCGAATTCGCTCGACGGCGTCTCGGATCGCGACTTCGCGCTCGAAACCCTTGCCGCGGCGACCATCGCGGCCGTGCATTTCTCGCGCCTCGCCGAAGAGATCGTCATCTGGATGACGCCACAGTTCGGCTTCGTGAAGCTCTCCGACCGGTTTACCACCGGCTCGTCCATCATGCCGCAGAAGCGCAACCCCGACGCTGCGGAACTGGCGCGCGCCAAGGTCGGCCGCATCGCGTCGGCGTTCCAAGGCCTCGTCATCGTGATGAAGGGGCTGCCGCTCGCCTACTCGAAGGACATGCAGGAGGACAAGGAGACGACGTTCGACGCGCTCGCGAGCCTCAGACTCGTCATGGCGGCCATGGCGGGCATGATTGCGGATCTCGAACCCAACGCGGAGGCCATGCGCGCTGCCGCCGGGCGCGGCTATTCGACGGCGACCGATCTCGCGGACTGGCTCGTCCGGGAGCTCAAGATGCCGTTCCGCGAGGCGCATCACGTGACGGGCGCCATCGTGAAGGCGGCCGAAACCAAGGGCGTCGATCTCGATCAATTGAGCCTAACCGACATGCAGGCCGTCGAGCCGCGCATCACGAAAGCCGTATTTTCGGTGCTGTCTGTGGAAAATTCGGTCAAGAGCCGAACGAGCTATGGGGGAACCGCGCCACAGAACGTCGCCAAAATGGCCCGTCAGTGGCTCAAGCGGTTGGAAAAGGCGCGGGCGAAGGTCTAAAAGTCTTAGTTACATAGCCTGCCTTCCGAGCGGGCCGAACGGTTTTGGAGTGTTTTTGGCATGGCCGTGCGCCTAGGCAGCACGAAATCCTGGATCGCGGTGGCGCTCGTCGGCGCGGCTTGCGCGGGTTTTGCAGGGTGCGGCGTCAAGGGGCCTCTCGAGCCGCCTCCTGCCGCCAAGGCTGCGGGTGATGCGAAATCGCCCAATGCTCAGGCCGCCGGCCAGAATTCGGATGCGCCGCCGAAGCCACACGAGTCGTTCATTCTTGACCCGCTGTTGCGGTAAGCGGTTCGCCGAACCGGTTTTTGAACGCTCCCAGCATTTTTCGGTGACGCGGGTCTTCCTCATCCGCTAGAAGCGCTCCCATGCATCACTTTCAGTATAAGTCCGGCCTCCTTCACGCGGAGGATGTAAGCCTCGCACACATCGCGGCTGAGGTCGGAACACCCTTCTATTGCTATTCGACAGCGACCCTCGTCCGCCATTACGAGGTTTTGGCGAGGGCGTTCGCGGACCAGAACGCGCTCATCTGCTTTGCGGTCAAGGCCAACTCGAACCAGGCGGTGCTTGCTACGATGGCGCGGCTTGGCGCGGGTATGGACGTCGTCTCGGAAGGCGAACTTCGCCGTGCCCGTGCGGCCGGGGTTCCGGCATCGAAGATCATTTTCGCCGGTGTCGGCAAGACGCGGGGCGAGATGGCTTACGCGCTCGAAGAGGGCATTCACGGCTTCAACGTCGAGAGCGAGCCGGAGCTTCTGGCATTGAGCGAAGTTGCGACGTCGCTCGGCAAGACTGCGTCCATTGCTATTCGCGTCAATCCGGATGTCGATGCGAAGACGCATGCGAAAATCTCGACGGGCAAAGCCGAAAACAAGTTCGGCGTTCCTTACGAGGATGCGCGGCAGCTTTACGCCGAGGCGGCGAAGCTTCCCGGAATCAAGATTTCCGGAATTCATATGCATATCGGCAGCCAGATCACCGATCTCGCGCCGTTCCGCGATGCGTTCCGGCTGCTTGCCGATCTTGCGCGCGATTTGAAGGCCAACGGGATTGCGCTCGAGCATCTCGATATCGGTGGCGGTCTCGGCATCCCTTACCGGGGTGCGAACGACATTCCGCCGACGCCCGACGAATATGCGGCCGTCGTCAAGGAGGCGCTGGGCGGTCTCGGCCTCAAGATCATTCTCGAACCCGGCCGCATGATCGTCGGTAACGCCGGAGTGCTCGTCACGAAGGTCATCTACGTCAAGGAAGGCACCGACAAGACGTTCACGATCGTCGACGGGGCGATGAACGACTTGATCCGGCCGACGCTCTACGAGGCCTACCACGACATTTGGCCGGTCACCGAAGCGCGCTCGGACATGTCACCGATCCAGCAGGATATCGTCGGTCCGGTGTGCGAGACGGGCGATTTTCTCGCGGAGGACCGGGCGTTGCCGCCGGTCGAGCCGGGGGATCTCCTCGCGGTCATGACGGCGGGTGCCTATGGCGCGGTGATGTCATCGACCTACAACAGCCGTCTTTTGGTGCCAGAAGTGCTTGTGAACGGCGACCAATTTGCCGTCGTCCGGCCCCGCGTCAGCTATGACGATCTGATCGGCGCCGATCGCATTCCGCCTTGGATTTGAGGCGGTCGTCTCCGCTGTTTGCGCGGTGACGACACCAAGATCTGGCGATCATGCCGTGGGCAGGTCCCTCACCTGCCCATCTCGCCGAAGGCGAGCCTTCGGCTCACCTCCAAAAGCGAGCCTCCGGCTCGACGGGCATCCTCTCCCGTCCCGGGAGAGGAAAGTAGGATGCTTCGTTCGTCTTGAGCGCTTCGTCTAAGTTGCGTTGGGAGCGGTAGCAGACCTTTCCTTCTCCCATCGGGAGAAGGTGGCCGAAGGCCGGATGAGGGGACTTGATGCAGACGCGGCCCGGCTGACGCAAAGTCCCTCACCTGCCCTACGGGCATCCTCTCCCGTTCCGGGAGAGGAAAGTGAAGCTGCGATCCTCGTTGAGCGCAACTCGAGTCTTGTGACGGGAACGGTACGGGGGATTCCTTCTCCCATTGGGAGAAGGTGGCCGAAGGCCGGATGAGGGGTTCAACCTCAGCCATTCAAAAATTATTTTTGCCCGGCCTTCGACTTGCGCTTGACGCAATTGCATGTTGCACTAAATGCAAGACGTGTCGAAACGCCCGAAACCTCGAAGCATTGACGAACGCCTCGCAGCGATCTGCGAGCGTCTGGCGGAAGCGCGCAAGCTTTCCGGGTTGACGCAATCGACCGTCGCCGAAGCGATGGGACTTTCGAACAGCCAGTATTCGCGCATCGAGAACGGCGCGACAGAGATGACGCTCAGGCAATTCCTCGCCGCCTGCGAAGAGGTTCGCCTCGATCCTGCTGAGCTTTTCGCGAGTCACGTCGACACCGACGTCGCCGACCTCCAGACGCGATTGCGCGCGTCCGAGGGAAAACTGGCGGCCATTACCCGGATGCTCAAGAGCGACAAGGACATCTGGGAAAGCTGAAAAGGACGATGACATGACGGAAGCTACTCCCGAAGCCCAGTCCCCCACTCAGTCCAAAGCTCTACCGACCAAGACCGCAATCACCATGGTGCTCGACCGTTCAGGGTCGATGGAAGACTGCCGCGCCGCGACGATCGAAAGCGTGAACGCCTATCTCTCGAAGAGCCGCAACGACGACAATCTGAAGGACGCCGATTTCGAACTCGCGATTTTCGACACTGGAGCTTACGAGATCATCCGAAAATCGACGCTATCTGCGGCAGCCGATATTTCGCCGGCCGACTTCGAACCGCGCGGCGGCACGCCGCTGCTCGACGCCGTCGGCCGCGGCATTGACGGGCTCGACAAGCGCGCCGTCGACGACAAGGCCATTCTCGTCGTCGTGACGGACGGGTTGGAGAATTCGAGCCGCAAACACAGCTACGAAAGCATCAAGGCACTTCTTGACGAACGGCAGAAGAAGGGCTGGCTCGTGCTCTTCCTCGGCGCCGGACTGGAAAGCGCGCGCGAGGGCATCCGGATGGGTGTTCAAAGTGCCAACGTCGCGAGCATCGCTCTCGATGAAGAACGCTTTAGCGCCTCGATGGCGGCGATGGCCGAAGCGAATGCCCGCTATTCTGCGGCGCCCACGCCCGGCGCAAGACGGGCGTATTCCGCCAGTGCGAAGTTCTCGCCGACGCTGCGCATGGCGATGGGTGATGCCACCGGCGGCAAGGGTCTCGTCGATGACGAAGACGAGAAGGGCGGCCTAAAGAAGCTCTTCTCCCGGCGCAAAAAGCCGACTGCGGTGTCGGTGCCGCGATCGCCGGATCAGGACACATGGTCCAAGCAGCAGGGCGACGCCTGGAACGAGTAGTACAGCGCGGCTGTCACAAAAAAGAATTGCGATCGAAGGCCGGGAGAAATCTCGGCCTTTGTCGTTTTTCGGGGCCATGCGACCCGGCGTCGCCGAAGGGTGGAAAACCCCGAGTGGAAGCCCGTTCATGTTGCATTTTGTTAACGTGCGGGGGGTGGACCCCGTGCTAGCTTAGGCGGGCATGGTAGAGCCTCAAAGCAGGGATCCTGGTCCCGAGATCTCGCGGTCTTTTGCGCGCAAAGTTCGCCTCAGTACGCTTGCGCTGTTTTTCGAGCGGCTTTGGCCGCGGCTGTGGCTCGTCATCGGCTTGGCGATCGTGTTCGCCATTTTGTCGTTCGCCGGGGTCTGGCCCTACCTCGATCCGCTGATCCATAAGCTTCTGCTGGCTGCATTTGCGCTGGGCGCCGTCGCGGCCGTCGTTTACGCGGTTCGTGTGCCGTGGCCGTCACGCGATGATGCCATCCGCCGGATCGAACGCCGTTCGAACGTACCGCACCGGCCTGCGACGTCCTACGAGGACACTCTGACGTCCGGCGCGTCGGACGCCACGACGTCCGCCATCTGGCAGGCGCACCGCGAACGCCTGGCGCGGGCAATCGCGCGTCTTCGGGTTGGCCGTCCCGCTCCGAGAACCGATCGTTTCGATCCGTGGGCGGTGCGCGGGCTTCTGCTCGTCCTGCTCATTCCAGTCGCCTTGCTGGCCACGGGGAACCTCGGCGACCGGCTGGCGTCGGCTTTCCGTTTCGGCGGGGGTGAGTCCGGGCCGGCGGCCCGTGTGGATGCCTGGGTCACGCCGCCACCCTATACGGCGTTACCACCCGTGCTGCTTGCCGACGGCTCGCAGTCGGCTGGCGCCGAGACAAAAGAGCGGACCACATTTTTCGAGATTCCAGATCGAAGCCTGCTGACGCTCAGGGGCAGCGGGTTCGGCTCGGGCGGCCTATCGCTCGAAGTCTTGAGTGACGGCGCGACCGCGCCGCTCATCGTGCCGCCTGAGGCATCGAAAAGCGGGACTACCTCGAACGTCTCCGAGACGCGGTACGAAATCCGCAAATCGGCGCGCATCCGCGCCTTGTCGGGAACGCGGGAGCTCGGAGCCTGGACATTTGATGTCATTCCCGACGCGCTGCCGAAAATCGCACTGACCAAGGACATCACCGGCACGCCGCGCGGATCGATGCGCGTCTTCTACAAGGCCGAGGACGATTACGGTTTGCAGAGCGCCGAAGTTAAGGTGCTCAAGGTGGCCCCGAAGCCCGTCGATAACGCGAAGTCATGGGCGCAGCCGCCGCCGCTCACGGGGCCGCGGTTGCCGCTCGAACGGCCGCCGGTGCTAAGCCTCAAGATTCCGCGTCCCGGCGCGAAGACGGTCGATACCTCGGCGCTTCTCGACATCGGCGAGCATCCGTGGGCGGGGCAGCGCGTTCAGCTCTGGCTCGAGGCGACGGACGTCGGCGGTCAGGTCGGGCGCAGCGAGCCGATCGAAATCGTTCTGCCGTCGCGGCGCTTCAAAAATCCGCTGGCGCGCGCCGTGGTCGAGCAGCGGCGCAAACTTGCAGAAGATTCGCGCAACCGGCCTAAGGTCGTGCGTGCGCTCGATGCGCTGACCATGGAGCCGGAGGGCTTCATCAAGGACAACAGCGTCTACCTCGGTCTCAGGGCGATCTATCATCGCCTCGACCGGCAGGAAACGCGTACGGCATTGAACGAGTCGATCGATGAGCTTTGGCAGATTGCGCTGAAGATCGAGGACGGCGCGCTGTCGCAAGCCGAGCGGTCGCTGAAGGATGCGCAGGATCGCCTGTCGGATGCTATCGAGAAGGGCGACGACAAGGAAATCCAGGACGCGATGGCGGAGCTGAAGAAGCGGCTCAACGACTATCTCAACGAAATGCAGAAGAACGCCGAGAAGGAAAATCCCTCCGGCGATCAGCAGCAGCAGGACGATCAGAGTTCGGAACTCGGGCAGCAAGACCTCGACCAGATGCTGAAGGATCTGGAGAAGAGCGCGCGCGAGGGTTCACGCGATGAAGCCGAGCGGATGCTGTCGGAGATGCGGGAATTGATGGATCGTCTGCAGGCGAGCAATTCGCCGGAAGCGCGCGCGCAGCAGAAGCGCGCGCAGCAGATGATGAAGAAGCTCAACGAGCTGAGCGATCTCACCGGCAAGCAGCAGCAGTTGATGGACGACACCTTCGGGCAGCAGCGCCGTCAGGAAGGACAGGGCGGCTCGCAGGACGACCCGAACGGTCAGGGTTCGCCGAAGTCCGGCAAGGGCAAGCAAGGCCAGCAGGGCCAAGGCCGTCAGCAAGGCGGGCAAGGCGACATGCAGGCCGATCAGGAAGGCGGCGGACAGCAGGGCGAAGGCCAGCAGGGTTCGCAAGGCAAGTCCGCCGGACAGCAGCGGCGCGGCAAAGGCAGTCTGCAAGACCGTCAGGCGCAACTGCGCAACGAACTCGAGAAGCTCAAGAAGGATCTCGAGGACATGGGCGCGGGCGATCCCGACAAGCTCGGCAAGGCGCAGGACTCCATGGGCAGAGCCGAGGACGCCTTGAAGCAGGGCGATCTTGACGAAGCGGCCAATCAGCAGGGGCAGGCGCTCGAACAGATGCGTCAGAGCGCCCAGCAGATGGCCGAGCAGATGCAGAAGAATGCGCAGCAACGCCTCGGGCGCGGCGGCAATTCTCCGCGCGATCCGATGGGCCGGCCGCAGCGTGCGCAGGGGCCAGACCTCGGCACGTCTGTCAAAGTTCCCGATGCGATCGATGCGCAGCGGGCGCGGGAAATTCTCGAAGAGCTGCGCAAGCGTTCGGGCGAGAGCCGCAGGCCGCAGGATGAACTCGAATACATCGACCGGCTGCTGAAGCGGTTTTAAGCGCGGCCCAGCGAGGCCGCGAGGGCTGCCTTGGTTTCACGGCTGCGCGACTACGTTCATTAAGAACGTGTTAACGCCATCCTATATCAAATGGCCTAGGCTTTTTGATTCGGGGGCGCATCCCATGACCGCGATCGACAGCACGCACAACTACAGCAGCCGTGTGGTGGCGTTGCAGTTGCTGAGGGGCAAGTCCGACAACGGATCTTCGGGCGACGGCAAGAGCGACGACTCCACATTCATCACGTCCGAGGCGGCGCGAGCCGGTAAAGCTGCATCGGGGCCTCTCCAGCCAAAACGGCAACAACGGGAAGTCTTGGCCTTCCTTTCCTTCACGGGTTTCAAGGCAAGCTCGGACGATGTCGCTCAAGGATTGAGGAAGGTTTTTTCGGACCCCGATCTCCAGGCCGAGTTCAATGACATGGTCAAAGAGGAGATGCGGAAGGCCAAGGAAGAAACGCACGTCATGATTGCCCCGGACCAAGCGCGTCACTTCGCTTTGCGCGACGTCATCATGGCCCATCGCGAAATGTTTCCGCCGGAGGCGTTCTCCTTCAGCACCACTTTTGACGACTATGGTCGCACCGGAATGGAATCCGAAGAGATTCCGTCCGCTTCGGATATGGCCGCCAAAATCTTTGAAGGGCAGGTTGCGGACAAGCAGGCCGATTATGACGCTGCCGTTGCGGCCAAGGCCGCTAAGCCTAATCCGGACGGCGCGAAATTGGACGCGATGCAGCAGGCCGTCAGCACGCTGACGATGAACGGCCCGGCGCCGGTTGACCAAGGTATCACCGATGCCAAATCCGCCTACGCGGTTTTGACTCAAAAACTTTATCCGGACGATACCAACGGTGCGAGTGGATCGGTTGGGCACCAGACCGAACCAGCGAAAGACACATTGATCGGGACGCCGAAGTCAGCATAGGTCTTTGCCGGAACGAATAGCGCTGCACTGTCAGCGTTTGCAGTTCAGGGGGCGCCGATCCGGATAGAAAAGCGCTTCTATCGTTTCGATCAGCTGTTCGATCACGCGCATCATTGCCGTTCTCCGCTTCCGACGTTCGCTAGAGGAACGGTGCGCCTCGAGGCTACGCCGGACAAACGGCATTGCTTTACATAACGTGTAAGTTTTTGTTACATCAGGCATGGTCCGCAGACTGCCGCCGCTCAATGCTCTGAAAGCGTTCGAAGCCGCCGCGCGGCTTTCGAGCTTTTCGCGCGCGGCTATCGAACTCAACGTCACGCACGCTGCGATCAGCCGTCATGTCCGCACGCTGGAATCTCAATTTCGAACGCCCCTCTTCGAGAGGACGGGCCGGGGCGTGGTGCTGACGGAAGCCGGGCAATCTCTGGCTCAGGATTTGACGAAGGGTTTCGATCTGATCGCGGCCGCGTCGAGCCGTTTCGCGCGTCCGTCACGGCGGCGGAAGCGATTGGTGGTGACGTCGGACGTTTCGTTCGCGGCGCTCTGGCTGGTGCCGCGGCTCGGAAAGTTCACGGAGCTTCATCCGGGGATCGATATTGTCCTCGATCCGGGCCACCGGCTCGTCGATTTCGCCAAAGAGGACGTCGATCTCGGTATCCGCTTTGGTAACGGCGAATGGAGCGGTGTCGATGCACGGAAGCTCGCCGACGCGGAACTCATGCTCGTTTCCAGTCCGAAATTCCTGGCGGACAATCCTCTTGCGGCGCCGCTGGATTTGGATGGCGGCCTTCTGATCCAGGAGACTGCGAAGGAGTGCTGGAATGCGTGGCTTGCGGCGGCGGGAATTTCCGGCGTGGTTGTGCCTTCGGGTCCAACGCTCAACGGCGATCTTGCGCTGGCAGCAGCGGAAGCGGGACAAGGCTTCGCGCTCTGCGATCAGATTCAGGCGGGCGATGCGCTTCTCGCGAAGCGGCTCGTGCGTCCGTTCGATGTCGTCACGTCACGGCAGGGCTACTATCTCGTCAGCCGTGCAGGCGCGAAAACTTCGGAAGCCGCAGCCGTTTTTGAAACGTGGCTTGCCGCCGAAGTTCGGACGTTCGCAGCGAAGCTTGCTGCTTACCTCGCGCCGGCGGTTTTCGGCACGAAGCGTGTGAGGAAGCCGCCGATTACCTGATGGCTCGTCAGGCGCGCGCCAGCCCAGCCGTTCGGGGGCTCCTCGCCTTTCCACCAGCGTGAGAACTGGTTCAACATGTCGATCGGGAACCACGTTCCGTCGCGACCTGTGAGCGGGCCCCAGTAATCGGCCAACGTGAATTTGTATTCGACGAAGACGGAGCCGGTTGGTAGGCGGAACTCGAGGCCAAAGAGCGCTTGGCCGGCAGGGCCGGTGTATTGGTATTCGTAGGTTCGTGACGGGTCGGTCTTCGGATGGATTTCCGAATGCGGAAACGACAATCCGGCACCGGCACCGAAGTAGGGCGAAACAATTCCGAGCGACGGCAGACGGATCAGGCCGTTGAGCGTCAGCATGTTATGGCCGTGCGTCCATTCGAGCTTTTTGAAATAGTCTTTAGGCTTCGCCGTCGGCGGCAGCGGTTTGCCATCGAACGTGCCTTCGAAAGGCGCTTCCTCGTCGAGCGGCGCGTAAACCTTTGAATGGGTGAAGTCGATCATCGAGCCGAAGCGACCCGTGAACCAGCGTTGCAGGCGGATGCCGTAGTAGAGCGGGTTTTCGAACGGGTGCGTGTACCAGTTGACGTTCTTGATCGTGAGGTCGGTGACGCCCTTCTTCACGAGATGAAAGTCGCTCGGAACATGATAGGGCGCGCCAAGGTAGGCGCCGAAATCGGTTTCGCGGCCGGGTTGGAGGGCGGTCGAAACGGGAATGCCACCGGAGGCTCTCGACGAGGCGTTGTCACGATCGTTCGGCAGCGCGGCCGCCATGATGAGGCATCCCATCGTCGCGACTGCCGCCGCGATTTCGAGCGTTCGCCTTATGCCAGCGGGTTGCGGCCACGGCACCGACGCCGGCATGGACAGGAGGGGCGCAAAAAGGCGTTCGCGTGCGAGCATTATGGACTTCCCCCCATTTCGCCGCGCTGAAGCGGCGGCTTCCGTCGCGCTGGCAGGCGATGCAGGCACCCCTAAGGCGCATTCACCACTCGCCGTTGAGGTTTATGCGCCTCCTCCCGGCGCTTGCAAGGCATCGAGCATGCGGTTCACTGCGGCAATCTGCGGCGCATCGCGCGTGAGATACTTCGGCCCCGTGTAACCCCACCAATCCCAGCACCCTTGCGGGTTTATGGAGGAATCCGCCGTTTGTGGAAATAGGACGATGAGCCGGTTCGTATCGGCCCAACGGGCGAAGCCGGATTCCTTTATGAACGTGTCGCCGACGGCTTCGCGATTCTGCGAGCAGCCGTGGAAGGCAATATGAACGCGGCAGCCCGGCTGCTCCTTGCAGGATTTCGGAACGTAGACGACGCCGGTTTCGGCGAGTCCGGTGCTGTCGTCCTGCCGAAAGAACGGGCGTTGGTCGAAATTGATGAAATCACCGGCTGGCGTTGCGGCGCGCGGCTCGAGGCTGCCGTAGATCTGCTTGAGCAGCGCGCCGGCCTGATCGTAATTGCAATTGACGACGTAGGGCTCGCCCGAGGTTCCGCAGGCGCTGCCTTCGCCGTCTGTCACAAAGGCATGGCCGGCGGGCACGTTCGCAACGAGTTCGATGTTCGATTGGGGAACGCCGAGTTTTTCGTAGAACGTCGCCGCGTGCTGCACGATCGATGATGCGACGGTGCGGTCGGCTGTTCCCGTGAAGAGATAGATGCGGTCTCTGACGACGTCGGCGATCGGATCGATTTCGCCTTTCTCCGCGCGCTCTTTGGCCTTCGTTGCAAGTTCCTGCGGGTCGGAGACGCCCCAGACGCCGAGAAGGTCGAGCATGCAGCCGTTGACGGCTTTCGAAAGGTTCAGGATCGCGGTGCCGGTGCCCGGAAGCGTGCCGGCGAATATGCTTTCGGAGCAGCCGTAAGGTCCCCCCGCGATGATGCCGGCGCCTGCAACGCGTTTGGCGTGCGCCATCTGGAATTGTCCGGCCATGTAAGCGCCGGATGAAATACCCGAGACGGAGGTTTCGTCGGTCTTGGCACCGAGCGCCGGAAGCGTTCGGCCGGATGCCGCCTTTTCCTCTGCGGACTCGTTGCAGCCGCCCGACGCCAGCGGCGCTGCAATCAGGGCGAGCACAAGCAGATATTTCCCGGTTGCGGCGCGGTGGCGTCTCATGGGCGATCGAATTCCGAATATAGGACGCGAGAAAAAGGTTCAGGAGGCAATGGCGGTGTAGCTCAGGGCCCAATCGGGTCCAACGTACCAGCAATCTGCACTATCGGCGGGCTGCTTCCAAACGAGACTTTTGACATTCTCCCAGCCGCCGCTTCTGAGGCTGCGATACAAATTCCTGATTTCGTCATTTCCGGGTTCCGGCGTCAGTCCTTCCGCGAAAACGAACGAGACCGGGCACACGGACGATGCCTCGTAACCCGCTTCGCGGCGTGTTGCCGTTATCGCGACGCCGTTCAACGAGCGGCCGTGCGAGCGGGTCGAATTCGGAATGCCGAGGGGGAAGATCATCCGTCCGCCGGGTTTAAGATTTTCGATCCAGGGGTCGGCCGGGCGGGGGATCGCGAAATTCACGTAGACGACATCGGCTTTTTCTTCGGGCCAGAAGCAGCCGTTGGCGTGCACGACGTTGACGTTCGGGCGACTGGCAAGATTTTCACGTGCTCTCACGGCGCAGGCGGCGTCGTATTCGACCGCCGTCACGCGGCCTTCCGGGCCGACGAGTTCGGAGATGATGGCCGAGTAATAGCCGGTTCCGGCGCCGATGTGGGCCACGTAATCGCCCGGGCGCGGCGCGACAACATCAAGCCAGCGCGCGTGCAGCGACGGGCTGCCGTTGTTGACGCCGCGCTCCACGTCAAGGGCGATGACGACGTCCTGGTAGACGAGCGCCGGATCATTTTCGTCAACGTCTCCACGGTACCATGGCGTCAAAATATGCCATCGGCCAATTCCGAGAAATTTTTCGCGCGACACGCTGGCGAAGGCGTTTTCGAGCCGTTCGTTGCCCGTTACGCCGGCGATGGCCAGCATCTGGCGCGCGAAGACGCGACGTAAATCTGCGAGGTTCATTTCAAGCTCCTGTCCGCGGTGTTGCGGGCGGGCTTACCTTAACCGGATCGATGCGCGGTCGGTACGGCCATTGGCATCGATCACCGTAAGCTTGGCGAAGCCTGCGCTCTCCGGCTGCCAAACGGCTTCACGGGTGTGGGCGTCGGACGGAATGGGCTTGCCGTCGACGAGCCATGTGAGCGGCAGGGCGCCGCCGTCGGCCTTGAGCACAAGGGGTTCGCCGTCGAGATCGGTTTCTGCGATCTCGGATTGGTCCGGCGGAAACGAGATCAAGACGGGCGGCTGCAGGAATTTGCCGGCAGCGGGGTCGTCGCCGGGCTCGCGCCAGCGTTTGAGCGGCGCGGGCAAGTCGGCGTTCGTACCTCTGATGACGTTGGCGGGCGCGCCGGGAAGCGGCGTGCGCGGACCGGCCAAGCGTTCGAACGCGTCGAACAGGATCGGCGCGGCGGCGCTCCGGCCCATCAGGCCCGGAATGGACGAATTGTCCGGACGTCCGACCCAGACGGCGATGACGTAGCGGCCGTCGTAGCCGATGGCCCACGCGTCGCGATAACCGTAGGAGGTGCCGGTCTTGTAGGCGAAGCGGCCGCCCTTGGCGTTGAGCGGGGGCGGCGCGTCTTTCAAAATATCGGACACGTACCACGCGGCGAGGGGCGACATCAGGCGATGCGCGTTGACGAGAGGCTTCACGTGCGTCGCTCCCCAGATCTTGCCGCGCTGATCGTAGCGATGCGTCAGCATGATGCCGTCACCGCCGCGCGCCAGGCCCGCATAAAGCTGGGTCAGTTCTTCGAGCGTCAGGCCCGTTCCGCCGAGCGCCATCGCGAGCGTCGGTTCGGACTTATCAGGAAAGCGGGCCGTCACACCGGCGCGGCGGAAGCGGCCGGCGAGTTTGCCGGGTCCGACGCGCGCCAGAACCCGTACGGCCGGGACGTTGAGCGATTGCTCGAGCGCTTCGCGGATCGAGACGGTGCCGTGATAGCCGTCGTCGAAATTCTTCGGCGCATAGGTTCCGAAGCGCACGGGCCGGTCTTCGATCAGCGTTGCGGGATGTGCGAGGCCCGCTTCAAACGCGAGACCGTAGACGAACGGCTTCAACGTGGAGCCCGGTGAGCGAACGGCCGTCGCCATGTCGACCGCGCCGTGGCGCGTCGCGTCCATGTAATCGGCGGAGCCCACTTCGGCGAGGATTTCGCCCGTCTGGTGGTCGGCAACGATGATGGCCGTGGAGACATTGTCGCCGATCGTTTGCGCTTGCTCGCGGGCAAGACGTTCGAGATTTTGCTGCAGTGGGCGGTCGAGCGTCAGCTTGATGACGCTCTCGGCGGGGTGAGCGGCTGCCTCGGTCTCGGAGAGATGCGGCGCGAGCATCGGGAAGGCGTAACGAACGGCCGGAATGCGTTCTGCCTTGGCGCGTTCGGCTTCGGCGACGGTGATGACATTTGCCGCCACGGCGCGCGTCAGCACGCGATTGCGGGCGCGGCGTGCGGCCTCGGGGTTGCGATCGAGACGGCGCATTTCGGGCGATTGCGGAAGCGCGACGAGCAGCGCGCATTCTCCGAGCGAGAGGTGTCGCGGCTCCTTGCCGAAGTAGGCGAGCGATGCCGCGCGCACGCCTTCGAGGTTGCCGCCGAACGGGGCGAGACGCAGGTAGAGCTTCAGGATCTCGGTTTTCGACAGCGTGCGCTCGAGCTCGATCGCGCGTGCCATTTGGCGGAGCTTGCCGCCGGCGGTGCGCTCGTGTTTGCCATCGAGAAGACGCGCGACCTGCATCGTGAGCGTCGAGCCGCCGGATATGAGGCGGCCGTGACGGAGCATCTGCAGGACGGCGCGCGTGACGGCTTTCGGATCGACGCCGTGGTGGCTGTAGAAGCGCTTGTCCTCGAATGCGAAGAGCATTTTCAGATAATGCGGATCGACGTCCTTCGGATCGAGAGGGAGCCGCCACTTGCCTTCGGTCGTCGTGAWGGCGCGAAGCAGGCGGTCGTCGCGATCAATGACGGTGACCGAAACCGCTTTCGCTTGCTCGAGCGGCAGCGGTCCGGCGTCGGCGAAGGCCTTCAGGTAAAGTCCGTAGGCGCTGCCGGTGCCGATCATCAGCGTCAGCGCGGCGGCAATTGCGAAGCGGCGTATCGTGAAGTGTGGGCCGGATTCCCCTCCCCCTCTGCGGGGAGGGGTTAGGGGTGGGGGGATCGTGCTCGGGCCGCTCCCCACCCCCGACCCCTCCCCGTCAAGGGGAGGGGAGAAGAGGCGGAGGTGAAGAAAACCTGAGAGTTGCCGGAGGAGAGTGGCTGATGTTGGGGGCACAACCTTATCATCACCCCCGCTCCGGCCCTCCCCCTTGCGGGGGGAGGATAGGAGGGCAGATAACTTCGTGCGTATCGTGCTGAGGCCCAGCCGCACTGCGGTTTACTCCTTAGCCGAGACGGTGAGTTTGCCGGCGGCAGAGCGAGCGTAGCGTTCGGGGCGATACATGTCCTCGACCGTTGCCGCCGGGTGCACGAACGTGCCGGGGTTCACGGCGCGCACGATGTAGGCGAGCGTTGCCGTTACCTGCGGTGGCTTTTTCTGTGCCGTGCCGTCGGGAAGCACAACCGAGCCATCGTCCGGAACTTCGACCGAGTTCTGATCGACGCCTTCGACCGAGCTGCCGTTGTCGCCTGTCTCGGATGTCGTTCGAACGTTGGCGAAGTTGAAGGCTGCCACGAACCGATCATCGCGGAACTCGGTGTGCTCGGGGTCGGCCGTCGACTTCAGCCACGAGAGGCCGGAAATCGCGCCGCTGTCGATCAAGTGCGGGTTTTCGATCTCGAAGCCCGCAGGCAGGCGATCGACGACCATGACGCGGCCGGCCGGATCATCGGATGTCACCTTGACGGTGATGACGAAGCGGTCGTTCTGCTTCACCTCGGACTTGCCGCCGTTGAGGCTTGCCAGATCGATCTTCTTGCCGTCGAGCGCGTAGGCCTGACGTTCGATCTTGAAGCCTTTCGATGCGGGCGGCTCCGGCGTCAGCGCGGCACCGATGACGGAGATCACGGCATCGACAGCGGTGTCGCCGTTGTTGGTGATCGTCAGCGTGCCGTCCTTCAGCTCGGCCGGCTTCAGCCCTTTGAGCAGTGGGCCGTTGACGGGCTTGCCATCGATCGAGAGCGTCGTTGCCTTCACCTCGTCGTTCAGCGCTTTCGCCGCGAGCAGCATCCACGCCTGTTCCTGCGTCGAGGTATAGTTGCGCGTCTCGTAGGCTTTGGCGATGACGGTCGCGAGCTTCGGCTGCGAGTCGCGAGCGATGCCGGTCTCAGCGGCAAGCGTCACGAGCGCGGCACCGTCGCGAAGCGTCGAGCCATAGTCGCTGCGATAGCCGCTATCCGGCGTATCCGGCATCGATGCAAGTGCCGCCGCGAACGTCCGTTCGGCGCGTTCCTTGTCGCCCATCATCGCGAGCGCGGCGCCGATTTGCGCTTTGGCCAGCGGCGTCGAGAACCGTCCGATGCGTTCGTCGGCGTAGTAGCGGAGATCGCCGACGGGTGCGCGGCCGTTGCGAGCGAGCACGTAGAGCGCGTAGGCGCGATCTTCGCCACCCTTCTCGAAGTCGGACGCATAGGCGATGAAGTTCTGCAGCTTGTCGAGGGCACGATTGAAGCCCTCGCGCGGCACGTCGTACTTCGCTTCCTTGGCGCGCGTCAGGAAATCCGTGACGTAGGCCGTCAGCCAGAGGTCCGTCGATGAAGGACCCCACACGCCGAAGGCACCGGTCGAGTCCTGCATCTCGAAGACGCGGGCAATTGCACCTTGCACGCGTTCCTTGAGCGCCTTGTCCTCGGCGAGACCGATTTGCGCGGCGACCGCGTTGGCGACGACGAGCGGCATCGCGCGCGATACCGTCTGCTCGGCGCAGCCGTAGGGATAACGGTCGAGCTGAGCCAGAAGCGTCGGCACGTCGAGACGCGCTGCCGGCCCGACAGAGAGGTTGATGCGTGTCCGCGACGGGATCAGATCCTGTGCGAGATCGCGCGTGACCTGCAACTTGCCACCGGGCTTCAGCGACGAGATCGTCGTGCGTTTGATGTCGCCAGCAGGGGGCAGGACCTCAAACGTCATCTCACGCTTGACGCGAATGTCGTTCGGGCCGGTGACGATGGCTTTCAGCGTCAATGCACCGAGATCCGCCGGCTTGAATGCGATGCGCTGCAGCGTGCGCTCGCCGTTCTTGAGGTCAGCGGTCTTGTCGGCAATCGCCGTCAGCGTTTCGTTGCTGTCGTCGCCTTCCTTCTTGAACAGCGCAAGCTTGTAGGGCGCTGCAGGTCCATCGACGTTGTGGATAGAGAAGCCGAGGTTCATTTCGTCTCCGAGCGTCATGAAGCGCGGGACGGCGACGGTCAGCGCCACCGCATCGCGGACGATGAGATCGCCCGAGCCGTGGCCGACCTTGTCCTTGCTCCAGGCGACGGCCATCACGCGGACGGTGCCGTTGAAGTCGGGAAGTTCGAAGTCGACACTTGCGGTGCCGTCTGCCTTGACTTGGACGAGACCGGAGAAGAGCGACACCACCGTTTCGACGGTCGGGTTGCCTTGCAGCGCCGCGCCGCCATCGCCGCCCGAGCGCAGCTTGCCGCGTTCCGCGTGCATGCCATCGATCAGCTTGCCGTAGAAGTCGCGGATCTCGAACGCCAGCTTCTGCTGCTCGGAGAAATACTTCTCGGGCGCCGGCGTTTCGTAGCGCGTGAGGTTCAAGATGCCGAGATCGACTGCGGCGACGACGACGCGTGCGTCTTCGCCGGGCGCGAGACCTTCGACCTTCAGCGGAACGGTCAGCGTGCTGCCGGACTTCACCTTCTCGGGAAGCGTCACAGCCACTTTCAGATGGTTGCCGCTCTGATCGATCGGCAGCCAACGGACGCCAATGGCACGGCTCGGCATGCGCTTCTGGGCTTCATCCATCGGCCGGTAGAGAATGGCCGTGGCATAGGCGCCGGGGCCCCATTCGCCGGACAGCGGAATTTCAACTTCGCCGCCGCCCTTGGCGATGTCGACTTCCTTCATCATGTGGAGGCCGGTGCCGAGCACGGCGATGAGCGCTTTTCCGCCGAGCTTCGAGGCGATGCGCAGCTTCGCCGTTTCGCCCGCCTTGTAGTTGTCCTTATCGAGCGCGACGTCGAGCTGTTCGGGGCTATCGACGTTTTCGCCTGTCGTGTACCAGCCGGCGTTGAAGAGCACGCTCGATGCCGGGCCATCGGCATCGTTGGATGCCACGTCGAGGCGATAGCGTCCCCACTGGATCGGCTGCGAGATTTTAGCTGCGCCATCAGCGGTGACGGCGAGAGCCCCGCCGCCGATCTTGCGCTTCACAGTGACGGCTTCGTAGGTCCACGATCCGTCGCGGCGATACCACTGCCAGTTCGTGTCGAGGCGCGTCAGCGTCCACGTCAGATTGTTGTTCGCTTCCGGTTTGCCGTTGGCATCGAGGAGTACGACGTTGAAATCGGCGTTCTGATCCTCCGTGGCGGTGAAGTTCTCGAACAGCGGCTTGATGCCGATGCGCTCGAGCTTCAGATCGACGGGCAGCGTGAGCTTGCGCTCGATGGTGCGGCCGCCGTCTTCGCGAAGCTTGACAGTGATCGCGGCTTCGAGCGGCTTCGGCGTTCTCGCCATTTGCGGCAGGACGATCGGAATGGCGGCCTTGCCGTCCTTGTCCATTGCCAGGCTCGCGTCGAGCGGCTGACGCGCCGGGTTCACGAGTTCATCCGCCTGGCCGAAGACGTAACCGGCAAAGCCAGGCACGTCTTTGTTCGAAGCCTTGACGACGACCTCGCCTTCGATGCCGAGGCCGGCGGCGGGTGGGCCGTAGAGATAGCGGCCGTCAGCATTGATCGTTTGATTTTCGTCTGCCACTAGCGCCGGGATGCTGGCCGAGAGCGTCATGTCGAGGCGTTCGGGCACGAAGTCTTCGACGAGGAAGCTCTTCTCGGCGATCGCCTCGGCCTTCGGATCGGTATAGAGGCGGAGACGCCATGTTCCGGTCATTGCGGTTTTTGCAAGCCGCACGGCAAGCGCGCGGCCGCCGAGACCCTGATCGTTCATCACGAGGCGCGTCTGCTCGACGCCGTCGGGCCGGGAGACGATCAGCGTCGTCGGCACGGACGAAGATTTGCCGAACTGGTTGCGGACGAGCGCGGTGACGTTCACGTCCTCACCGCCGCGGTAGACGCCGCGCTCGGTATAGACATAGGCGTCCACGGGGCCGGACGGGTCGCGGCCTTGAACGCCACGGTCCGAAAGGTCGAATGCATTGAGCGTCAGATCGAGAAAGGCGTATTCGCCCTCGCCCTTCTGCGCGACTAGGATCGCGGGCGCGGCACCGCCTTCGCCCTTCGTCAGGGCCGCATCGAACTTCGCGTAGCCGCGATCATCCGTTGTCGCGGTTGCGAGTACTTCATTGTTACGGGCGATCAGCTTGACCGATGTTCCGGCGACGGCGGTCGCTTCGGTCAGCGAGCGGACGAGTGCGTGAATGCCGTCATTGCCGGTGAAGGCCGTGAGGCCGAGGTCCGAAACGATGAACCACTGCGTGGCGCGTTCGTAGCTCTCTTCCTTCTGCTTCTCGGTCGGCTTCGCGACCATGACGTAGACGCCGGGTTCGAGCTTGCCCGTTGCGTCGGTCACCGGAACAGCCGTCGAAACTTCTTCATTGAGTTTCGAGGCGATGTCCATCTGGCCTTCGTAGACCTTGATGCCGGAGCGATCGCGGATGTTGTCAACGTCGTAGCTCGAGAGCTGGCGCGCCATGTCGCCGGACTGCAGCGTCGCCGCAAGGCTGCGGTCGCCGATGCGATAGACCTCGATGGCGATCTTCTTCGTATTGGTCGTGAGGACGGGGATGCCCTGCTGGCCGCGCGCCGGCAGCACGTAGGCTTTGCCGCCGAAGTGAACTGCGGTCGAACGGTCCGGTATGTAGACGGCGATGTTTGCGCTTTTCAGCAGCGTCTCGCCGATGTCGGAGGGAAGGCCCGCACGAATTTGGACTTCGTAGCGTTCGCCGTGCTTCAGGCCTTCGAGGCAGAGCTGCTTGCCTTCCTGGACGAGGTTCTGCGGATCCTTGCCACCAACGGAGATGAACTTCGCGACGTCTGTTTGCGTGCGCGAGAGATCTTCCGAGAACTGGAGGCAAAGACGCGGCGGCGTCGCGTCGTTGTCCGTCTTATAGTCCGTCATGCGGAAGCCGTACTCGCCGCGAAGGCGGTCGTACATTTCGCGCGTCGTCTGATCGCTGGCGAGCGAGAGGCTCAAGCTCAGCGCGTCGATTGCCGGGCGCCAGTAGGAGCGCGCTTCGAGCGTGCGGCCGAGAACGTAAAGAGCGTGCGCTTTCTGCGCGTCGTCCGTCGCGCGCTGATAGCCGCGATAGGCGGCGCCGGACGCATAGATCGGCAGGTCGTAGCGTTCGCCGCCCTTGTCTGGATCGGGCTTGATCGCGAGCAAGGCTTCGGCAAGGCGCGTCCAGGCGTTCGAATCCTTCTCGTCGATGGCGACGGCATTGGCGAGCGATCGCGAAGCTGCGCGCGGGTCCGTGGCGAAAACTTTCTCGGCTTCCGACTTCAGCGCGGCGGGCGTCTTGCCATCGGGCTTCCAGTTGGTCTTGAGATAGGATTCATAACGTTTCGCATCGGCCGCAATCCCAGAGTGCAGGAAGGGCTTCTCGGTTGCGGCAACGTTCGTGATCGTTGCCAGCATGAGAGCGAGAAACACTGCAAGGCGCGCGATAAAGTGCATGGGGGTGGCATCCTGTTTGAGTGCCCGATTTAAGTGTCTGGCGATCAGAGCTTCGCAAGGCGCACGAGTGGCACCTCAGCTTAGCCCGAGGTTGAGTATCGCATTTGACGATGGGTCCGAAAGCCCATCAGGGGCCAACGGCCGAAGCGCGGCGGCAAATTCCGAAATGCCGGCCTTTGCGCGTTCTTGCGGCCTTTTTCTCTAAGCATCGGCGCAGTTTACCACGCCGCGAAAAGGCGGGGATAAGTTTTGGTGCTCACGATTTGGGTCGCGCTCCCGGCGGAGGCCTTCAGCACTTCTGAAGGATACGAAGCGCTGCCGTGGCCTAAAACGAAATCATCCTCGGCGATGAAGCCGAGGATGACAACGCGTGCGTGTATTTTTCGGATTGCTGCGATCGCCGTCAGTGGCGGGGATTGCGGGGCAACGAGTCCGGCTCGCCCGATTGGACCGCAATGATCTCAGGCGCGACACTCTCCGGCTTGAAGGGCTTCAAGGGGCGGCCGCGCACCCAAAGTTTCTCGAAGGATGCCGTCGCGAAAACGGCAGTGGCCGCTTCGTTCGGATGGAAAAGTTCGAAGGCGTCGCGCTTCGTCGGATCGCGGCGAAGGCAATCGCCGATCCAGACGGACTTCTCGCCAACGACGAGCTGCTCGTGGGCAGAGCCGAAGCTCTGATCGGCGAGAACGCGAAACTCGGCGTGGGCAATGTCGAACAGGGCGCCCGACGCTTGTTCTTCAGAGTTGGTATCGCAGATCAAAATTCTGATCCGCGTATCGTCGATACGGCCTTCCGACCAGGCGGCGCAGAGCGCGCGCGCGACCGGGCTATCCGGGTTGCGAACGAAAACAGTCAAGCACTTCCGATCTGCCAGGCCTTCGTCGCGGGGCGCAAGACCATCCCCTATGAAGTCCTTGAGGCGTGCTTCCTTGTCCGTTCGAGCCACCATCATGAGACGCGAAGGCGAAGCGATGCGCATTTAAAAAATTCCTATCTTGAGCCGACAAAAAACTTCGGACTTTCGAACTGCCCCCCGCTGGGCATCCGGTGGCCCCATTAAGCCAGGAAGAATGTTAAACAAGCGTTGCCGGTCGGTTCGATTTAAGGCGAACGGCGTTATCGCTATTTCTTTCCAAGTCTTTTTCATTCGGCCGCCGGTGGCGCTATACGCCGGATAAGTGCCCTATCGTCTTCAGAAAGCTGCATTTCTGAGCCGAGGGCTGCAACTTGTTCACCGGCCTCGATGACCTCTGGCGGTTCGCTTTCCAGCTCGCTCCAGCGGCCGTCTAACCCGCGCAGGGCGGCTGAGAGAGAGGGCGGCATCACCGCCTCGCCGACGGGCACCGAGAAGGTCGCGGTTTCCCGCTGGAGGGTCACGCTGGCACGGGGTTCTGACGAGTCGGGGGCGACGGCGGCCGCTTCGTTCCGGATTTGCGACGTGCGCGGGATCGTGACGACCGTCGCCGGCCGGAACTCCGGCAGAGGTGGCGGTGCTATCGGCGCCGGTTGAATGGTGTTGCTGTTCGCAGCCGTCTTCACGGTTACGTCCGCCTCGGGATCGGGTTTTGGCGGCGGGCGGCGGACACGCGGGGCTTGCGGCGCAAACTCGGGTTCGGGCCGATAGATTTCGGCATAGGGGCCGAAACGGGCCGCGTGTTCGGGGTCGATCGCGAGGTTCGCCCGCTGGGCGCGGATGGGCCGTTCGAAGATCGGGGCAGCCAGCGGCTCATCGCGATCATCGGCGGATGAAGCCTTCGATTCGGGGACGGACGTTTCCTTTGTCGTGACCTGCGGATCGGCGTCGCGTCCGCCAGAACGCGTGACCGCGGCCGCGGCATCGCTTCGCTCGGCGCGGCGGGCGGCGCCCATGACGGCGCCGAGGATGATGTCCGACCAGGCGCCGTTCGTAAATTTGTAGACACGGAACGATTCCGAGCCTGCGAACTTCGAGCCCTGGCGTTGCAAGCGCTTCTGGATGCTGCCCGTCAGCGGGAGCATCGTGCGCTTGAAGATTTTTTCTCTTTCGAAGCTTGCGAAGAGGTTGGCCAAGAGCTGCGCTTCGACGCGCAGGTTTTCGCGTTCAGTCGGGTTCATGCGCGGCGGAGCGTCGAGCGGCACGGCGACGTAGTAGTCGCCGTTCATGTCAAAGACGACGTGCCGGAACAACTCGAAGTTTTCGCGGATTTGCTTGTCGCGATGGATATCGTTGAAGCGCGAGAGGATCTCGATAACCGGTCCGCGCTCGGCGGCCTGCATTTTCGGTACAAGGCCGTCGAGGCGGCCGCCCGGGCGCTGTCCCATCGAGACGAGGAAGAGACAAAGATCGACGAAAAGGGCGACGGCGAGCGGAACGTAGTCGCGTTTCGAGAGGCCTGCTGTCTGATCGCCGGCAGAGACACGCGCGCCACGGGCGTCGGCGTCAGGGCTTTCGACGGACTGGATAGCCTTCTTCTGCAGTTCGCGAAGCTCGTCGGCGGAGGGTGGCATCTTGAACGAGAGCAGGCCGTAAAAGGTCGTCGTCAGGCGGCGGAAGGCTTCGATCGTCGCTTCGGAGCCTTCGACGGCGGCAATTTCCGGCTTCTGCAGCTCGGGCAGCTGGTCGATGGCCTTGACGACGCCGCGAAGCGCCATCTGCAACTGAGGATCGGGGCAGGAGATCGCGGCGTTCTTGCCGTCGGCGAATGTTGTGCGCTCGGCGCGGTCGGCGAGGTCGGAGCGGATCTGGCGAAGCTGCGGGTCGGTCCGGAAGGCGTTGAAGCCGGTCACGGTGAGGTCGAGCTTGCGGCCGAGCGCGCGCATGAACTCGTTGCGGGTTCCGGTCTTGGGATCGAAGGTCGACGCGTCGGCGGAGACGATTTTTGCCAGGTCGCCGTTCAGGGCCGTCATGTCACCTTTGACGGCGCCGATGCGGCCTTTTACGAAGTCGGAGGCGAAGGAAAAGCGCTGCGCATCGTCTTCGCGCATTTTCCGGCGCGGACCGTCGCCCGGCTTCGAATTCGGGCAGGACGTGCCCTTCGCGCGTTCGAGCTCGGCCTTGTCGGTCGAGACCTGGGTCAGCTGCACCAGCGTCGCCTGAAGCTGTTCGAGGCGCGTTTCGGCGCCGTGCAAGGAATTCTGCACTTGGCTGACGGCGCTCTCGGCCGAGCGGGAGGCTTCGCCCCGGCTTTCGAGAACCTTCCAATAGAAGCCAAAGCCGAAGCCGATCGAGATCAGCGACAGGAATATGTAGCCGCCCGCATAGAAGAGTTTCGTCGTGAAGGGGTGCGGGCGGAAGAGCTGGTCGAGCAGCCAGATGATCATCGTCATCAGCATGGCGACGGAAAAGCCGACGATGACGCGATGGACGAGCGGCAGGTCGCCCATGTTGGCTTCGATCAGCTCGAGCATGCCGACGTAGGTCGCGACCCAGGACAGCGCGCCGAGGCCGATGACGAGGATCAGACGCTTCCAATCGCGCGGCGGCTTTTGCGGTGCATCGCCGGCGCGCGCATCGGCATAGAGGCGCATCGAGCCCGTCCCGCGCCCGAGTTCAGGACCATCCAGGTTCATCACCGCCAACCCATCCCCGTTTGAGGGGCACAGGTTCGGCGTGCAGTCCGCGTTTTTGATGTCGCAACTGCGGCTCGCCGGTGTTTGAGTATTGGCGGATTTTCAGCGGATGGATGAATGGGAGATGAGTTTTTTCTCGTCATCCTCGGCCGAGCGCGCCTAGGCGCGTCGAAGGCCGGGGATCCAGCGCAAAGCTGCCGAAGGCTCACAGCATCGCGTCTCCGACGAGTTTCACGCTGGATCCCCGACCGTCATTCGCTTCGCTCACTCGGTCGAGGATGACGGGTTAGTTCGAGGTGAGCGTGCGGAACTGCTCATCGGAGGGCGAGCGTTTGCGCGCGGTCGGCCTCGTGGCGTCATCGGCCGCCATCGTGCGTGGCGCATTGCGCAGGCTTGCGACTGGCACGGCGCGGCGGGCCGGAAGGAAGTCCCGGCGCGGGTTGGATTTTGCGTGATCGGCGAGATCGTGAAGGAGGACATCGAGAAGGGGTGCCGCAATCTGCGCGGAGTGGAGATCGCGGGCCCATGGCTTCGACGGCGTGCCGGTGCCAACGAGCACGACGTAGGAATAGGCGGCGCCGTTTGCGAACTGCAGTCCGCCGGACGCCCAGGCGTCAACCGTGGCGTTCGGGTCGAGCGAAACGGCGGTTCCTGTCTTGGCAAAGTGGAGCCGCAGGTCGCCGCGGCGCCGCGCGCACCACTGGCTGAGGCTCTTCAGCGTTCCGTACGACTGGCCGCCCGTCTGATAGCAGAGAGGGGCTTCGAGGAGCGAGCGGATCAGCCAGACCGCGTTCGGCCTGATGAGCGACTTTGGAATGATCGCGGGGCGGGCTTCGGCCATGCGGCCCGCGCCTCCCTGGCCTTTCTGCGTGTAGTCGTACGCCTCGATCAGCGTCGGTGGTTTGATCGGCTTCGTGCCGCGTCCGATCAGTGACGCAAGGATCACGCTCGACATGAACTGAACACGCTGCGGCGCTCCCGCTATCTGTCCGAGGACGACGGCCGTTGACGGTGGCGTGCCGCCGAGTTCAGCGGCGGGCGGCATCGTAAAGCCAAAGCCGTCGATCAGCCGCTTGACTGGCGCCTGTCCGAGTTGCGCCCCGCGCGTGATCAGGGGGGCGTTGAGGGAGCAGGCGAAGGCGACGATGGCCTTGCGATTGCCGGAGCTTCCGCCCTTGGCGCAGGTCTCCAGTCCTTGTGCCGGTGCTTGCGGATCTGCATAGAGGCTGTCGGCGGTGTCGCGCCCCTGATTGGCGAGGGCGACGGCCAGGATCATTTTGCCGGTCGACGCCACCTGACGGCTTTCGAGCGTGGGATCATAACGGCCATCGCTGGCGCGGCGGGCGGGAAGCGAGCCGAAGTAAGCGGCCGTTTCGCCCGCCTCGTAGTAGCGCACGATATTGCCGTCGCCATCGGCCGCGACGACGATGACGTTCGGCAGGGTCTTGTCGGCCGTCACCTTTTTCGGATCGAGCGTGTAGGCGGGATCGATGCGCGACGTCCATTTCGTATCGAGCGTCGCCAGCGCGCCGTCGATCTTTTCGCGGAAGGCCAAGTTTTCGCCGATGTCGAACGTCGTCGTCACGCCGCGCACGTAATCACGCCAGCTGAAGCCGTAGCTCTGCTTCATTTCCTCGCGGATGCCGAAGCGCGCGGCCGGCAGCAGCAGATTGGCGCGGATCATGGGATTGGCTTCGGCGCGTTTCACGTCGCCGGGTGCGAAGCGCTCGAGGGCGGCTTCGAGTTTCGGTTTCACCTTGGGATCGGGCGGGCCGCCGGCGAGTGCCATCAGTTCGAAAACGACTTTCTTCTGCTCGGCTTCATCGGTGATGAGTTTTTCGGCGCAGGTGCGCGCGCGGACTTCGGTGATGTAGCGCCAGCGGTCGAGGCGGACGGCATTCAGCCTGTCGTTGCCTTCGAGCAGGATGATCGGTTTGTTGACGGCGGAAGCGAGGACGAACTGCTCGGCGGTCGAGAGATCCTTCGCTTCCTTGCCGAAGACGACCTGACTCGTCACTTCGACGCCGTGCAGCGGCTGACCGCCAGTGCGTTGCGCGAGCCAGATATGGTTCGCCGCCCATTGCTTCAGAAGCGTATCGTCGCCGCCGCGGGTCAGCTCGCGATAGATGACCGGCGCGAGCCACCATTCGCCGAGCTTCCGCTGAAGTTTCGTCAGGCCGCTTTCGTCCAGGCTCGGCGGCGTTTTGTAGATCACGCGGGCAAACTGCATCGGCAAGGTCGAGCCGCCGACGCCGAGGCTCGGCCGGCGGGCGGCAATGGAGCGCGTGATCGTCGTCAGCGGAATTTTCAGGACGCCGACGAGATCGATGCCGAACGGATTGAGCGGGCCGCCGAGGTAGCGATCCTCATGAAATGAGAGGCAGCGCCAGTATTGTTCCGGCACCTCGCGCACGGGAATGGACTTGTGATCGGGGTTCGCGACGTAATCGCCGAGTGCGATGGCATTGCCGGTGTAGTTGACGTCGCGCAGGCTATCGAGCCGGGGATCGAACGTTCCGACGAAATTTCCCTTCGGATCGTAGATTGCGGTCGCCAGCCACCGCTCGGCGTCGTAGCCGAGCTTGTCGTGCATGGAAAGTTCGCCGAGATAGCCGCGGATCGGCGCCGCGACGTAGACGAGGAGAACCGCGAAGAGACCATAGAGCACTGCGGCCGTGAAAACGTGGCGGAGCGGACCGAGCTTCGGATTGAAAGCCACGGTCATCATGAGCCAGCGCACGACAGTCCGCGGAACCCAAAGGCAGAATTCCGCGAGAGCGGTCAGATGCCGCAGTAAACGTAACATCGCTGTCGCATAGCCGCGCTAATGCCATCGCCGAGATCGGCGGCGGCCTCAAGCGTTAGACGGTAGTTGAGCTTTGCGGCGTCAACTCAGCGAAGGCTGGGCGGCTTCCGTTCCGAGATGAGGCAAATATACGGCGCACGCTGGCAGCGTTGCCGCCGACGTCTAAAGCAGCTTGGATCTTTCAGCGAAAAGCAGGAAAGGCCCCGGAAGCTCAGAAATTATTCATCAGAATGAAAAGTCCGACGCCGACTGCAGGCCCAATGAGCGTTGCAACGACCATCATGACGAATGGTTTCGCCATCATAACACTTACCCCGCACTGAACTCGTGAGTTCGCTCCACTATTACGCGCGGCCCTAAGACGATGTTTCGACCGGTTTTGCCCCCTCGGTCTCGCATCTCATTTCGCTAAAAGGAGCCGCCCCCAGTCAGCGCAGCCGGTCAGAACCCCTCAAGCCCGGCAATCTCAGAGAATACAGCTTTGCAAAAAAACTTGACAGGGGTTGCAAGGTGTTTGCGCGCTTGGGCGTAGAAACGGGATCACACTAAATTCGCGGGAGCAACATAATATTTAACGCTTTTTAGCGTGGCGTGAAAATTCATATAAATTGTGCATTTTCAATATGTTATGCGTTTAAAATCATGCGTCTGCTGCGTCCAGCGCCGCAACTGCTGGCATCGCACCATCACGGAATATGTCGTGGTTTGAAATCAGAATTGAAGTTTAGCGAAGGTCGAAAAGACGAAGCTGCCTTTCGTCTGTGCCTCTTGTTTCAGCAGCCAACTGCTCGATCCGGTCGAACGGAACCTGCTCGGCGGCGATCAACGAACGCTGCGCCTTCATGGGCCGGACGAGGCCCTCCTGCACGAGGTGGAACTCGCCGACCGTCTGCCCAGGGAGCGCGGTCGCGGGATCGAGGCCGGACTCCGACTGGAAGGCGGCTTTCAGCTTTCTGAGGGCCGTGTCTTCGCGGACGCGGCCGATGAACCAGCTCGTGATCTGGTCGCGGCTCTTGTAGTCGAGGTCGCCCGGCGACTGGGTGGCCAACATCATGCCGAGACCGGCGGAGCGCGCACGCTTCAGCAAGCTCTGCAGCGGCTCGGCGGTCGCGGGCTTCGAGTTCGCCGGAATGTAGAGGTCGGCTTCGTCGAACATGACGACGGCCTGCAGCTCATCGTTCGGGTTGCGCTGACAGAAGCGAAGCGCTTCCGACAGGAACTGCGAGACCCAGAACAGGATGTTTTCGTTGTCGCCGAGGAAGCCCGTGTAGATGACGGACAGGCGCGTGCGGTTCGGCCTCTGATACTTGCCGAGGCCCAGCAGGCTGTCCATGCGCAGGCTTTCGCCGCCACCTTCGAACAGCGCAGCGTTGCGGAGGCGTAGCGAGTCGAGCTGGGCGACGAGATCGCGGCGCAGCTTGCCGGACGGGTCCATGCGCTGCGTCTGATCGGTAAGCTCGGGATGCTCGTCTTCGAGAAGATGGATCAGGTCGGCGAGCGTCACTTCGTTCGTCGACAGCGAGCCCAAGATGCGCAACGCGACCGCCAGAACGCCCGACTGCTTCTGGTGCGTCGCCGAATTCTTCAGGTGAAGCATTTCGCCGAGCGCGGCAGCCGATAGGTTCGCCAGCAGCTGCTGCTCGTGATCGGGCAATTCATTGATGCCGTTCGGCAGGAGCGTGATCGAGATCGGCCGGCCCGAGGCCCGGCCCGGCGTATAGACGGCGACGTCGATCGCGTCGGCGAGCTTTTCGCGTTCGGCGCGGCGTTCAGCCGACTCGTTGTCGTCGGACCGCCAGACATCGGGGTTGGCGTAGCTTGCGAGATCGCCCTTGCGGTCGATCAGGACGGCCGGAATGCCGCGCAAAAGAAGCTGCTCGATAAGCGACAGCGCCAGCGTCGTCTTACCGGAGCCCGAGCCGCCGAGGAATGCAGCGTGCCGTTTCAGCACGCTCTTATTCATTGTCACTGCGCGGCCGCGATTGTTCTTTTCGCCGCCCGCCAGAATGCTGGCGCCGTAGCTGCCGTTCTCGTCGAGAATAACGGACATCGGCAGATCGTCGTCGTTCGCTGCGAGGCCGTTGTCGCCGTCACCTTGTTCGTTGGCGCGCGCCTGCTCGGCGGAGACGGCGTCGAAACCGTCCAGCGTCGATTGTGGGTCGTCCATGTTCTTGGCGACGAGGCGCGGCACCGGGCGTCCGAGCAGATCGAGACGCAACAGGTGAATGATCGAGATGAGGCTCGACAGCGGCTTGGTGCCTTCGAGCCATTGCGTCATGCCGGCGTCGCTGCGGTGATGGGCGGTGAACTCGCGCACCGTCATCATGCGTTCCCACTCGGGGATCGGCACGAGCAGCTGGCGCCCGCCGCCGTCGCGGAATTTGCGGAAGGCCTGCGCCGTCTGGTTCTTCTTGTTCGGCGGGAAGTCGCTGGCGCGCAGCATGAAGCAGGGCTTGCCCTGCATCGCCGTCAGCACCTTGTCGAGCTGGCGCTTCAAGCCGCCGCCCTGCGTCGGGCGATTGCAAAGGAATACGCGTACGTCGTTGGCAAAGCCGGTGCGGTGGCGGACGGTCAAATCGAACGCCGGCAGGTCGTCGCCAAGCTCCAGCCGCTTCACGGTGACTTCGATCGAACGGCCCCATTCATCGCGGGCGAGCAGAAGGGCGGCCGACAAAACGTCTACCAGTTCCTGATCGTCGGCGGGCATCTCGGCTTCGCTTTCGTTGGCGAAGCGTTCCCACATCTCGCGGAACTGCACTGCGGACAGCGTCGAGGGTGCTTCGTCGTCCTGGCCGCCGAAGCCGACGACCTGACCGAGAGCCTGCGCAAGCGTCGAGATGAACGACGGTCTTTCGGGCTCGCGCTCGCGCTCGTCGCCTTCTGTCGAGGTTGCCTCGCGCAGGCGCGACTGCGCGTGCTCCAGGAGGCGGCGCGTCGAGAGACCGCCGAATTCCTCGAAGAACTGCGGTCCGAAAAATTGCGAGGCGTCGGGGAAGCTCAGGCCGCCGCCGCTCAACTCCGACTGATGGGCGAGCCGCTTCGAGATGATGAGGCGCGCTTCCTCGGGCGTCCGGCTTTCACGAAGCAGAACCGGGCCGGATTTCTCGATGCGATCGATATAGGACTGCGCGACGAGGCTCCGAACCTGCCCGTAAAAATCTTCGAGGCAGGAGATGATGACGATGGCGTTCGTCAGCCGGTTGGCGATCTGGATGAGATCGCGAACGGCGCGCTGGAAACGGTCTTCGGCATTATCGAAGAAGCGCAGGTCTTCGACCTGGTCGATACAGAACACGAGCGCGGCGCGATCGACGGTCCAGATGAGCGCACCGAGCGCGGCGATGATTTCGAAGGCGCGGTCTTCGCCGTCGTTCGGGTCGAGCGCGCTGACGGCTTCATGCGCGATCGCCGTCAACTGACGGCCGTTGAGATACTGCCGCACGCGCTGATCAATACGCGGGTCGTGGCGCTGCAGATAAAGGAGCGCGCGCACGATGTTGATGTCGAGCTCGCGCGTCTGGAACTTGTCGCAGGCGACGATCTGGTCGGCGAGGCGCAGGATGAGCTGAGCCAGCTGCTTGTCGTCGAGCGTCGCATCGCGAAGCTTTTCGAGATCTGCTGACGAGATGACCTCGGAGTCGAGCACCATACGGTTCGTCAGCCGCGACAGGGCGGACTCGCCGAAGCGATCGGGGTCGTAAGGTTTTTCGAGCGAGTGGACGAGGCGGCGCAGATAGAAATCTGCGTAATTCTGCACGTCCGGCGTCATCTGCGCGTAGCCGAAGTAACTCTGGCCGGTGCGATGGGAATCGGTGCGCAAAGCCCGCAAAAGATGGGTTTTTCCGGCACCCGACTGGCCGTGAAACAGCAGGATGCGATCCTGCATGTGGTAGCCGCGGCCGGACGTGACGCTCGTCAGAAGCTCGTTGAATTTCTGGCGCGCCTTGGCGTGGATCTCGGGCACGTCGACGGGGTCGGCGCGCCAGAGATCGTCTTCCCAGGTAATCGAATGCTCGAACGCCTCGCTCAGCTTGTCAGGCGCGAGCGGGGGAGCAAACGTCGGCTTGAGGGAAGCGCCTTCAACACCCATTGCGTACCGGAATGCCTTCAATCTTGAACGCGCACAAAGTGCCAGACAGTGTTTTTGTAGAGGATCTTCGAGTCCTCGAGCGATTTGAGATCGCGACCGTCTTTGAGATCAGCGGTCGCGAGTTCGAGCTGACCTGAACGGTGGGCTTCCGCGAGCATTCCCTTGAACGCAATCTCGGATAGACCCCAGTCGGGACGCGCGTTGCGAATCGCCTTCCATACCAAAGAGATAAACGCCTTCCGGTTGCCTGGCCAGCCCTCCGCGACCGGTCGTGCCGCATCGACAACAGCGCGACAGAATTCTGGCATGTCGGGAGGGGATACAACTTCGAACAGCGATGGCTGGCTGGTTCCGAGCGGTGTCCGGTCGTTCGCGGGGTTCGGCGCCGCCGTGCGGACCGGGCGCCGCTGCGGCTCGCCGCGCGGACGTGCGGGCGGGACAGCAGCGCTCTCGGCCTTGGGCACCATGAGCGCCCGGAGGAGTGCGAGTTCGAGCGCGGGCAGAGACGTTTCGCGGCTGCCGGCGATCTCGCACGCCAAGTTTATAATGAGCTTGCCGTCGCTGGCGATCTCGCGCGGCTGCTTGAAGAGTTGACCGGCGAGAAGCCTGCCGGGCTTCGCCGGCAGACCCGCGCCCTTGCCGAGGCCGGTCTTTATCTTATTGCCGAAGGCGCGTTCGAGGGCGACGATCGCGAGTTCGGCTCTGAGATCGGCGGGCGAGAGGACGCGCGATGTCGATTTTCCAAAATGATGCTGCAACACGAGCGCGGCGAGACCTTCGGCGCGCTGGATGGCTCTCCGGACCGCAGGGCCGTCATTGGCACCGACCGAAGCAAGGACGAGTGCCGTTTTCACGTCGGCCCATGTCTCGGGGAAGGCGCGGGACGTTGGCAGCAGGTCTGTCGCCGCTTTCAGGCCTTTAGGACTTGCCGTCAGACGCCCTTTCGACTCGGAGATCGCATGCGAGCCGGCGAGCGTGCTCAACGCCAGCTCGGCGGTACGGCGGAACTCCGTGCCGGAGATCCGCGGCGTCAGCAACGGCGCGACATCGCGCTGAAGATCGGCGCGCGTCGCTCCGCCAATCGCTATCCGCAGCAGCAGAAGGTCGCGGACCCCGAGATGGCTCGAAGGTCCGGTTGCGGCTGTCCGTTCTGATTGTTCGATGGCTGCACTCATCGAATTGGTCTCCCCGCGCGAATCAGAAGCGCTGTCTCGACAACTTCAATGATTGATCCTTCACTTCCAAGAGCCGCCCGCATTTGACCCACAACGCGTCTATGTCTTCGAAATGCTCGCCTCTGGCGGCTCTGCCGGGCTTTTGCCGCGACGTGGTCAAAATCGCGACACCTTATTCAGGCGATTATCTGCCCTGGGGCACGGGTTCGAGTTCACGAGGGGTCCGGCGTAATGAGTGGCTCTGATAGTTCGCAGTGGCGGCGCGAGGTCGCGCGCGAATCGCAACTCGTTAGCGTTAACGACCAGTTAACGGATTTCCGGCAATGCTGAGCACAGCCGCACGTCCCGTGCCGGGGGTAGCTAAAATGTATCGCGTTGCGCTCACTGCCGGACTTGCGACCGCGCTAGCCGGTTGCAGTCTCGGTTCCTCATCCATCTCGTCGGGCTTTACGGATACCGACACCACCTCGTCGCTGGCCTCGCCCGCGCCGTCCGCATCGTTTTCGCCATCTATCAAGAGTGTCGGCCTCGGCGGCGAGCCTTCAACGCCGCGCAACACGAAAGTTGCAGCGCTCGACAAGGCGCCCTCTGGCACGTTCGAGAAGGCGGCGCCCGGCGTTCTTTCCGATCGCGACTATTCACGTACGTCTCTCAACGCGGAAATGGCGCGCGATCTCATCAATGCCTATCGCAAGAAGCATGGGCTGAAGCCGCTGAAACTCAATCCGGAGCTGACCGAAGCCGCCAAGTCGCATTCGCGCGATCTCGCGAAGTGGGATCGCATTTCCCATTACGGTTCGGACGGCTCTAATCCCTGGGATCGCGTCAAGAGGGCCGGATATCACGCGCGTCTCACGGCCGAGAACGTCGGCACGGGCCAGGTCAATTTCAATGAAGTGTTGAAGGGCTGGGAAGAGAGCCCCGGTCACAACAAGAATCTTCTCACTCCAGACGCCGAGCACATGGGCATTGCGCTCGTTCAAGATCCGAAGACGGAATTCAAATCGTTCTGGACACTCGTCATCGGCTCGCCGATGTGAAGATTGCGCAGGTCGCAGAGGACGATGGTTGCAAGTGGCTCCGCGCAAACGGAGCCATTTTCTTCTCACCCCACCCCTAATTTCCGTCCTTCAAATACCTTCGAGGCGTTCCCGCTCCCGCGTCCGAACGAGATCGGCGACCCCCGTCCATGCCCATGCCCGTCCTGCGTCCCCGCGCTGTCCATGATAGAGGGCAAAGAAGTCGGCGATCCCCGCTGCAAGAGATCCGTGTTGTCCTTCGAGAACTTCGGCCATGGCGCCGAGATCTTGGGGCGGCGGCGTACAGTCCAGTTCGGTGTTCTCTCTCGCACGCAACGGCAAGGCCATCGTAAGGTCCTACTCAAGGCTTAAATCCAGATTGACGGATTTTGGAAAAGCAAGTTTGACGCCATTTTCGTAGGCTGCCGATTCATGCCTGTTGTGTCGATTGGTTAACCGGAGGTAGCGTGACCGTCAGCGCGCCTCTCAGCCGGAAAATAGCTAGGACGAAATCAATATGATTTGGATTTCGAGGGCTGCGGGGCTCGTTGCGATGGTGCTGTTCGGCGCGTGCGCCGGTGTGACGGCCGCAACCGGCGGCAGTGCTTGCCACTCGCTCGGCTGTGCCGGAATGGAACTGGTCCAAGACGCGTCGCCGAAAGAGGACAGTCCAAACGTTGATCCCGATACAACGCCGGATGACGGGACGAGCGGGCAGACTCCAGAGGCACCCGGCGATAACGATAACAACGACGATGGCGCCGGTTCGGATCAGGCATCGCCGCCCGATGCGGTTCCGGGCTGCATCTTTCGGAAGGGTCCACTCGACCTGATCGTCTAGCGGAGGGGAGCGAGGCGGCCTTATTCCGAGGTCGCTTGGGCGGCTTCCGGTTGGGCCGAGCCGCTCGATGCGCTTGACGATGATCCCTCGGCGTCGGACCCCTTCAGCGCCGCCTGGCTATCGCCCGTTGCTTCGCCGCTTTTTTTCGCACTCTTGTTCTTGGATGCTGCGAGCTTGTTTTTCGATTTATGCTTGCCGCCCGCGATGTGCCGCTTATGGCCACCGCATCCCCACGCCGTGACGGTATCGCGGACCGAGACGACGCCTCTGGAATTCGGGTCCATCGGCAGGCTGTCGATGGTCGATGTGTTGAAAAGCTGCTTCCAATCGTAATTCTGGAATCCGTATTCCAGGAGGCTCGCCGCACGGATCGCCCGTTCGTTGCCGGATGACTCGCCCAAAACCACCGCCATGAGGCGCCGGCCGTCGCGCGTGGCGCTGGCGACGACGTTATATCCGGAATCGCATGTGAAGCCCGTCTTCAAGCCGTCGGCCCCCGGAAACGTCTTCAGCAGCGCGTTGTGGCTGCCGAGCCGCCGCTTGCCGATGCGCATGTCCGGCATTGCCCAGTAGCTTGCATACTGCGGATATTCGCTGACGACGGCGCGGGCGATTTTTGCGATGTCGCGCGCGCTGGTCAGCTGGCCAGGGTCGGGCAGACCGTTCGTATTGACGAAATTTGTATGCGTCATCCCTAAGCGGCGAGCCGTCGCGTTCATCTTGTCGATGAATGCGGATTCGCTGCCGGATATCGCTTCGGCGAGCATCACGGTGACGTCGTTGGCGGATTTGATGATCACGGCCTTCAGCGCCTGCTCGACGGAGAGGGTCGCGCCGACATTCAGGCCGACTTTGCTCGGCGGCTGCAGGGTTGCGACCAGCGAGCAGGAAATCTTGTCGTCGAGATGGATCTTGCCCTCTTTGATCGCTTCGAAGGTGACGTAGGCCGTCATCAGCTTCGTCAGGGAGGCCGGATGCCAAATGTCGTCAATATCTTCGGAATAGAGGATCTTGCCCGTATCAGGCTCGAACAGCAGCGTCGGACTTGCCGACGCCGGCGGGATTGCCGTCAGCCAAATCAACAGTGTTGCAACGATGCCGGCTGCGCGTGACCGCATAGTGTCCTCAGAATTTGACAGAGATCGGCTACCATATTCGCGAAGAGGGGCCAACCGAACCCGATTTGACGGCGACCTTATGATTGGTTGTGTTGCTCGTGCGGCGCTATCTGCGGATATGTCAGGATGAGCGGGATTCAGAAATCCACGGTTCCCCTGGTTCAGCAGAGAATACGTGGCACGGGCGCCCAGGTTCCGCTTGCGGCGCTCAGGAGCAATAGTCGTATGCGCTTGCCCTTCAGCGGGTTGACAGGCCGTGCTTAAATCGTGCCCTCTCGAAAATATAGACGCCACATAATCACAGGCTCGGCGTTTCGGCATCATGCAGCACACAAGTTCGGGAACACAGCTTCGGCCGGAAACCAGCGCGCGCGGCCGAATGGCGATTTTTTTCGCGCTCTCGCTCGTGCTCCTTCTTGCCTCGCTCGATCAGACGATCGTCGCGACGGCGCTTCCGACAATCGTGCGCGATATCGGCGGGTTAACGCACCTGACGTGGATCGTGACGGCCTATTTGCTGTCCACCACCGTCGTCGTGCCGCTTTACGGAAAGCTTGGCGATCTGTTCGGGCGACGCTTGGTCCTGCAAGCCGCCGTGGTTATTTTTCTTGTCGGATCGGCCCTCTGCGGCATCGCGCAGAACCTGCCGGAGATGATTGCCTTTCGTTTCCTGCAGGGCCTCGGCGGCGGTGGTTTGATCGTCACCTCCGTCGCAGTGGTCGGCGACGTTGTGCCGCCGCGCGAACGTGGGAAGTACCAGGGGTTTTTCGGCGGGATCTTCGGACTTTCCACCGTGCTCGGGCCGCTGCTCGGCGGTTTCATCGTCGATCAATTTTCGTGGCGCTGGATATTTCTGATCAATCTGCCGTTCGGATTGCTCGCGCTTTTCGTCATCAACCGGACGTTCCGGCCGCATCCGCGGAAGGCCGATATCTCCATCGACTACGCTGGCGCCGTGCTGCTTGGTATGGCGCTCACTGCGCTCGTCATTCTCACGAGCCTCGGACAAACGCTCGTCAAAGAAGCGCCGGTCAGCATGTTCGCGTTCGCATTGCTCGGCGCCGTGTCGCTCGCCTCGTTCATCTATATCGAGACGCAAGTGCCCGATCCTTTGATGCCGCTTTCGCTTTTCAAGAACCGGACGTTCGTCATCGCGGTGTCGATCGGCTTTATCGTCGGGCTTGCGCTTTTCGGATCGATCACGCTTCTGCCGCTCTATTTCCAGATCGTGAAAGGTCTCGATCCGACGAGTGCGGGGTGGCACCTGACGCCGATGATGGTTGGAGTATTTCTAACGTCGATCACGAGCGGACAGATCATCTCGCGCATCGGGCGCTACAAGATATTCCCGATCATGGGCACCGGTCTCATGACGTCTGCACTCTTCCTCCTTTCGCGCATCACGGTCGAGACCACGCCGCTCACGGCGTCCGTTTACATGCTCATTCTCGGCTTCGGCCTCGGCATGGTCATGCAAATCCTCGTCATGGCGGTGCAGAATACCGTCGATTTCGAACAGCTCGGGGTCGCGACGTCCGGGACGACACTTTTCCGCTCAATCGGCGGCGTCGTCGGCGTTGCGATGTTCGGGGCGATCTTCGCCTACACGATGCAGCGGCAGGTGATGGCGACCGCCCCCGAGCTGGCAGCGACCTTGACCCACCCGGATGCTGTAGTCGCACTGTCGGGAGATCTCAAGGCCACGTACGACAAGCTCTTCGTCGCGTCACTGCATCCGGTTTTCCACACCGCGTCGCTGCTGGCATTTCTGGCCTTCATGCTTTCGTTCGCAATCGAGGAAGTGCCGCTTCGGAGCAGCATCACCACCTCAAAGCCACTGACCGATCCTCTGCTCATTCCGCGAGACGCAACTTCGCTCGAAGAACTGGAGCGGATCGTCGAGCGCATCACGGCGCGCGAAAATCGTTGGCGCGTCTATCAGAGCGCCGCCACGCGGCTTGGCGTCGATCTTCAACCGGATGAATTGTGGTTGGTCGCGCGGCTCGGCGAGCGGGGCGGAAAGGCCGAGAAGGAGGCGCTTCGAAGCCTGCTCGGTCCGAAGGAAGGGCGGCCGCCGCGGCCGTTCAGCCGGATAGAGGCCGCCGGAATGGCCAGCGCCGCCGGCGATACGATCGAGCTCACGGAAGACGGGAAATCGGTCTACGACCGGCTGCTTCGTCAGCGCGAAGACGATCTTCGTCACATGCTGCACGATTGGGACCGGAATGAGCATCCGGAAGTTCGTGCGATGCTGAAAGAGATGGCGAACTCATTCGCGAGTTCGCCACCGGTACCGCCTGCGTCCGCTATTTCTTCTTCGATAGCTCACTGAGCTCGGCGAATTCAGCGTCGCTCAAGTTGATGTTCGCGCCCGCGACGTTCTCTTCGAGATGCTTGACCTTCGAAGTTCCCGGGATCGGCAGCATCACCGGGCTGCGCTGCAGGAGCCACGCCAACGCGATCTGGCTCGGAACGGCGTTATGTTTTTTCGCGATCGCCTCGAGACGCGAGCCCGGTTTCGCGAGGTCGCCGGCGGCAAGCGGAAACCACGGGATGAAGCCGATATTTTGCTTCTCGCAGTAGTTCAGAACATCCTCGCTGGCGCGATTGCCGAGGTTATAAAGATTCTGGACGGTCGCGACTTTGAAGACTTTCTGGGCCGCTTCGATTTCGCTTACCTTGACCTCGCTCAGACCGACATGGCGGATCAGGCCTTCCTTCTGCATCGCCGCGATGGCTTCGAACTGTTCGCTCTGCGGCACCTTCGGATCGATGCGGTGCAGCTGCCAGAGGTCCAGGCGTTCGACGCCGAGGCGGCGAATGCTCAATAGCACTTCCTGCCGGAGATACTCAGGCCGGCCGAGCGGAATCCATACATCAGGGCCTGTACGTACGAGACCCGCCTTCGTTGCGATGGTGAGGCCGCGATAGGGATGAAGCGCTTCGCGGATCAGCCGTTCGCTGACTTCGGGTCCGTAGCTGTCGGCCGTATCGATGAAATTCACGCCAAGCTCGGGGAGTTTGCGAAGCGTGCGTAGCGATTCTTCCTTATCGTCCGGTTCGCCCCATACGCCTTTGCCGGTGATACGCATCGCGCCGAAGCCGAGGCGGTTGACGGGAATATCTCCGCCGATGGAGAAAACGCCGGAGTGACTCTTCGTGGCTGTGGTCGTGGACATGGCTGCTTGCCTTTCTTCAGGGATTGGCGAGCTTGATTGCATGCGGAGCGCCGCGAGCTTGTGGCGCCGTATTGATCAAACTAGCGGGAACCGCGGGACCGCGGCAGTACTTCCTCACATGCTGTTTGCACGCGAATATCGCTGCCGATGAACCTGCAGATTTCTTCTTTGCGGGAGGGGTTGTTGCGGATGGTGCTGTCGGAGACCTTGTAACCGTAGGTGCGTGCCACGGCTGCGAGGTAATTGTCACGGCAGTAGGGTGTAGAGATGGGTCTGCCCTGAACGATCTGATAATCTTCATCGCATTCGATGGCGCTGGCCGAGCTCGTGGCAGCGGCGAAGATCGCGACCGTCATAAGACATAGCCGTGCAGTGCCGAACGTCGTCATGCAAAATCTCCTAACGATGCAGGTGCATGCGGGCAAGAAGCGAAGCCGCGCTCGGTGACCGAACGCGAGGGAGCAGGGTACGTTCCTGGGCCTATATGGGGCCAGAGGTGACGGGGCTCAATACGGGCCGCGGGATGCGATGCCTGCCATGACGTTTTCGAGCTGCTGGATGCGGACGGCGTAACTTTCACGCAGACAGGCAAGGTTATTGCCGCAGGCATCCCGCGATTGCAGCCATTTTCGCTGATCATCCTGGATGTTGCCGCGCTGCCCCATCGCGACGAGGGAAGTTACAATTGAAAACAGCGTCGCCATCCGCGCTTCGCTTTGGCCAAGGCTGTAACTATTGCAGATAGCCCGTTCGGTCGATGATTGTGCCTTGCTGCAATCGAGGGGCGCGTATTCACCAGCGTTCGCCGCCGATGCAGAGGCCATAGCGAAGATCACGGCAGTTCGGGCGATCGGCCGCATGGAAGCCTCCCCTTGCGAAGCTTCTAGAACATCGACGAGAGCGACCGCTGGAAGTTGTCGAAGCCCTTGCTGATCGATGTTTGGACATCGTCGTAGTCGCTTGGCTTGCGTTTGGCAGTCTTTTTCTTCGGCTTCGGCGGGGTAACCGGCGGAGCGCCAGGGTCGGCGACCGCAGCGGTGGAACCCGGATCGGCCGACGGATCGACCGTGACGGCCTTGTTATCCTCGAAGTAAATCGTCGAAACCGGCGTTGTGGCGCGGGCATTGGCCGGCATGCGTTCGTTGGCTGTTGCCGTGACGGTGGGTGTTGGCGCGGGGCGTTCACTCGGCGGGGGCGTAACGGCTGCGACTTCTTCCTTCGGCATCGTCAGCATTTCGGCGCGGGCCCACGGATGGTCCAGCATCGTTCGCTCTTCCACTGGTGGAGGCGGGGTGACTGCTGAAGGCACTGGCGCGGCGGGATTGCGAATTTCTTCGCGAGCCTGTTGGAGCGACACCGGTTGTACGCTGGCTCCCAAGGTTCCTGTCGCGATCGCGCGGCCGCGGGCGCAAGTGGCTGTCTCATTGGATTCGACAAGTGCCACGAGGGTATCGTCGGGGCTATCGACCGGCAGTTGCGCGTTCACGGTTGTTGCGAAGCCGCGCATCGCATCCTTCGAGGCATCGCTCCAGATGCCGCTGATCGGGCCGTTATAGCATTGGGCGCGCGCCAGGGCCTTCTGCAACTGGCGTACGCGCGCGGCGCGGTCGGACGTTGGGACCGGCGGCGCGATCGGCTTCGTCAGTGCTATTGTCGCGACCTCGACGACGTTCGGCGCCGACGACGGTGGTGTCACAGGTTCGGCTCTTACGAGCGGAGGATTGGCGACGGCCTTTACTTGAACTTGAGCGGGTGCCGAGACGCTGTCGGGAGTTGTCGCCACATAGAGGGCAAGGCCCAGGCCTGCCGTCACCGACACGAGAAAGAAGCTTCCAGCCGTGCTGGAGAAACATGCTGCGATTTTTCGACCGACGCTCACAGGACAATACTCACACGACAAATACTGCAACTCGGACGCCACATCCGGCGCCGTCCGGCCGCCTACTCACGGCCCTTTCTGACATGCGCGGACATAAGCCGCAATCGAGCAAAACTACGAACGATGGCGGCGCATGGCGGTTGTCTTAGGCCTGCTGGCGATGCCCGCCTAGTGCGTGGGGGCCAGTTGCCAACCAAAATCGAATTGTCCGGATCGCTGCGGTGGGCTCGGGCGGCAGCCGGGCAACAGAATGGGCGGCAGCGCCATCAAGGGGTTGGGAATTCAGGCGGGTTCGCGCCCCACCTCAGTGGCGACCACAGGGGTGGATGGGGCAGGCGCTCTGCCGTGGCGGTTGCGCTTAGCGGCCGCCAAGCTCATCAGCCATTTTCGCGATGGTCCGATCGTAGACGTCCGCCTTATTCCATTCGGCAATGACGCCGTAGTTCTGAGAGCCGGGCTGGTAATCGCCGCCGCGCTGCCAACCGTGGCCAGCGAGGAAGCTTGCCGTCGATGCGAGGATGTCCGGTACGCTGTGGATCAAGTCCTTCTTGCCGTCACCGTCGAAGTCGACGGCGAAGCGGATATACGGGGTCGGCAAAAACTGGGTCTGGCCAATTTCGCCCGCCCAACCGCCACGCAATTGCGCAGGCGTCAGGTCGCCTTCATCGACGATCCGCAATGCGTCGAGCAATTGGCCGGTGAAGAACTCGCTTCGCCGGCAATCGTAGGCCAAGGTGGCGAGCGAACGGATGATCGAATAGCGGGCGGTGGCGTCGGCGCCGTAATGCGTTTCGAGACCCCAGATCGCGATGATGACCTCGCCCGGTACGCCGAAGCGCTTTTCGATGCGGTCGAGCAGCGCCCGATGACGCTGCATCAGCACGCGGCCCTTGTTGATCAGCGCCTTGTCGACACGACGCGCATAGAATTGCTGAAAGCTCAGTTTGAACGAGTGTTGCGAGCGATCGAGGCGGATGATGGTTGGATCATACGTGACGTCCGAGAGCGCCGACAGAACAGTTCCCGAGCCGATGCCCTGCGCAGCCGCCTGAAGACGGAACCGCTGAAGCCAGCTTTGAAAGCCTGCCGGTCCGCTGCCGCATTGAGCCGCTGCCGCTTCGCCAGCCGTCCCGGCGAGCACGAGGGCGATCAGACATATCGCATTCAGCCTGATCCTGATGGGCGCAACAAACGTCAACGGCATCGCGGGTTCTTTCGTCAGCAGGGGGAATCGTTTGGAAGGGCGGCCAGGCCGGATGCGTCCTTACTGTCACATCTTCCGCGCGCCGCCAAATGCGCAAGTCACCGCGCGGAAAAAGTACGCGGTTTCAAGGTTCGAGGGGGCATGTTTGAGGCGCGGCTCATGCAACGGCTGTTACGCCGGGAACAGTTTCGGGGGGAGCCTCTGGGCTAATTCGTCTTCGCATCCGGAGGACGAAGCGCCATGATGATCCGAGCCGCGACGACAGACCCATTCTCGTTGAGCGATGCCGCCGCATTGGTTGGCGGACTACTCATCGTCGGGGTTTTGGTTTTCTGCGTTTCGATATGCGCAGAAGACTCGCCGATTTCGGATTTTCTCCACCGGACACAGGCGGAGGCCGATGCATCGCGCTTCAACGCGCTCTTAAGCGCACTCAATGGGCCGCAACGAAACTCAAAACCCATTTCGGAACGTGCGGCTTCTCATGAGCGCGTGCCGGTGGCGGATGGGAGCTTTTCCCCTGGTCGGCGGCGCGAAGAGATCAGGCTTTCGGATAAGGACTGACGTCGAGGATCAGCCTGTGAAGGCATGTCAGTGATAGAGGGGCGGTCCCGCCGCCGCCCCGGTCTTCAAACGAACGTCTGCATCACAGCTTGCAGAGGGTCGCTTGTGCGTGACAGGTCGACATGACGCCGTCTTGCGAGCAGCGGTACTTGCGGGGGCCGAAGCTATAGCCAGGTGTGCCGGCGCCGGTCATCCAGACCATAAACACGCCCATATCCGTCTGCTGAAGCAGCGATTCATCGGCAAGAAATTTTGCGTGGGTTTCGCCGAGTGGAGAAGATCCCAGCGAATACTTTTTGAAGCATTCCCTGGCGTCGGCGGGGGCTGAGGCGAATGCTGCGGCCGCCAGTAGAGCCAGAGTCAAACCGGTCATCTGGCCAGAAAACTTGCGCATTGAATTCACTCCCAGTGGTTGGCGAGATAGCAGAGGAAGCGTGCCACGTCTTGGAAACGGCAAGCATGGAAAATCGACAACGCAGCGCAGATTTCAGTGAGATCGCGTCGTCGATACATCACATCGCGCGTTATGCTTCCCTTGCAGGTTAAGGCATTCGCGGTATTATCCGAATCCGGTTTATCCGTCTCAGGAGAAATCCTTCGGCCCGGGGGGAAGCCGTTCATGAGCAGGGGGCGAAGCGCCAATGCCTCGTTCGTTTAGAGGTCATCGCAGAGTAGATATACTCATCGGCCAGCGTATACGGCTTTTTCGCCATGCTTCGGGCATTTCGGCCGAAGATATGGCCCGCGTTTCCGGACTGGACATCGGCGAATACGCAAGCCGCGAGTTGGGCGAGGCCCGCTTCAAGTCGTGCGAGCTTTATGAAATCGGGAAGGCGCTGAAGGTTCGAATGACGGACATTCTCGGCGTCATCGCCAATACCGTCGATTAGTCGTCCGGCGGCAGGCGGTCGATGAGATCGGCGAACTGCTGAAGCCGCGTGCCGAGTTCCTTCGTGACATTGCTTTGTCCGCGACGTTGCGATGTGTCCATTGCGTCGCGGATGGCGTCGATGACGCGGCATAGGTGGATGACCAGTTCGTCCGGCTGATCGTACTGAATGAAAAATTGGCGGTCCATGCAGAGGGCTTTTCGAAATTTCAGGATGCGGCGCGAACCGGCATCGGCTCTTGGGGAAGCGCGATGCTTTTCTCCCAAGGCTCACGAACCTTGAGCGACAGGCGGATATCCGGGGGAACAAGCGTGACGGAGGGAGTCGGCATTGGCGCGGGAACGGCGCTTTTGACCGAGATCGAAAATGCCGCCGCCATTTCCAAGGCGAGGAGCTGCAACTCAAGGTTCGCCAATCCCATACCGATGCAAACGCGTGGCCCGGCTCCGAATGGGAGGTAGGCTTTCCCTGTGAAATTGCGCGTGAGGTCGAACTTGTCGGGGTTGCTCCAGTAATGCTCGTCGCGATGTAGTTGCCATGGGCAGAAGATCAGCGAGTCGCCGGTCTTCAGCGGAATATTGCGGACGGTGATGTCGGTTCGGACGTCGCGCGAGAACCAGTGCGCCGAAGGGTAGAGCCGCAAGACTTCGCGGACGAAGGCGAGGCTCTTCGATGCGCGCGGCAGAATGTCGGGCCGCAACTCGCCCGCGTCATCCGAAGAGGCTTCGGCTTCCTCCGCGAGTTCGTCTGCAAGACCGGGCACCGTGCCCAGGTAATAGAGAATCCAAGCCGCGGCCGAACCTGTCGTGTGATGGCCGGCGAGCAGCATTGTCACAATCTCGTCGCGGATCTCAACGTCGGTCAGGCCGAGATTGATCAGGGCGCCGACGGCAGTCGACGATGCGGCGCGGGCGCGGACCCTCGCCACGACGGCGTCGATCATACGCCGCGCCAGTTCCCGTTTGCGCCAGCGCGCGCGGGCCTTCCAGGGCGGAAGCGGGAGGACGCGGAACAAGTCGTCCGCCAGATCGGCCTCGACGAGCCGGACAGCTTCGACGATCGCTCGCTCGTCGCCGCGGGACAGCACGTCCTTGCCGAACATGGCGATGCAGATCATGCGAAGCGCCAGGGGTGCGGTCAGGTCGTGAGCGGAGACTTCCGATTGCCTCGAGGCGTAAATCGCAGTCTCGCGTATGGCAGACGACATTTCCGGAACGAAACGCTGGGCGACGCCTTTTGCGAAGACGGAATGAAGCACGGCGCGGCGCTTGCGGTTTTCGTCGCCGTTGAGCGTCAGCGTGCTCTGGCCAACGACCGGACGGAGCTTGCTTACGAACCGCCCCTTGTCGACCAGGACTTCGTCGGCCTTCAGCAGGTGTCTGACGAGGTCAGGATCGGTTACCAACCAAATAGGTTTTGGCCCAAGATGGAGCCTCACCAGTGGATCGATCGCCGATTCCGCCTGAGTCAGGAAGAACTTCAGCGGGTCCCGATTGAACGACCTCAGGTCTGAAAACCAGTGTTTCATCGATGATCTCAACTGTTTGGAGGAGATCCATGAGAGCTTCGTAGGCTTCGCCGCCCTGCTCCTGGATAGGTATTTCGCCGGCGACCGCGGTGAGCCTTCGGCCCTTCCGGTCGTTTCCGATGTACTGGGGAGATCCGTATCGGCGCGTCTTGATGCCGATCTGCCGGAGCAAGCGCTCATGGCCGAGGTCGACCAGCGCCACCAAAGCCTTGGCACCGCGCTGGCGCGCGAGATGCAGCATTACCGCATAGGTCACACCAGCGACATTCAGGTCCGGCGGATGGACGCCCAGCCGGCTGATTTCCCACATATCCGGCGCTCTGGGATACGGGCGCTCAGTGGCAAGTTGCGGAAATACCGAAAGGGCAAGGTATTCATGATCGCAGCGTATTGCCCGGAATCCGCTGATGAGTTTCGCGTCGGCATAGATGGCGCAATAGGTCGCGGTGGCCCCGTCGAATTGGTCAATCTCAAGGTTACCGAATACGGGTAAGTCCCACTGCAACGTATCGACGAAGAGCTTTCGTCGGAATTCCTGAAATTCGGTCACGAGTGCGGAATTGCTCTGGACATCGCAAAGTTTCGCAACCAGTCTCGGTCTTTGGGAACTCATGGCCACTACTGTCCGCAAAGTTTCGACCTCATCGGTGCTCGGTGCGTACGGCAATTTCGATGGGGAACTTTTTCGCGAGATGACTTGCTTGGGAAATCCCCTGAAAGGGGGAGAGTCTGCGAAATGAACGTGGAAGAGGCGATTACCGCGGTCGAAGCTTCAAGCGACCTCGATGAACTCAGAGATACTTTGCAGAAGATTGCGGAGGACTACGGGTTCGCGTCGTTTAATTTTCTCGATGTCGGGAATCCGCATCAGGATGTTCCGTTTTATATGGGAACAACAGGCGAAGCCTGGGAGAATGACTACAAGTCGAACAAGTTCGTTCATGTCGATCATTGCGTGAAATTCGCGCGGCGGACCAATACGCCATTTTCGTGGGACGAGGTGCCTCTGCCGAGCGTGGCGAGCGGACCGAAGCCGGGCGCATACAAGATCATGGAGGCCGCGCAGGACCACGGCTTCAAGAATGGTGTCGTGGTTCCGTTTCACTATCGTGATCGTCTCGGCCGCATGAATTCGAGCCTCTGTTCCTTCTATTGGAAGGACACGGTCAGCCGCTTCCGCTTCATGATCCTGCGGAAGAAGATCGATCTGCATGTGGTGCTGGTCTATTGGGTTCAACGGGCGGTCGATCTGATTGCCGAAAAACACAGAGACGATCCCAACAGGGTGCTCGCGCCCGAAACGGTCTCGAGCGTGCCTCTGAGCGACCGCGAGCGCGACGTGCTGGCGTGGGCGGGACGAGGCAAGACCGTTTTGGAGACGGCCGAAATTCTTGGACTGAGCGAAGAGACGATCAAGAGCCATCTGCGGAATTCGATGCGGAAGCTCGGGGCTGCCAACAAAACACATGCCGCCGTTCGTGCTCTCTATCTTGGATTGATCGATTACTGAGGTTGATATCGTAGCGGGGGGAGCGGGAATGCTCGGTAGCCGGAGATGCCTCTATCGTTTGTATCGATTGCGTAGAAACATCGCCCTTGCGGCGGCAGTCTGTGTCTTCCCCCTGTTCCCAATTCCCGAAGCTCGCTCAGCTGAGGGCGGGCTCACCAACTACGTTCCCGGTTACTATGGAGACTTCGCGGTGGCGGTTGCGCCCGAGAAGGGTCTCTACGTCTACGGAACCGCCTACAGCTATCAGGCGAAGTTGAAAGGTCCCGCCGTACCGGACACGGTGTCCGCCAGCGCCATGCTCTATCTCAGCGGATTTCAGTACGTCACGGATTACAAGTTTCTGGGCGCGACTTACGCGTTCGGCTCCTACACGACGTTCCTCGACGCCAACACCGAAGCGAAGGCACCTCCGTTCGACCTCGATGCGAGCGTCAGTAACCGCGGCGACACCAGTATCTCACCGCTCGTTCTCTATTGGGCGTTTGGAAACTTCTACGCCAGCGCTTATCAATCGATCATCATGCCGACAGGCGCCTACCGCGATGGCGCCGCGCTCAATTCCAGCCGGAATTACTTCAGCTTCGATTCCGTCGTCGCGCTGACATGGCTCGACCAGCAGCAGGGCTGCGAAATTTCGCTCGTGCCCGGCATCATGTTCAACACGGAAAATCCGTCTACTCATTACAGGACGGGCAATGAGTTCCATCTCGATGGCATGCTCAACAAATATTTCTCGCAGAGCTTTGCTGTGGGATTGCACGGGTACTTCTATTCGCAATTCACGCACGACAGCGGTGCGGGGGCGCCCGACATCCAGAGTTCATCGGCGGCCATCGGGCCGGCGCTGCTCTGGAACACGACCTCCATCGGAATTCCAGGCAAGATCGTCGGGAAATGGTTGCACGAGATCGATGCGACCAATCGCTTTGAAGGCGATATTTTAAGCGTGACCGCCGCACTCAAATTCTAGCAGGCGCGGATGGAGAATTCGGCCTAGTTGTCTCCGTCGTCGATCTCGGCCAGATCGCGTGCCTGCGCGGCCGTTCGCTTTTTTGCGGGTTGTTTCGCCGCGGCGTCGGGATAGACTCGGCCGATCTCATTTCCCAAGTCCGCCAGATCGATGAAATGATCGGCTTGCCGGCGGAGTTCGTCGGAGATCATCGGCGAATCGGTTCGAAGGGTGGAAACGACAGTGATGCGTTTCCCCAATTCCTGAAGCGCGGCGACGAGACTTCGAAGATTGCCGTCACCGGAAAAGATGACGATATGGTCGAGCTGGTTCGCCATCCGCATGGCGTCAACGGCCAATTCGACGTCCATGTTTCCCTTGAACTTCTTTCGGCCCGCGGCATCCGTCAATTCCTTCATAGGTTTCGTAATGACGGAATATCCGTTGTAATCGAGCCAATCGACCAACGGGCGTATTGCGAAGTATTCGGGTTCCTCGGGGATCGCCGTGTAGTAATGGGCTCTGACGAGCCGGACTTTGCTTCGAAACAGGTCGAGGAGCCGACGGTAGTCGATGTCAAATCCCAACGACTTTGCAGCGGCGTGAAAATTCGCTCCGTCAATCAGGAGCAGAGTTCGTTCGTTCTGGTAAAGCTTCATCTCTCGGCCTGGGCGCGGGCTAATTTTTTTTAAGAAATCATTCTCTACGGCAAAATGGTAGAATCCGTCAGCGGAATTTGATGTGCTTCTGCAATGTTCGCAGTTATGCGTGGCGATTGCGGCGTTCTTGTCGAGAACAGCGTTCGTCCGAGCCTCGCGGCGGAATTTTTTATGCAGCTGTCGAGCTGTTGCAGTTGCGAACTTGCAGTCGAACCATCTGCTGGACTTTGTTCGCGATGGCTTAGAATTTTTTCCAACCCGGGTCCCACGCCCGTTCCAGACAAAAAAAGGGCCCGCATTGGCGAGCCCTTTTTTCTGATTTAGATGATGGTCTTACGGTTTCGGTGCGTTCGGAGCGGTCTTCGCGCCCGTAGCGTCCTGCGAAGGCTGGGTGCTCGGGCTTGTCGTGCCACTGGTACCGGTCGAAGCGCCGGTCGCGGAGCTATTGTCGGGTTGGGCTGCCGGGTTCGTCGCGGTGTTCGTTGTCGGGTGATTCAAATCGGCGACGTTGCGGGTGTGGTCGTAGTAATACCAAGCCCCGAAGGCGATCGCCCCCAGGATGATGAGGCCCGCGATCCACGATCCTGTCGAGGTTCCGACGTCGTCTTGGCCGAGGTTACGCTCGCGACCGGTGCGAGGATCTTCGTAGGTCATGTCATTTCCTCCAAATTACTTCGATGAAGGAACGAAACGAGCGCCATTCGGTTCCTGCCGGCTTGGCCGCCGGCCGGCCTCAGCCCGCCTTTGCCGGTCACGAATGATTGCTATCCTTTGCCAAAGCGGGCCATTTCCTCGCTGCGAGTTGAATGGTCAACATCTGTGCAGTCCGGGTCGCCGTTGCACAGATTTCAGTCCAAATACTCCGTACTCATTATTGTTCGTCGCCGCGCTGGTAAACGCGCATTCTGCCTAGTTTCAAGGCCTTGACTGGTTTTTGATCAGGCTGGCACGATTTTTGTTTCATTTCTTGGTGGGCCCTTCTCATGCGCAGGGCCCGGTCGCCTCCACGACACCTGAACCCGGGGGGCCAATGAAAACGATCTCAGCCGTTCTGAAGCCGTTCAAGCGTCAGGAAATCAGCGCAGCGCCGATCGATCTCGGCGCGGCTCGTGGAAGCGTTTCCCGGCGTGCCTTTCTCGAAAATTCCGATTTGAAATTTTTTCGTTCGACGCTCCTCGCCGACCGCTGGAAGTGAAGACCTGCGCACTGAACGTGTGCGGATGATTCGCGCACGACAAGCATACTTACCGGCAATTGCGATCTCATTCGAATTCGATCACAGGAGATTTAGGCGATGCTTCATCCCGACATTCCGCTCGCTAGATTTGCCAAGTTCAGGTTTCCATCGATCGCTAAACTATTTCGAGGCATCGCTCTTGCGCTTTTCGTGGCGAGCCTCGCGAGCGTATTCGCATCGTCATTCTCGCTCGCGCAGAATGCGCCTCCTGCTCCGGCTACGACGACGCCAGCGGCTCCTGCGGCCGCTGCTCCAGCCGCTCCGGCGCCACTTCCCGCGTGCGATGCAAAAACGTTGGAGAAGTGCACGGTCAATTCCGGCGACACGGCATGGATGCTGACGTCGGTTGCACTCGTGCTGATGATGACGATCCCCGGCCTCGGGTTGTTTTACGGCGGAATGGTGCGAAGGAAAAACGTCGGCGACACGGTGATGACGTCGTTCGCGATCACATGCCTGGTGACGGTATTGTGGGCCGCCTTCAACTATAGCTTCGCGTTCCGAGGGGGAACGCCCTACATCGGCGGGCTCGACCGGGCATTTCTGCAGGGCATATTGAGCGATATTTCGACCGGTGCGAACAATCCCAACCCGCTTGCGCCGACGATCCCCGAGACGGTCTACGTTTGCTTCCAAATGACATTCGCCATCATCACGCCCGCCTTGATCGCGGGAGCGTTTGCGGAGCGCATGAAGTTCTCGTCGATGCTTTGGTTCATCGCTCTCTGGGCAACGATCGTTTATGCGCCAATCGCGCACTGGGTCTGGGGACCGGGCGGGATTCTGAATTCGTCGAACGATCAGGCCTGGTTCAAAGTTCTGGATTTTGCGGGCGGCACTGTCGTGCACATCAACTCGGGCACGGCGGGATTGGTCGCGTGTCTCGTGCTCGGAGCGCGGAAGGACAGCGGGCCTGCCCACAACATCGTTCTCACGTTCATCGGGGCGTCGCTGCTTTGGGTCGGCTGGTTCGGATTCAATGCCGGTTCGGCGGTAACAGCCAACATCCAGGCCGGCATGGCGATGCTCGTGACGCAGCTGGCGACGGCGATGGCGGCTCTTACATGGATGCTGATCGAGTGGATATTGCGGCGCAAACCGACGGTGGTCGGTATTTGCTCAGGGGCCGTTGCCGGGCTCGTCGCGATCACTCCCGCTTCGGGATTCGTCGGACCGGCTGGTGCGCTGGCCATTGGAATTGGCGCAGGCGTCTTCTGCTATTGGGGGACGACGGGTCTCAAGCACATGTTCGGATACGACGATGCGCTCGACGCTTTCGGCGTGCACGGCATCGGCGGTATCGTTGGCGCATTGCTCACTGGCGTCTTCGCAATCAGCGAGTATGGTGGAACGCCGGGCTGGATCGAAGGTAATCCGCATCAGGTGATCAACCAGGCGGCCGGTATTTCAATCGTCTTCGTCTATGATGTGATCGTCACGTTCATCATACTGAAGCTTATCGATTGGACGATCGGCCTGCGCGTTGCGCCGGATGTCGAGCGCGAAGGTCTCGATCTGACGCTTCACGGCGAGGTTGTTCACTAGGCCGGGAAACAGCGGAATCACTTCGGGAGCCGGATATTCCGGTTCCCGAATGTAATCGGTGTACCGGTTTATCTGCGGGGCAAGAGAAGCCTCGTAATTTCGACTCGCGTGCGAGAAGCGGGCCATGCTTCGAGCTGCCGCCATGACTGCCGAGAGTGACGATCGCCACGACCGGTATACGGTCGCTTACGATCAAGAGGAGATCCAATTTCCTGTTTGGATCCTCATGATCTTTGGCGCCGGGTTTCTCTATGCGTCGCTGGCCAAAGGGAGCGTGACCCTATTTCTAACGAGCGTGTGCTTCGCTTGCCTCGTCTACTACAGCTATCCGCTACTTGAGACCGGCAAGCCACGACTCGCGGCTAATTGCGATGGGCTTTTCATCGAGGCTCTTGGGCGCCTCGCGTGGAGGGAAATCGCCGCTATCGACGTCATCGAGGTCGTCGTCCGGGGAAATATCTACAAGGAAGCCGAGATTTCGCTTTCGGACCCGCTCGCGATAGCGCTCGGCCGTGAGGCGCTGACGGTTCCGCTCTACCGGCGTTTCATGCGGCGGCCATTCTATCTCATGCCGGGATCGAAGGTTCGCGTGCCGCTCGATATCCTCGACCATACGCCCGAGGAGATCATGGGTTCGCTAACGCGGATGTGGCTTTACAATCGGGGCCGCGCCGCGAACGTCCGGTGAGGCCGCTGCCGAAAGCAAGTGGCGAGGCACGCCTTCGCGCGATGCCGCAAACTTAACAGCCGGTAAGCAAACACAAGATCAATCGCTTCAAAGCCCGGTCGTGCAGCAAGCTCGGCAATCACCATAAAGGCTCGTTCCTCTTGCCCGCGCCAGTGGTTGAGGCGTGTCGTGAGCGTTCGAAAACAGCTACGACGTGGAGGAACGAAAATGATCAGATTGATCGGTGTTGCCTTTGCCTTGGTCGTCGCAACATCTGCGCACGCCATGCCGCTCGCGCCCATTCATCAGCCGGACGGCGTGATCACGCAAGTGCGCTTCGGATGCGGCCCGGGCAGGACACGCGTCAATGGTGTCTGCGTATCGAGAAGAGCTATTCGCCGCGTTCGCCGTGATGTTCGTAGGTGCAGGCGTTGGAATGGAGGTGTCTGCGTCCGGCGGTGGTGAGCCACCGACTGCTTTTGACCCGAAGCGGACGTTTCATGACGAACGCCGGCCCTTACTCCGGCGGCCGGAATTTGACTTTTCTTTGCACCGCTTGGTCCATATCCTCCGGAGTCATGAGGACCGTGACCCGAGACTTCACCGTGCCGCTGGCCTGGGCGACCATTGCAGTGGCTGCCATGTCAAGATTGCTCGGCAAATCGAGAATGATGACGAAGTCATCACTGCCAAAAGCAAAATAAAATGCTTCGAGTTTTCCGCCCATCTCCTTGGCGAGTTGTTCTACCATAGCGCGTCGTTTCGAGCCGCCTTCCTTTAGCAGGCCCTTCAGACCCTGATCGGTGTAAGAACCCTGCACGAGATACTTCGGCATAGCTTCTCCTCCTCTTCAAGCTCCTTGAGACGGGAGATTATAGCTACTCGGTTGGATTGGAAAACATGGGATAACCGCGAGTGGCGCTGTTGCTACGTTGCAGGGCTCGAGGATCAAGTTCTGTCAGTTTGCCTCAATTATTCCCAATAGGTTCTGCTAGAGGTCAAATCCGAAATTTGGAATTGGAATGACGGACGGACCCGAGCAGCGTGGATCAGCCCGATGAATGAAAGCCAGCTGCGCAGAAGCGTCGAGCAACTGCTCGAAAGCCAACCCAACAATCAGCGCTTACGCGACAACCTTGAAGGGCTATGTCGCGATCCGCAGTTCCCGGGATTGACGTGGTTCTGGGGACCAAAGCTTTATGCTCGAAACAGAGCCATTTTCCGTCCGTTTATTCTCAATCATTTTTCCGAATGGACCACAGCAGAGTCCCGTTGGACCCGTGTTCAGTGGTCCGATCACACCGCCGAACTGGAAGGCTGGCTGAAAATAGCGAGAGAGAGCCGCGATGGCGGCTTGATCCGTCGTCTCAATCGCTGGAAATACGCGGCTGCAAAAGGTTGGGGGCTAGATACCGTTCGCTGGAACGCGGCTCTCATCGAGGCTTATCAAACGGCTCCAACGCCGGCGGCTCGAACAATCATTCTCGACGAATTCGACGACTGGTTTCAACTCGATGAACCGACGGCGCTTGCACTTTACGGCCGCGATCAAAGCTCGGCGCCCTTTATCTTAAAACATCTGCCGATGTTTTACTGGAATAAAGAAAAGCGCACGATGTGGGACAAGCTTGGCGCACTTGCTCAATCGCGCAACGACAAGAAGTTCTTTTTCTCGCTTTATCGGAAACTGATGCCGGTTGAGCGCTGGCAAATGGAAGTCATGGCGCTTGCCGAATCCTTGACTGCGCCTGATCAACTCAATAGTGCGCTGGAAGAGAGACATATCGAGGGTTACGGTATCGAGCGCGCTGCTACCGTCCTAAAACTCCTTGAACGGCGGGGCCGCGACGTCATTCCCTACGTGCGTGCCAAGCTCGAGGAAACGATCGGTGGGTGGGGAAAAGACAAAGACGCCGCGCGTTTCGTCGAGTTCGCGGAAAGCCATGGCTGGTGGGATCTTTGGAGTGCCTCCGCGCGGACCATCAGCAATCAAAAAATATTCAACGAGTGCGTCGGCAAAGTCATTCAGGACGCAACTATTAACGATAGCGAGCGCCGTGAACGTCTCACAGCCCTGGCGGGCGTATCGCGGGAGTGGAATTGGCCCGGCCTTGGCCTCGCTCGCATTCATACGTTGGACGACAATCTCGCCGCATTGGTTTACGCACGTTATCCGGATTTGATCCGTGGACCGTTAAGAGCGAACGTAACGCCGACATGGTGGCGCGGCTTCTCAGCGCTCGTGCGCGCTGCGAAGGATGCCAACGATACCGATCTCCTCGACACGCTCGCCAGCCGGTACGCGACGCGCATTTCGTGGAGCTGGGGAAAAAAGAATAAAGAGGCAGAAGGGGCGGAAAAAACTACATCCGAACTCGCCGCTTATTATCAAGACATTCGCGATCGCGACCCTGGAGAATTCTCCCGTCGCGCATCGAACGTGCTCACTCGCATTCCGGCCTTTGCAACCTTCGATCAAGGGCGGCTTTTGCGCGATAACGATCTGGCGCGACTTTTGTTCGTACGCTCGCTCGACCAATTCCTGACCGTTCCGCAATCCGTGCAGGATCTCGTGGAGGGTTCCAACATTCATGTGATGATGTTGGCTTATCGCGTTCTTGCCCTTTCCGATCCGCGCGCGTCTGCTTTGGCCGCCGCCAACATCGATATCTTGCTTGGAACATTGCTGCGCCCGCTTCATCGAAAGACGCGAATGGCGGCATTCGGAGCTCTCGCCAACGCGGCGAAGCATGATGAGGCAACCGCGCGCCGCGTCCTATCCCGCGCGCGAGATGCTTTAAAACTTCCCGACAAAAAATATCCGAAGGCAGAGCTCATAGGGCTGATCGCGGCCGTCGTCGCCGCACAACCGGCATTGGCGACGGCGGCTGAACATCCGGTGGTCTATCGGCGTGCTGAGGCTGCCGCATGATTGTGCTTGTCGATTACGCCTCGCCTTCGGTCCTTGAGTCGACGCGCGACACTGCTGCCGTCGAACTCTCAACCAATCTTCGCCGGCCCGTTCGTTTCCATGGGATCGTGCGCCAGCACGGCTTTATTCTTCGTATTGCGCTCCGGGCGCTCGGTGAGGCGATCTGGTCGGACGACACATGGATGGGACAGGCCGATTTGCTCGATCCGGTCATCACTGTCCATCGCGACCGCATTTTCTTCGAAGCATTCAGTCAGGACCAATCCGTTTACGCCGCGTTGATCGTCGATCCCGAGGTCTTCGAGCCGATGGGCGAGATCGTGACGGGAACGACCAACATCGATTTTACGGCCTGGCTCTGGGGTGCCCTCGGAGAGCTACGCACCAGCCGCTCGACCACCTTCCGCATTGGACCTGAGGGTTTTGAGGTGCGCACGTCGAACGCAGGTGGCCGCTTCGAGAAGAAAGTCGATCTGCCTGAGACGTGGGTGCGTGGTTTCTTGCAGGTTCAGGCGGCGATGGGCATGCCGGGCACGCGCCTCTCGGTGAAGCCAATCGATCTCTTGGCTGCTGTGCGCTTTCTTCGTTTGTCGAAAGCGAAGGTGTCTCCCCGCGGCATCCGTTACGAGTTCGAGCCAGGCCAGGATGCACGGCTGGTCCTGGAGCCATGGGAGCATGTCGTCCCGCTGGAAGGAGCCGAACACAACTACACCGAATTCAAGAACACGCGCGTTTGGGGACGCCGGCGTCTCAAGCTGATCGAAGGGCTTTTGCCATTTGCCGAACGCGTCGACATTTATTTGAAAGGCCGGGCACTCCCGAACTTTTACGCCGTAAAGCTGCCGGGGATGACGTTCCTGCTCGGACTGACCGGATGGTCCGGCAGCGGCTTCACGACCACGGGCGGTTTTGATCTTTTGGCCGAAGCTGCGGCGGGCAACGACACCCTTTTGGAGCCGGCCCTCGCTCTTCTCCGTGAACGCCAGCATGTCTCGATCGACGAAGTGGCCACGGCGCTCAACATCGACAAAGTCGCGGCATCGCGCGTTCTCGTAAGGCTTTGCCGGCAGGGTCGCACGATGTTCGACGTCGAAACCCGCCGATACCGTCATCGCGAGCACTTCGAGACGCCTGCGGATGAAGCCCGATACTTCCCGCCTGACCGGCGGCAGGAGTTGGCAACACAGCTGCTCGCAGAGAATAAAGTGCGCGTCATCAATTGCACAGCGGAAGAAACGAAGAAGGTGCGTTCGTTTAAGGATCCGAATGCGGAAGATAGTAAGAAAAAGATCGTACGCGAGATCACGTACCGTGACTGGCGCATCATCGGTTCTGTCGCTGATCAAAACCCTGTCGAGATCGTTGTCAACGACTCCGGCCGCATCATTTTCGGCCGCTGCACATGCCCGCATTTCGCCGAGCATCTCATGAATCAAGGGCCATGCGAGCACATGCTTGCGCTCTTCAAAGCCAGCGAACCGCAGCGCGCCGATCAGCCGTCGAGCGCGCCTGCAGATGCAGCATCTACAATCGCTCAACGCCGACAACCGTCCCGTTGGGAGGTTGACGGCGCGAGTGAAGAGGCGTCTTAATGAACTCGCTTTACGCAGTCCCGGACCTGATAGGATCATCCAGCTTTCCATGCCACGGTGTTTCGCCGTGGTGGCTACCTGATCCCATCACATCGCCACGGTTCCCCACGTACGAAACGCGGGGAGGCCACGGGTCCAAAGCCTTGTTTGTGGGTGTTCCCTCAGATTCGGGGCTGCGTATTGATTGTTGGGTGGGAACAGTCGAGGCAGGGCCTCGATGACTCATCTTGCAGCGCTCGTCATCGCGTATTTCCTATTCGTGGGCATAAGGACAGCTTGGCGCAACAGGCAACGCAAGCGAGCTGAAAAAAAGTGGGCGCAGGCTCCGCAACGCGACGTGTCCGCTGTAGCCGACGTCGGACAGGCAGAGTTCAAGCAGGAAGTCATCAAGACATCCGGAACACTGAAGCCCAACCATCGCCGGCTCATTCTCCGTGATAACCGTCTCCTGCCGAAGCCCCCGCCCGATCCGAAACAACGTCGCTGGCCGCCGCCGCCAAGAACTAAATATCTGACGGAGCACGAGGCCGATCGCCTGTTCGGTCCGTCGCTGCGCACGCGCAACCGCGACGTGATGGATCTCGCAATCGACGAAGCGCAACTCGAGCGTTATGGGCTACCCCTCTGGAAGACGGAAGACGAGGTCGCAGCCGCGTTATCGCTGACGCCGGGGAAGCTCCGATACTTCAGCCAGCATCGCTTTCGAGAAACGGCGTCTCACTACGTTACGTTCGCGATTCCCAAGCGTTCCGGCGGCGAACGCATCATTCATGCGCCGAAACGACAGCTGAAAGCCGTGCTGCGCAGACTGGATCACCTTCTCGTTTCTAAGTTGCCGGTGAGCGAGCATGCGCATGGGTTCTTGCAAGGTCGTTCGGTCGCGACCAATGCGGCACCGCATGTGGGAAAAGCAGTCGTCTTGCATTTTGATATCAAGGATTGCTTTCCAACCATCCACTATGGACGCGTGCGCGGTCTCCTGATCGCGCTCGGGTACAGCTATCCAGTGGCGGCCGCGCTCGCCGTTCTCATGACGGAATCTCCGCGCCAGCCTGTGGTAGCAGAGGGCAAAACATATCAGGTTCCGACCGGACCCCGAGTCTGCGTACAAGGCGCGCCGACGAGCCCAGGACTTTGCAATGCCATTCTGCTGCGCCTCGACCATCGCCTCGCTGGCCTGGCTCGCAAGCACGGTTTCGCCTACACGCGATATGCCGACGACCTGACGTTCTCCGGAAACGACACAAAGAAAATTGCCAAGCTGCTGAAGCTCGTCCCCCAAATTATTTCCGAAGAAGGCTTCGCCGCCAATACGAAGAAAACTCGCGTCATGCGAGCTGGCCGCCGTCAGGCCGTCACCGGCGTCGTCGTAAACGAGGAAATGGGGCTTTCGAGGCAAGAGCGGCGCAAATTGCGCGCGGCGTTACATCGTCAAAATACTTCGCCTGACGTCGACGCCCACGAGCGTATGCGTCTTGAGGGTAAGCTTGCCTACCTTTACATGCTCAACCGAGATCAAGCGTCAGCGTTGGGTTGGAAAAAGCCAACTCGAGGCGTCTGAGAATAGGTCTCATACGCCGTCAGAAACGCGACCTGTCCAATGAGACACATAATCCAGCCTGCCAAGTAAAATGGCATCAAGACAGCCGGAATGTTCCTTTACTTAGGACGTGACAGGCATCCAGCTGGACGTGGAATAACGATCCCTTTTGCGATCCACAAACTCCAGGGTCTTGCAGTTTGAAAAGCGCGCGCTTCGCGAGTTGCGAAGCCTAAACTAGTCCGTCGATAGCACGACGGAACTAGCGATTGTGGGTAACTGTGGTGCCTCAGGAGGGACTCGAACCCCCACACCCGATGGATAGCAGATTTTGAGTCTGCCGCGTCTACCGTTCCGCCACTGAGGCATCGACCCGAATATTTCGAGCGAAGCGGCGACATATACCGGCCCTGGCGCCGCGTCAACGCGCGAAGATATTATCTGAGCGTATGCGTCACCCGGCCCGTCGCATGATGGTGCTCGACGACCTGGATTTTGTCGCCGATCTTGATGTTGCGGGACTTGTAGGCCAGCACGCGGACCAGAGGCCCGCCGTCGAGCCTGACGATGACGTTTTCGCCATCGGCGGAGTTCTGCTTGGAGACCAGGGGCTCGATGTCGGTGACGGTGCCCTGTACATCCGTGTTGGAGACGGACATATCCAGCGTTTCGTAGCCGAACGCCAAGCCAATCGCCGCGACGATCGCCAGGGCGATACCGAGTTTCTTGGCTCGGTCGATCCAGAGTGCCCGTTCGAGCCGCTTTCGAGTTTCTTCGCGCAACAGCCCCTCCCTAGTCGCGCTGCCTGTACCAGATCTGTCCCCACGGTGTCATCAGTTCCGTAAGGCCTATCGAGGCTCCTACGGGGAGGTTCAGCGGCGTTTTGGCGGCGACCACGACCAGTCGGCCGTCCGGCAGGCGCGCGGTGTAGTGCGGGGGCGTTGCCGGATACCATTTCGGCTGTGGGTTGCCGAAATCCACGGCGGTGACGATGCCGACGACGGTGCCCTGCTGGCGGGAGAACAGATCGCGTGCGACGCCGAAGGCAATGCCTACGGCGAGCAAAAGCAGGAACAGGACGACCCAGATTTTCATGTGGCCTAGGGTAGCGAGAGCCGGCTGGCCCTCGCAAGGTCTGGTTACGCGGCCTTGGCGTAGCGGTCCACGAGCTTCACGATGTCCGCCATGATGTCGTTCAGCTGGAAGTCCTTGGGCGTGTAGACGGCAGCGACGCCGAAGGCTTTCAGCGTTTTCTCGTCTTCGGGCGGGATGATGCCGCCGACGACGAGCGGCACGTCGTCCAGTCCTTCTTTTCGCATGCGGTCAACCACGTCCTTCACCAAAGGCACGTGCGAACCGGACAGGATCGACAGGCCGACGACGTGGACGCCTTCGTCGACTGCCGCGCGAACGATTTGCGCAGGCGTCAGGCGGATGCCTTCGTAAACAACTTCCATGCCGACGTCGCGGGCACGCACGGCAATCTGTTCGGCGCCATTGGAATGGCCATCGAGGCCTGGCTTGCCGACGAGGAACTTCAAACGGCGGCCGAGTTTCTCGGAGGCCGCATCGACTGATTTTCGCACCTCTTCCAAGGCGGCGCTGTCGCGAGCGACGGCGGCTTGCGAGACGCCGGTCGGTGCGCGGTACTCGCCAAATATCTTACGCAAAAGGCCGCCCCATTCCCCAGTCGTCACGCCAGCCTTGGCCGCCGCGATCGAGGGCTCCATGATGTTGCGTCCTTCCTTCGCGGCGGATTCGATATCCGCGAGGGCTTTAGCCACGGCCTTGTTATCGCGCGCAGCACGCCAAGCCTTCAGGCGCTCGACCTGGTCGATCTCTACGGCCGGATCGACGACGAGGATGGCCCCTTCGCCCGCTCCAAGCGGCGAAATTTCCGTCTCCGTCCATTTGTTGACGCCGACCAATGTCTGATCGCCTGTTTCGATGGCTGAAAGCCGAGCCGTGTTGCTCTCCACAAGCTTGCGTTTCATGTAATCGATGGAGGCGATTGCGCCACCCATGCGCTCGATCGTCTTGAGCTCGTCCTTTGCCTCTTCTTTCAGCGCATCGACCTTGCGCTTAATCTCGGCCGAGCCATCGAAGATGTCTCCGAACTCCAACAGATCTGTTTCGTAGGCGAGCACTTGCTGCATGCGCAGCGACCATTGCTGATCCCACGGGCGCGGAAGGCCGAGCGCTTCGTTCCACGCCGGAAGCTGGAGCGCGCGGCAGCGTGCGTTCTTCGAGAGTGTGACGCCAAGCGCGGCAATCAAAATGCGGTAGACGTTATTTTCAGCTTGCGGTTCGGTGAGGCCGAGCGAGTTCACCTGGACGCCATAGCGGAACATACGGTTCTTGGGATCAGTCACGCCGTAGCGGTCGCGCGTAATTTCTTCCCACAATTCGTTGAACGCGCGCATTTTGCAGACCTCGGTAATGAATTTGAGGCCGGCGTTCACGAAGAAGGAGACGCGCCCGACAACCGTGCCGAAGTCCTTTTCTGGCACTTCACCGGAGGCTTTCACGGTGTCCAGAACTGCAATACCGGTCGCCAGCGCGTAGGCGAGTTCCTGCACCGGCGTCGCGCCTGCTTCCTGCAGATGGTAGGAGCAGACGTTCGTCGGGTTCCACTTCGGTACGTGCAGGTAGGAGTAAACGATCGTATCTTTGATGAGGCGGAGCGAGGGCTCGGGCGGGAATACGTATGTGCCTCGCGAGAGGTACTCCTTGATGATGTCGTTCTGAATCGTGCCCTGCAACTTTCTGCGGTCCGCACCCTGTTCGTCGGCGGCGGCGATGTAGAGCGACAAGAGCCACGCGGCCGTGGCATTGATCGTCATCGAGGTATTCATCTGCTCGATGGGAATGTCGGCGAATAGAGTACGCATATCGCCGAGGTGCGAAACTGGAACACCGACCTTGCCGACCTCGCCGCGGGCCAGTTCGTGATCGGAATCGTAGCCCGTCTGCGTCGGAAGGTCGAAGGCGATCGAAAGGCCTGTCTGACCCTTCGCGAGATTCATCTTGTAAAGGGCGTTCGACTTTGCTGCCGTCGAGTGGCCGGCATAGGTCCGGAACAGCCAGGGCTTATCGCGCACGGCTTTTGCTGAGTTGGTCGTCGCGTGGTCACGGGACTTGGTGTCCGACATCGAAAAAGCGCCCCTGGGCTCGGGTCAAATTGTGGTGGCAAGACATTTACCGTAGCCGAAGCCCTTGAAAAGGCAAAACCGGCAGTTCGCCGCGCTCTGCCAGTACGGGATGGCACAAAGACTGACTGCCGCGGGTCTGGATCAGCGCCGCAGGCGGGGCGGACGGCTTGGAATGGCGACGAGCCGAGCGCGGCTGACGCGATGCTCGTTAATGACCATCCAGAGCCACTTGCCCAACAGGATGACGAGCAGCACCACGAGGACGCCCAATGCTGTCGCAGTGACGACGTTGACGTTCTTATCGTATGAAAGCGCGATCATTTGCTGGGTAAAGAAAGCCGGGCCTGCAATTCCGCCGATCGTCAGCAAAGGGAGCGAGCTCAAGGCAAGCCCCGAGGAGCCGGCGATTTCGCGGATAAACCAGCCGACGATCGCGACGAATACGAGCGTCGTGTAAATGATGAAGGAGTCGGTATTCTTGAGCTGCCAAAAGAGGTCTTGCATGAGCCGAGTTCCAACTGCCCGAATGGGTAGGTAAAGGACGCCGGAACGATAACCCTCTCTCGTTAAAGAGGAATTGAGCCGACATTAACGGCGGCCTAACCCTCTTCATTGCAGCGCAAAAACGTGCTTCATACTGCGATCCCCAAGCGAACTTGGGGAGAAACGCGAAGAAGATGAGCCATAACGGCCCTCGTCGCGGGGAAAAGGTCGGGAGACGCAACACCAATGTCGAGCCAGAAGTTGGCAGCAAAAAGCGACGTGGCCGATGCTCAGTCGGCGACGGCGGGCATCAAGAAAGATCTTTACGAGATCGGGGAAATTCCGCCGCTCGGGCACGTGCCGAAGAACATGTATGCCTGGACCATCCGCAAGGAGCGTGAGGGTCTGCCGGAAACGGCGATGCAAGTCGAAGTCGTTCCGACATGGGAGCTGGATAGCCACGACGTGCTCGTCCTCGTCATGGCGGCCGGCGTCAACTACAACGGCGTCTGGGCCTCGCTCGGCACGCCCGTCTCGATGTTCAACGTCCATAAGCAGCCGTACCACATCGCAGGTTCGGATGCGTCCGGCATCGTCTGGGCCGTCGGTTCGAAGGTGAAGCGCTGGAAGGTCGGCGATGAAGTCGTCGTTCACTGCAATCAGGACGACGGCGACGACGAAGAGTGCAACGGCGGCGATCCGATGTTCTCGCCCTCGCAGCGCATCTGGGGTTACGAGACGCCGGATGGCTCGTTCGCGCAGTTCTGCCGCGTGCAGGACCGCCAGCTTCTCGAGCGGCCGAAGCATCTGACGTGGGAAGAGAGCGCCTGCTATACGCTGACGCTCGCAACAGCCTACCGCATGCTCTTCGGCCATCGTCCGCACGTGCTTAGGCCTGGCCATAACGTGCTCGTTTGGGGTGCGGCCGGCGGCCTCGGCGCCTTCGCGGTTCAGCTTTGCGCGACCTCTGGCGCCAACGCGATCGGCGTCGTTTCCGAGGATGACAAGTTCGACTTCGTCCGGCAGCTCGGCGCCAAGGGTGTGATCAATCGCAAGAAGTTCAACTGCTGGGGACAGCTGCCGAAGGTGAACTCGCCCGAGTATCAAGAGTGGCTGAAGGAGATGCGCAAGTTCGGCCAGGCGATCTGGGAGATCACCGGCAAGGGCGTCAACGTCGACTGCGTCTTCGAACACCCGGGTGAGACGACGATTCCGGTTTCCGTGCAGGTCGTGAAGCGCGGCGGCATGGTCGTGATCTGCGCAGGCACCACCGGTTACAATCTGACGATGGATGCGCGTTACCTCTGGATGCACCAGAAGCGCGTGCAGGGTTCGCACTTTGCCAACCTCGCCCAAGCGTCGCAGGCCAACAAGCTGGTCGTCGAGCGCCGCATCGATCCGTGCATGTCGGAAGTGTTCTCGTGGGAGCAGATTCCGAAGGCACACATGCGGATGTACCGGAACGAGCACAAGCCAGGCAACATGGCGGTGCTGGTATCGGCCCCGACGACGGGTCTTCGGACTCTGGAAGACGTCATCGAAGCTGGGCCGCAGCCGCGATAACGCATTACCTTCCTTCGCTGGTCACGGCGAAGGAGGCTGTATTTGTCCTGAGAAATCTTCGATTGCCGAGGCGGCGCGTTTACGCGCCGCCAATCGTGCTGAGGCGAAGCGCTTCGCGCTCGGCCGCTTCGCGGCGCATACGCTTCATTTCCATCAGACCGCGATTGAATTCGGCGCCCAAGAGAATGGTGATCGCGGTGAACTGGAAGAAGATCAGCGCGATCATCAGCTGCGAAAGACCGGCGTAGAACAGCGAATAATTGCTGATTTTAATGTAGTAGGACCACAGTCCGGCGAGGGCGAGCCAAAGGCCGATCGTCAGGAGTATGCCGGGCCAAACATCGGCGACGCGCCGTCTGCCTGCCACCAGCCACAAGTGAAGCGCAAACAACTGGACGGCCATCACGGTGCCGGCGACGCTGTAGCGGAGCCCGGGTCCTAGGCTGATCGAGTCTATAAACGTTTTAATCCAACCGGCAGAAAAGCTTTCGACGATTGCTGGTCCGAAGATGCCCGGGCCGACGACGACGGCCCAGGTGATCACCAGCGTCGAGAACGCGTTGACGAATACGAAGAGCATGCTGATCAGCAGGCATAGCGCGTAGGGCCGCTTCTCGCGCACCCGGTAGGCGCCGTTCAAGGCGGCGCGCAGTGTCTCGACCGCGCTTGTGGCGAAGAACAGGGCCAGGAATGCGGAGACGGTCAGAAGGTCGATACGCTGCGATCCCATCACCGCTTCGATCTGCGGAGCGATACCCTTGACGACCGGCTCCGGCAGGATGGCAAACAATTGGTTGATGGCGTCCTGAGCAAGCTCGCGGCCGCCGAAAATACCGGAGAGGGCGCCGAGAAAGATGCAAAAGGGAAAAATGGAAACGACAAAAGAGAATGCGATCGCGCCGGCCATCGCGAAGCCCGAATGCTCGTAGACCCGGTAGACGGCCTCGAACAATCTTCGCATGCGCTTCATGAGTTAACGTCTCTCCCCAAGCTTTTCGTGTTTTGTTGCGCGGAACCTAGTGTCTCCGAGAACCGGGGTCCACACCGGACGTCATAAGTCTGAAGGAGGCGGCAATTTGGACGCAGGTTCCGGCTCATGCTCAGTCCTGTAACCGGCTGAAACCTTACAAGGTTCACGATCGTTCCCGGGGCGCACTCGGAGCGTTCTGGCGGCCGGTTTTGCGCAAATACGTCGCGCGAGGGCTGGTTCAGGGTCGCGGCCTGTTGACTAATCCTGCAGAGCAGTGAATTGGTCGCGCAGTACCGCTGGGATGGGCGAAATACATTGTCCGGCGCATTGTCATTCCTCAGGAGAAACGTATGTCTGTTACGCCGATGAAGGCTGGAGCCAGCATCCTTGCAGGAGGAGCCGCCAAGCTCATCGAGCGTACCGGTGAAGTCGTTGCCGGGGCGGACAAAATACTTCAGGCAGCCAAGGCGGGCGTCAGGATCAAGATCCAGGAAGCCGGCGGCATCGACGAGGCGCAGCATACGGCGCACGGGCTCGCATGGCTTGCGACGACGGTCGAGGGCCTTCGCCAGATGCACGATTGGGCGAGCCGTCTCGAGGGCGAAGGGCGCTTCGGCGAATTCGAGCAGCTGCTGCTCATCGCGGCTTTCGGCGAATACGCCGCGCAGGTCGCCAACGGCATTCCGATGAGCCAGCTTGAAATCGCGCGCGCCGAGGCGCTGGGTGTTCCGAAGAGCGATCTCCGCCGTTTTGAGGATTCGGTTGCCGACATCGTCGCCGAAGGCGGTTCGGAAACGGTCAAGGCGCGTCTTGGCGAATTGATCGCCTCACAGCCCGAAGCGATGACCTTCGGCGACACGGGTCTCGACGAGACGCATGCGCAGATCCAGGATCTGATGCGCCGCTTCTGTCTCGATGAAGTTTATCCGCACGCGCACGAGTGGCACCTCAAGAACGAATACATTCCGCTCGACGTCATTGCGAAGCTCGCCGAGCTTGGCGTTTTCGGTCTCTCGCTGCCGGAAGAGTTCGGCGGCATGGCGCTCGGCAAGGAATCCATGTGCGTCGCGTCGGAAGAGCTTTCGCGCGGCTACATTGGCGTCGGGTCGCTCGGCACGCGCGCGGAGATCGCGGGCGAACTCATCCATAACAATGGCACGCCGGAGCAGAAGGAGAAATATCTCCCGAAGATCGCGAGCGGCGAGTGGCTGCCGACGGCCGTTTTCACCGAGCCGAACACCGGCTCCGATCTTGCCTCGCTGACGACGCGCGCAGTGAAGGACGGTGACGTTTACAAGATCACCGGTCAGAAGACGTGGATCACGCATCCCGTCCGCGCCGACGTCATGACGGTGCTGACGCGCACCAATCCGAACGAAAAGGGCTACAAGGGCCTGTCGATGTTCATCGCCGAGAAGCCGCGCGGAACGGACGCGGAGCCGTTTCCGGCGCAGGGCATGACTGGCGGCGAGATCGAGGTTCTCGGCTACCGCGGCATGAAGGAATACGACATTTCCTTCGACAACTTCGAAGTTCCGGCTGAAAACCTGCTCGGCGGCGTCGAAGGGCAAGGCTTCAAGCAGCTGATGAACACCTTCGAGGGGGCGCGCATCCAGACGGCGGCGCGCGCGGTCGGTGTCGCGCAGTGCGCCATGGATCTCGGGCTCAAGTATGCGCTCGAACGCTCGCAGTTCGGCAAGCCGATCTATTCGTTCCCACGCGTCCGCAACAAGGTCGTTATGATGGCCGTCGAGACGATGATCGCGCGGCAGCTCACGTATTTCTCGGCGCGGCAGAAGGATGCTGGCCGTCGCTGCGATCTCGAAGCGGGCATGGCGAAGCTGCTTGGCGCACGCGTCGCCTGGGCGAACGCGGACAATGCTTTGCAGATCCACGGCGGCAACGGTTTCGCGCTCGAATATCCGGTGAGCCGCGTGCTTTGCGATGCGCGCATCCTGAATATTTTCGAGGGTGCGGCAGAAATTCAGGCGCAGGTTATTGCGCGGCGGCTGCTTGAGGGTGCCAACTAATCGCTTGGGGGCAAAGGCACATGCGATACATGAGGGCGATGCTCTTCGGCGCGCTGGCGTTGGCGATGAGCGGTCCGGCGTTCGCTGGGGATGACGAGGATGGTCCGTTGGCCGCTAGCTGGGTCGCGACCGAACTCAACGGGCACCCCGTGGAGGGCCTGACCTTCGACTACACGACGGAAAAGGTTTCGGGGTCCGGCGGCTGCAACCGCTTCAGCGGTCCGATTTCCATCGAGGACGATGCCATTCAGATCGGTCCCTTGGCGGCGACGAAAATGGCGTGCGAAGGCAAGTCCGATATCGAAACTCAATACTTCACGGCGCTCGAAGCCGCGCGTTCCTTCGTCGTCGAGGGCGACGTGCTGACGCTCCGGGCGGACGACGGCCACGTGCTGGTGAAGTTCAAGAAATAGCAGGGCCGGGGCGGCATCGTCGCCGGGCGCAACGACCGTGCTTGCGGGCCGGGATGCGCGCCGTGGAACGCGCTAGAATCCGGCGGACATTCTGATTCGGGACCGCACCGAGGCGATACCTATAGCCTCGTGCTAAGCTCGGATCGGCGCAACGGCCGGAGCCCAATGACTCGCTCTATTCTCATCACCGGATGTTCGTCCGGTATCGGTCTCGACGCGGCGCGGACGATGCGCGAGCGCGGCTGGCGCGTGATCGCGACCGCCCGCAAATCCGAAGATCTGGCGCGGCTCAAGAATTTTATCGGCGTCGAAGCGCTGCCCCTCGAGCTTGCCGATCCTCAATCGATCGCGACGTGCGCCATCAGGGCGTTGGAGATGACGCGCGGAAAGATCGACGCGCTGTTCAATAACGCCGCCTTTGCACAGCCTGGGGCGATCGAAGATCTGTCGCCGAAGCTGTTGCGCGAACAGTTCGAAGTGAACGTGATCGGCACGCACGATCTGACGCGGCGGCTCATTCCGTCGATGCGGAAGAACGGATCGGGGCGCATTGTCAACTGTTCGTCCGTGCTCGGTCTAGTGGTTGCTCCGTATCGCGGAGCCTATTGCGCTTCGAAGTTCGCGCTCGAAGCGTTGACGACGTCGCTGCGGCTCGAACTCGAGGGATCGGGAATTTCCGTTTCGCTGATCGAGCCGGGGCCGATCCGTTCGCGGTTCGTCGAGCATGCGCTGGCACGGCTGCTCGCGACCGTCGATATCGAGAATTCACCGCATCGGGATATCTATCAGGCGCGCATCGCGGCGATGCAGGCCGGCGGGAAAGCGACGTTCAAGTTGGAGCCTGAAGCGGTGAGCAAACGCCTTATCCACGCCGTCGAAAGCGCGCGGCCGCGGCGCCATTATTACGTGACGACGCCGACATATATCGCGGTTGCGATGCGGCGGGCTTTGCCGCAGTTCGCGATCGATTATTTCACGCGGAAGTCCTGAATATGGTGCGTGAGATTAAAGAGCGGCCGTTAGTATCTCTCGCCATTTGGCAGCTTTTAGTGCTGGAGCCCTCGCGAATGCCGGACTAGTGGACGGTAAGGAGGGCAACAAATGGAGATCAGATGGGAGATCCTGCTTTTTCTTTACGTGTCGCTTAAAAAATTTGTGCGCGTTGTTTCCGTTGAAAGCGACGGTTCGGATCATCGGATGTTGGCGAAAGAAGCTGGCAAAATCGTTGGCGCATTCGTTTTTGATAGCGGAGTCGAGCGCCGTTCCGTTCCTCTCGGCACTGTGCAGAACGTCCCATAGCGCAACTTTACTCCGCCGCACCATTTCGACTCGATCGGGGTATGCTGATGGAAGATTTTCTCCGCATATCTCTGCGAGAATTGGCCAGAATTGATTGCGGGCATGGCCGTAGTATTGCTGAAGCTCCAATGATACCTCGCCGGGCAGGGTACCAAGAACCAAAACACGTGCATTGGGACCGACGATTGGGAGAAAGCTATATTTTGACAGCACTTCCATTCTGGAGGTCCCTGTGCAGCTGACTGAATTTCCCGTGATCTCACGCTCGATGGTAGGGGTGGCCGGAGAGGATGGTCGCGGCGCGGTAAAGCTGTTCCGCGAGGACGACGCGGGCGAGGCCGTGCGGAAGCGTGAGCGAGCCAAGCGATAACTTCAACGCCGCTGCGCTCAGTACGGCGTCGCCGTGGCCATCGGGACCACCGATCAGGAAGTGGCACGTCTTCGCACCGCCGTCGCGGGTGTCGCGGATCAAGATAGCGAAGGCTTCGCTCGTCAGAGATCTCCCCAATGGGTCGAGTGCGACGGCGACATCGCTCGCGCCGATGTCCTTTAGGAGGCGCGCCGCTTCATCGCGTTTGCGCTCGTCGGCGCCGGGGGCGCGGCTTTCGGGGAACTCACGAATTTCTACTGGTCCGAGGCCGAGCGATTTGCCGGCGCCGTTCAGGCGTTTGGCGTAACGCTCGACGATGGCGCGTTCCTCGGCGTCCTTTAGTTTCCCGACCGCCGAGATCGCGATGCGCATCAATCGCCCGTTAGCGCGGCCGACGATGCGCGGCCGCGTCCGCTGCAGGTGGTCTTCTTAATCCGCGCAATCAGTGCTGCGAGGAGTCGCCGCGCGATGCATCCGGCGGGATCTCCGCCTGCCACATCTTCTCGAGATTGTAGAATTCGCGGACCTCGGGCCGGAAGACGTGAACGATCACGTCGCCGGTGTCGATCAGCACCCAATCGCAGGCGCCCAAGCCTTCGACCCTGACGCGCGACTCTCCACGCGCCTTGAGCTTTTCGCGCAGCTGCTCGGCGATGGCGCCAACGTGCCGGTCGTTACGGCCCGACGCGACGACCATGTAATCGCCCAGTGCGGATTTGCCTTTGAGGGGAAGGGAGACGATTTCCTCTGCCTTCGCGTCGTCAAGCCAACGGACGACATCATCAAGCAGGGCGGCCGAGTCCGGCGCCGGGGCGGCGGACGAGGCGAGAGAGGAGCCCTTACGGGCGGCCTCGGTTGTGGTTCGAATCAAGCGGCGAACGTCCTTTGCTGGTTGGTCCCGCATGTCTTTCAAGGTCCGGACGATCCGGAGCACCCGGGATATTAATGGGCGTCGCGCCGGGCCGCAATTGGAAATGAGGGCCGGGCTGTCGCAGAAGTGTCATAGAAGTCAAAGACTTAATCATTCAGCGCCATGACTGGGTTCGCGGCACCACGGAGAGCGGTGGAGGAAAGGCCCGAAAGGCGGATGGTCAGAAGCATCCAGGCGGGGGGCTGAAGGTCGGCCAAAATCGCCGCTTCGGACTCAGGGACGCGGTAGCGCTCGAGGGCACGGGCAGCGGGTGAGGATAAGCCGGCGTGGCGCCAGCCAGGGCGATCAACAACCGCGATCGGCATGATTTCGGCGATGTGCCGCCAATGCTGCCAGCGGTCGAAATGGGCGAGGTTGTCGGCGCCCATGATCCAGACGAAACGGACGGCGGGATAGCGCTGCTTCAGAAACGATAGCGTTCCGGCCGTGTAGCGGGTACCGAGCTCACGCTCGAAGCCCGTGATTTTCATTTTTGGTCCGCGCGCGAAGGCTTGGACGAGGTTCATTCGGCCGTGGAGCGGGGGAAGTCCGTTGTTCGATTTGAGCGGATTTCCCGGCGTGATGAGCCACCAGACTTGATCGAGCTTCAGTCGTTTCATCGCCGCTTCGGCAGCGATGCGATGGCCATCGTGGGGCGGATTGAACGTGCCCCCCATCACACCTATGCGTTGCCCCGGAAGACAGACAGGGGTTTTGACGCGAAGGGAGCCGAAGCTCTGCAGCGGAATCTTTCGCGTCAACTGAGAGGTGCCTCTCCGCGGTTCATCACTTCGGCCTGATCTGGCCGTTGCCGCGGACCTTATATTTGAAGCTCGTCAATTGCTCGACGCCGACAGGTCCGCGCGCGTGCATCTTGCCTGTAGCGATGCCGATTTCGCCGCCAAAGCCGAATTCGCCGCCATCGGCAAACTGTGTCGAGGCGTTGACGAGGACGATGGCCGAGTCCACGCGGTCGAGGAAGCGTTCGGCGGTCGGCACGGAGTCGGTGACGATGGCGTCGGTGTGCTGCGAGCCGTAGCGGGCGATATGCTCGATGGCGTCGTCGACGCCGTCGACCATTTTGACGGCGATGATCGGCTCAAGGAATTCCCTGCCGAAATCCTCATTCGATGCCGGTTTGACGCGCGGATCGGCCTTTTGCACGACGGCATCGCCGCGGACTTCGCAGCCATCGTCCAGCAGGGCCTTCACCAGTGGAATCACAAAGTCGCTCGTGGCGTTCTTATCGATGAGCAGGCACTCGGTGGCGCCGCAGACGCCCGTCCGCCGCATCTTGGCGTTGATGACGATGGGGAGGGCCATATCGATGTTTGCAGCTTTGTCGACATAGGTGTGACAGATGCCTTCGAGATGCGCGAAGACGGGAACGCGTGCTTCCTCCTGCACGCGTTGAACGAGGCTTTTGCCGCCGCGAGGAACGATGACATCGACTGCGCCGTCGAGGCCGCGCAGCATGGCGCCGACCGCTTCGCGATCCGTCGTCGGAACGAGCTGAATTGCGGCTTCGGGAAGTCCCGCTGCGCGCAGTCCTTCGACGAGGCAGGCGTGAATGGCGACGCTCGAATGGTGGCTTTCGGAGCCGCCGCGCAAAATCGATGCGTTGCCCGCTTTCAATGAGAGCGCGCCGGCATCGGCCGTCACGTTCGGGCGGCTTTCGTAGATGATGCCGATCGTTCCCAACGGAACGCGCACGCGCTGGAACTTCAAGCCGTTCGGCCGTGTCCATTCGGCAAGGACGGTGCCGATGGGGTCGGGCAGCTCGGCTATTTCCTCAAGTCCCTTGGCGATGCCGGCGATGCGTTTTTCATCGAGCAGGAGCCGATCGACGAACGATGCGGGGCGTCCGGCGGCCTTCGCGGCTTCGACGTCCTTGACGTTGGCTGCAAGAATAGCCGGCGTCGCGTCGCGCAGGGCTTTGGCTGCGGCCTTGAGCGCGTTGTTCTTCTCTTCCGGCGTGGCGATGGCGAGCCGGCGGCTTGCGGCCTTCGCGGCTTCGCCGATGCCGCGCATCAACGCAGCGGTATCGTTCTCGATGCGCTCCGGTCTGTTCATCGCTTCACGTCCTCGTCAACGCCATATCGTCCCGGTGAATGAGCGTGTCGCGTCCTTCGTAACCGAGTATCGCGGCAATCTCGCCAGATCGTTTTCCCATGATACGCCGGGCTTCGTCTGCCGCATAGGCGACAAGGCCCCGGCCGAGTTCGCGGCCATCGGCCGAGCGGATGATAACGGCATCGCCACGGCCAAACGCGCCGTCAATGCGGGTGACGCCGGCCGGCAGGAGGCTTTTGCCGGTCAGAAGTGCTTTCTCGGCCCCGGCATCGAGGAAGATCTGGCCGTTCGGGACCAGCTGGCCCGAAATCCAGCGCTTCTTCGCGGTGACCGGGTCGGATTTGGCGATAAACCAAGTGACGCGCACACCTTCAGAGATGGCGCGCAGCGGATGATAGATTTTTCCGGAGGTGATGACCATGTCGGTGCCGGCGGCGAGGGCAATCTTGCCGGCCGTGATCTTGGTCTTCATGCCGCCTTTGGAAAGCTCGGTTCCGGCATCGCCCGCCATCGCCTCGATCTCGGGCGTGATCTCGGTCACGAGAGGAATGTGCTTGGCGCTGGGATCGTCGTTCGGGGGAGCGGTATAGAGTCCGTCGATGTCGGACAGGAGGACGAGGCAATCGGCGGAGACCATCGAGGCGACGCGCGCGGAGAGCCGATCGTTGTCGCCGTAGCGGATTTCCGCCGTCGCGACGGTATCGTTTTCGTTGACGACGGGAATGGCTTTCAGCGCCAGCAGCACTTCGATAGTGTTGCGGGCGTTCAAATAGCGCTGGCGCTCTTCGGTGTCGCCGAGCGTCAGAAGCACCTGGGCGGCCGTCAGCCCGCGCGCTGCGGCGAGTTCCTGATAGGCGTGGGCGAGGCTGATCTGGCCAACGGCCGCTGCCGCCTGGCTCTGTTCGAGCTCCAGGGGGCCTTTCGGCAGTTTCAGGGCATGGCGGCCGAGAGCAATCGATCCGGATGATACGAGGACGATTTCCTTACCGGCCTTGGCGAGCTCGGCGACATCGTCCAGCAGAGAGTTCAGCCAGGCGGATTTGATGCGGCCCGTGGAGCGGTCGGTCAGCAGGGCGGAGCCGATCTTGACCACGATGCGCCGCGCCTCGGCCCATTCTGGGCGCGCGGTGAGCGTCGTGGCATCGGATGCTGACGGGTTGGCCATTTCCATCTCGAAAAAGGGTAGCGGGAAGCAGTTTGTGGCCTGCTTATCTGCAAATGCGGGCATTCCGGCAAGAGGCGAGGGCCGCATAGCGGCAATGCCGACGCGGTTTTTACCAATTGCAGGCCCGAATGGCTAATTCCGCCTTACGGGACGAACGTCAGAAACATGAATGTGCCGAAGATCACAAGGTGGAGGAAGCCAAAGAGCACATTGGTGCGTCCGGTACTGAACGTCAGGATGCTCGTCGCGAACGTCATGACGACCAGCACGAGGTCGTTTGTATCGAGGCCGAGAACGAGCGGCTTGTGAATGAAGAGGTTGGCTGCAGCGATCGCCGGGATCGTCAGCCCGATGGTTGCCAGCGATGATCCGAGCGCAAGGTTGAGGCTCTTCTGGAGGTCATTCTTCCGCGCGGCACGAACGGCGGAGATGGACTCCGGCGTCAGTACGATCAGCGCGATGATAACGCCGCTGATGCTCTCCGGTGCATCGAATCTCGACACGCCGACATCGATCACGACGGCGACCAGTTTCGCCAGCAACACGACGGCGGCCAGAGCGACGCAAAGCAGGAGGGCCGCAAGGGCGAGCTTGCCCTGGCTGGGCTGGACGCCGCTCTTTTCCGTATGCTCGCCGACGAAGTAGCCCCGGTGCAAGACTGTCTGCGTGTAGAGGAACACCGAATAGAGCGCGATGGTGACAATGCTGACGAACATCAGCTGGCTCTCGGAATAGACACCGCCGGGCGTCGTCGTCGTGTAATTCGGCAGAATGATCGTCAACGTTGTCAGCACGATCAGCACGGCGAGATAGATCTTTGCCGATGTTACGTCGAACCGCTGCTCGCGATAGCGAATGCCGCCAACCACGATGCAGAGCCCGACGAGGCCTGTCGTGACGATCATGATGACGGCGAATACGGTCTCGCGCACTAGCGTCGGCGTCGCCTTGCCCGCCGCCATGATCGATACGATCAAGGCCAACTCGATGACCGTGACGGCGATCGTCAGTACGAGTGTGCCGAGAGGCTCGCCCATGATATGTGCGACGTCCTCGGCATGGTAGACGGCTGCGAATACCGTGCCGATAATCACCGGGATCAAGATGAGGGATATCGCTAAGCCGAGCGGGTGAGTGGCGAAATCGTCGCCAAATCCCACTGCCGACGCCGCAACGAAAAACAGAAGTCCGAAAACGGGGACGGCCCATGTCCACACGGGGGTTCGGCCTGGGTGGGTCATGCGCGGTGTTTCCTGAGTGCTTGTCTAAGGGGCTTCAATCTCACGCGCCGATTGTGAGTGAGTTGCGCGCGCCGGGCAAGCGATCCATTCAGGCTGGCCGCGCCTCAGGGCTGCCAGGGACCCGGTGGCTCGGCATCGGTTTCTTCCTCAGCTGAGTTGGCGCGCGCGATTTCGCGCGCGATGGCGTAAAGCGCATCCTTGACGCCTTGGCCGGAGACAGCCGAGAGGACGAGTGGTGTCTTGCGCGACGCCTTTTTCAGCTGGTCGCGGCGCTCGAGCAATGTTGCTTCGTCGACCGCATCACATTTTGAAAGCGCGACGATCTCTTTCTTCTTCTCGATGCCGTTGCCGTAGGCTTTCAGTTCGCGGCGAATGGTTTTGTAGTCGGCGGCGACGTCTTCCGAGTTGACGTCGACGAGATGGAGAAGAACCCGGCAGCGTTCGATGTGGCCGAGAAAGCGATCGCCGAGACCGGCGCCGTCGTGCGCGCCTTCGATCAAGCCCGGGATGTCGGCAAGCACGAAATCGACGTCGCCGGCGCGGACCACACCGAGGTTCGGGTGCAGCGTCGTGAAGGGATAGTCGGCAATCTTGGGTTTCGCCGCGGATACGGCCGCGAGGAACGTCGATTTGCCCGCGTTTGGCAGGCCGACGAGTCCGGCATCGGCGATGAGCTTGAGTTTCAGCCAGATCGTCAACTCTTCGGGCGGTTGACCAGGGTTGGCGTGGCGTGGAGCCTGGTTCGTTGCGGTCTTGAAGTGGGCGTTGCCGAAGCCGCCGTTGCCGCCCTTGGCGAGGCGCACGCGTTGGCCGGGTGTCGTCATATCGGCGAGCAGCGTCTCGCCGTCCTCGCCAAAAACTTGCGTGCCGGGCGGTACCTTGATCGTGCAATCCTTGCCGTTCGGTCCGGCTCGGTTCTGGCCCATTCCCGGCGTGCCGTTCTCGGCGAAGAAATGCTGCTGATAGCGGTAGTCGATCAGCGTGTTCAGGTTCTGCACGCACTCGACGTAGACGTCGCCGCCTTTGCCGCCATCGCCGCCGTTCGGACCGCCGAACTCGATGAACTTCTCGCGCCGGAAAGCGATGCAACCGTTACCGCCGGCTCCGGACCGAATGTAGACTTTTGCCTGATCGAGAAATTTCATGATGCCAAAGCTCTAATGGCCAAAGTCCAGGGACGACGGCGCTCGTATGAAAGTGCGGGCAGTTCGCATTGGCGCGCTTCGCACCAACCGGTCGCCGAGCCCGATAATCTGAAGCCGAGCTTGCGAATAACGCGTGCCGAGGCTCCGTTGCCGGTCAGATGCTTGCAAACGAAGCGGCGGACGCCTGCCTTGGCGTAGCCATAGTTCATGACCGCGCGAGCGGCTTCCGTTGCATAGCCTTGCCCCCAATAGGCCTTGCCGAGCCAATAGCCAAGCTCCGCATCGCCGTTCGCTTCGGCCGTGAAGCCGCAGATGCCGATCAGTTCGCCGTCACGTTCGATGCCGAACACTTCCTCGCGTTCGGCGAGGCCGTTGACCCAATCGAGCGCGGCTTCTGCGGTGTAGGGGTAGGGAATGCGGCCGGTCATGCTCGCGACGTCCCACTCGCCCGCCAACATAGCGATGCGCGTGGCATCGCCATCGACGAGGGCTCTGAGATTGAGGCGTGCGGTTTTCATGGCCACGGTTAACCGCGAAATTCAGTTCACGATATGGATGGGCACTCAAAAAGGCAAAAGGGGACGGCAGAGCCATCCCCATGGTCGTTATGATTCATGCGTCTGGCGGATCCGCTGATGCGGAGCTGCCGCCAACCGCACGAGAAGATTATTCGGCCGCGATGGGCTTGGCGGGCTTCACGGAAATATAGATGCGGCCGTTCCGCTTGGTCGCGAATTCGACTGTGCCTTCTTCGACGGCGAAGATGGTGTGGTCGGTTCCCATGCCGACGCCGGCGCCGGGATGCCACTGCGTTCCGCGCTGGCGGCAAAGGATATTGCCGGGAATGACGTATTCACCGCCGTAACGTTTGATGCCGAGGCGTTTGCTTTCGGAATCGCGGCCGTTACGTGTCGAACCGCCTGCTTTCTTTTGTGCCATTTCAAAGTCCTCGAATGGAGCGGCGGCTCGTTACGCGCCTGTGATGTCGGTAATGCGTACGACGGAAAGGTCCTGACGGTGGCCCTTCTTCCGGCGAGAGTTCTTACGGCGGCGCTTTTTGAAAGCGATCAGCTTCGGTCCGCGCGATTGCTTGACCAGCTCAGCGATGACCTTGGCACCCGATACGACCGGAGCGCCAATGGTTACGTCTGCGCCCGAGCCGACCATCAGCACCTGGTCGAACTCGACCTTGGCGCCAGCGTCGCCCGATACGCGCTCGATCGTAACGACATCGTCCTTGGAAACGCGGTATTGCTTGCCGCCTGTCTTGATGACAGCGTACATGGCTTCGTCCTTTCGGCCTTTTAGGCCTGTTGCCGCGCCCTATGGCGCCACCGTAAAACGGGTGGACTTTCAAGGGGATGCTAGCCAGTGCTAGCGGAGCCTCGGGCAGCGCGTTCAACGCGGACAGTTTTCCTGCCCACGGTAGGGGCGGTTTATTGTCGAATTGAAGCACATTGTCAATTGCCATGCGGCGTTTCGGCCATATCTCTAGTGATCGGAAACGGCGTTGTAATTCTTGAAATTGCGGGGCCCGGTTCCGAGACAATGTGCCGGCAACTCGAGGGAGAGGCGAAGCATTCATGGCAGTTCCTGCTACGGCTTTGAGACCGGCGCCTGGGAATAGCGTGCTCGCGTCCATCCCCGTTGTCGAAACGGGCCCGGACTTTCCGCTCGCGACGCTTCGGGCTGCTGCCGACAAGACGCATGCGCTTCTCGACATTGCGACGCGCCGGTACCCGCGCCGGCTGCTTGCGGGCCTCGACAGGGTTTCCCGGGCGTGGCTCGTGCGCTGGAACAACGAGCATCTCGATGAGATCGACACGATCGCGCGCGTGCTTGGCCGGCCGGGCGCATACTTCTTTTCGATCAACTACGAATGGGGGTGCACCTGCCGGGCGACGGGCTCGCCCGATGGGCGTTCGGCGCGGCTCATTCGCGTTCTCGATTGGAAAACGCCGGGGCTCGGCCGCAATATCGTCTGCGCGAAGGTCAACGGCGCGCCGGCCGGGCCGTTCGCCGTGATGACGTGGCCCGGCTATACCGGGGTTCTACAAGTCATGGCGCCCGGCCGTTTTTCCGCCTCTCTCAATCAAGCCCCGATGCGCGATCCGACGGGGCTTTTCTATCTGGATTGGGCCGCGAACCGCCGCCGCGTCTGGAAAATGCCGCATCCGACGCCCGCGCATCTCTTGCGCAAAATCGCTGATGAGGCGTGCGATTTCAAAGATGCGCGCCGAATGTTGAGCGAGCGCCCGATTTCGACGCCGGCGATCTTCACGCTTGCAGGCATCTCAGCGGACGAAACGGCCGTCATCGAACGCAGCGAGCATGCGGCGCGCGTGCGCGAGCAAGACGCGGTGGCTGCCAATCACTGGGATGAGCCGGGCTGGCCCGGCCAGTCGCGCGGTGAATGCAGTCACGACCGGGCGGATGTGATGAGGGAAACGGAGCCGCAGTTCGATCGCCAGTTCACGTGGCTTCAGCCGCCGGTGCTGAACGAGAAGACGCGCCTCGCGATGGTTGCCGATGCTAGAGAGGGCCGGCTGCTCGCGCGCGGCTACGAGGCGACGGGCCCTGCGACCGAGTCACTCGATCTCATTTGGGATGCGGCTCTCTGAGCCGCTTGCGCGACGAGAAAAGCGAAGCTACAAGCCCACTTCGCCGTTTGGCGCCACGGCTTCCGGAGAGGTGGCAGAGTGGTCGATCGCGCCGCACTCGAAATGCGGAGTACTCGCAAGGGTACCGGGGGTTCGAATCCCTCCCTCTCCGCCAAGCAAAAATTTCATTTTATAATCAATAACTTACATTGTCACACTAGGGATTCGGACCCCGCTCAAAATTTAGGCATTGGACGTCCTGAGGCGCTATTCGTCTCGATATTACAATGGACGTTGAGGGAGCAGGCACAGAGAGATCCCGCCCAGCCAAATTGCATTGGTACAAAAAGTTCGCTCAAACGTTCGCTAACTCTGCTCTGTAGGGATGATGAGTGGAGAGCGCTCGATGCGTTGTGATGCTTGGTCTTCGGGACGGCAGTGGGTTTATCCCATGAGCGGAAGTCGGTCGCCTTTCAATCGGCGAGGTGGAACCCGTCACGAATTACTTCCGGTGTTAGGGCGAGATCAGTCGAACCCTAGGGTGGTCGATCGCGTGTTCAAGTCGTGATTGGACTTGTTTACGTTGGAGAAGCGATTCCTAAGTCTACGATGCCGAGCGGTGCTTCTTCTTGTGAGAGTGCTTTGAGCCAGGCTTATTTGCGCCGTTTGATTTTGGCGAACCGGGGTGAGGCCCAGGGCCCTTGTGATGAGCTCTCGCTTCGTCACGCTTTCGATGCGGATGGGCTCCGAATTTCTCTTTGTTTCGATCACGCCATGGCTTCTTCGCGCGGGGACCCGTTTGAGGATCTGACGGGGTTGCGACTTTGGCTTCATCGTCTTTCTGTCGCTGGACAGCCGGATTGCCGCGCATCCCAGCGTCGTCCCTCATGGAGGCGCCGATGCGCGAGATCCGCCCCTCGTTGGGCTTCATTGAACTCGCGGCATCCGCGAACTTGTCTGCGAATTCGGCGGCGATCTGGAAGCGCGTGTCGCGGTCGAAGATCTTGATGGAGCCGATCTCGGCCTTCGTCACATTGCCGGCGCGGCAGAGAAGCGGCAGCAGCCAGCGAGGCTCGGCGTTACGCTCGCGGCCGATATCGACCCGGAACCACACCATCTCACGGCCCTGATCACGAACGGGGTGCGTGCTTGTGCGCTCGTCTCGGTCTTGCCGCGCATGGCTGCGCACTTGCCTATGCTCGCCCCGTTCCCGCGGTGCACGCGCACGGTCATCGCGCCGCGGCGGCGGACCGGTATCCTCAGTCAGATCTTCGGGCGCGGGAAGCTGGGCACGGTGGATGCGGACCAGGGCGAGGGCAATCTCCTCTGCCGTGCGGCTGGCCTGAAGGGATTGCGCGAGCTTCAGATCCTCGTCCGTCGCGGGATCGATGAAGATAGAACTGGCCAGAAAGCGCTCCTGATCGCGTGCGCGAATCTCCTCAGCGGTCGGTGCCGGCTCCCACATGACCTTGAGCTTGGCACCGGCCAGCAGCGCATCGGCCTTACGCCGGCGGTTGAACGGGACAATCAACACACACAGGCCCTTGTTGCCGGCCCGCCCCGTGCGACCCGAGCGGTGAAGGAGTGTCTCGGCATCGTTGGGCAGATCGGCGTGAATGACGAGCGTGAGAGCCGGCAAGTCGATCCCGCGCGCCGCCACATCGGTCGCGACGAGAACGCGCGCGCGTCCATCTCGCAGAGCCTGCAGCGCATGCGTGCGCTCGCTCTGCGTCAACTCTCCGGATAGGGCCACGGCGGAGAAGCCGCGTTCCAACAGGCGCGCGTGCGTCCGCTTTACGGCCTCACGCGTCGAGCAGAACACAATCGCGGCGCCGGCCTCATGAAACCGAAGTACGTTGACGATGGCGTTTTCAGTGTCGCCCGGAACAACACGAATAGCGCGATAGTCGATGTCGGCATGCTGCTCATTGCGCTTTGCGGTCTCGATTCGGACGGCGTCGCGCTGGTAGCGCCGTGCCAGCGCTTCGATCTCGCGCGGCATGGTGGCCGAGAACAGTAGCGTCCGGCGGGATTCGGGGGTTGTATCAAGAATGAATTCCAGATCCTCGCGGAATCCGAGATCGAGCATCTCATCGGCTTCGTCGAGTGCAACGGCGGCGAGTTTTGTCAGGTCAAGCCGCCGCCGTTCTAAATGATCTCGCAGGCGTCCAGGCGTGCCGACCACGATATGGGCACCAAAGCCGAGCTGGCGGGCTTCTGCGCGCGCGTCCATGCCGCCGACGCAGGTTACGATTCTCGCTCCGATATCCGCATAAAGCCAATCGAGTTCACGCTGCACCTGCATGGCAAGTTCACGCGTGGGGGCGATGATCAGAGCCAGCGGCTCGGCGGCTTGCGGGAGGCGTTCCGCTTCACCAAGCAGCGTTCGCGCCATTGCAAGACCGAAGGCAACCGTTTTGCCTGAGCCAGTCTGGGCTGAGACGAGCAAATCGCGCCCTACCGTATTGGGATCGAGAACCGCGAGTTGCACGGCGGTCGGCACCGAGTAGCCGCGCGCAACGATTGCGCGCCCGAGCGCAGGATGAACCGACGGGAAGGTCATGATTGGGAACTTTTTGAATGAACGAAGCCTGCCGGACTCTACTCAAGTGGCAGGCGCACGTCGCCAGGAATGTCGTTATTTGGTGTGCCTAGCCGTTTTTCGGAGTTACCGCTAGCAGGCAGGTTGGCGCGCTTCGATTGTCGGTTAGCCTGCCACAAACGTCGGCCACGTAAGACTTTCGGCCGGAGAATCCCACAAGCGGTCATTGAGACGTCCTTAGTCGGCGCCTCCCGTGTATTCGCCGACCAAGTCTGCTCTTAGGAGAGACTCTGCCACTAGATATCAATCTTCTCGGCGATCTCGATCGCGTCATCGACCTCTATGCCGAGATAGCGAACGGTGCTCTCGACCTTTGAATGCCCAAGCAGTAACTGGACAGCGCGAAGATTGCCGGTACGAAGGTAGATCAGCACAGCCTTGGTACGTCGCAAGGAGTGCGTTCCGAAGTTCGCTGGATCAAGCCCAATACTTGCGACCCACTCGTGAACAAGCCGAGCGTACTGCCTCGTCGTCAGCCCGTGGGCGCTATCGCCTCGGCCCGCGAAAAGGAACTGGCCGGCCTTCCGTCCTGTGAGCTTGAGATAGTCGTCAACGGCCAAGCGAGTTTGGTCCGTCATCTCGAACCGCACCGGTCTACCCGTCTTCTTTGGACGGATGGTCGTGCGGTCCATTGCATAGCCGCTCGGCGCAACGTCTTCGACGCGGACGGCTACGACGTCACAGCCACGCAGCTTACTATCGATGGCGAGGTTGAATAGTGCCAGATCGCGCTTTCGATCCGCCATCTGGAGCTTGGTCCTTATTGACCAGACGTGACTTGGTCGCAGCGGAGGTTTGGCACCAATCAGCTTGCCCTTGTTCCAGGGGGCTCGGCGCGCCGGTTTCAGGTCTTCAACTTCGTGATCGTTGTACATTGCTCTGTCTCCATGTTCGAGAGACAAACCAGCATGCGCCGGCAGCTACCGATCGAGCAGATTCCGCGACCGCTCTGGGGCAATTCTTCCTTTTGCTGGTTATCGACGGACGATTTTGACCCTTGGCGGACGCCACAGCGGCTTGGGCTCGCCGCAGCTGTGGATGCACCCGCAGCAACCCACTCGAACTGTCGACCCATAATCCGAAGGAGAAGCAAATTAGGTCGGAAACGCAATTCGCAGCGCGAAAACCAGGGCGCGTACTCTCTCCATTCAGAGGTACGCACCCTGGTTCGATCTACCCCGACAAGCGGTCAGTAATCCCAGAAGATCGGTACCCAACGAAATACGTCGCCATCGAGCGCGACCCGGCCGACAGATGGGAACGGCAAATGAGTTGCGACCAGCAGCTCGCCCGTCTTAGCCAGTTCTCGCAAAAGACGTACCCGAACGCGTGCCGCCTCCTCTGGGTCGTGTTCGAACCCGTTGTGCCACTCGGGCTGGTCGAATCCGACCGCAAACACGGCGTCACCAGCGAACGTCAGCGCTTCACCACCCGATGACAGGCGGACCACGCTGTGCCCAGGGGTATGGCCGCCGGTTCGACGGGCGACGACGCCCGGTGCAACCTCGTGCTCCTCATCGAACTGCCGCAGATGGTTATGGTATTCTTTCGCGAACCGCTTGGCGGCCGACCGAAGCGCGTCCGGGAATCCCGGCGGCATGGCGGTGTGGGAGAAGTCGGGCGACTCCCAGAATTTGACCTCGGCAGCTGCCACGTGGATCTGCAGGTCCGGACGCAGCCGGTCCTTGATCCCATCGACGAGCAGCCCGCCAATGTGGTCCATGTGCATGTGGGTCAGCACCAGATCCGTCACGGACGCAAGGTCGATGCCGGCGGACTCCAGTCGCTTGATCAACTGTCCGGCCCGCGGCAAGTGCAAGTCCGGATCGGCGCCTAGTCCAGCGTCGATGAGGATGGTCTTGTCGCCGCTGCGCACCACGACGACGTTCAACGCCCAGTCGAAAGCGTCCGGCGGCAGGAACATGTCCTTCAGCCAGGCGGCCCGGACGGCCGGGTCGGCGTTGTGTCCTAACATTGTGGTTGGCAGCGGTAGCACGCCATCGCTGACGACCAGCACCTCGATGTCGCCAACTTGCACCGCGTAGCGCGATGGAACCAATTCGTCGGGCCTCGATCTGGCGGGCTGTGAGGTGTCGTGCAAATTCATGTTTTTCTCCTGCTGAGCGTTGCGGATCATCTTTGGAAATTTCTGCATTTTTTCTTGGCGCGCGATCCTGAAGCGGGCCGTGCTGACGGCTGCGAAGCCCTTTCAATACTGGTGGGGTGTTCAGAGATGGGTGACGCGCTCATTGCTGGTGTGTCACCGTGGCGATTTATCGAACATGACTCGCGACTGCCCCAAAGCGGTCAGTGGCACGCAAGCAGGCATTCCTTGTTTGCGCGTGAAGCGCTGGCCGCCACTGTCCGACGCGACACTCATTTGTCCGGAATGACGATCTTATGGTCGCTCGTGTCGACCACGAAGACGGCTAGAAGTTTGGCCGGCTGCGTGTCGCTGGCATTATGGCTCACTTGGTGATGATCGCCTGGCTTCTCCGTCCAACTCTCGCCAGCCTGATATGTATGCTCGGGCTCGTCGTTCACTTTGCTGCGGATTGCTCCTTCCAGCACCCGCGCATAAATAAAGGCCGAGGACGGGTGACGATGTGAGTGCGAACCGGCGCCGGGGTCGTACTCTACGAGCACGACACGCATGCTCTTGCCAGGGACATTCGGCAAGGCCTGGTCAAAAACGACGGATACCTTCGCCCCCGGAGCGATCGTCTCTTGTGCGGCGACGCTCGTCGCAAACAGTGCGGCAGCGGCCGCAAGCAGCAGTGCAGTCGTCTTCATGTGCGTTTCCTTCTCTGAGTTTGCGAATGCCCTTCGCGAGGCTCGTACCCAATCGCAAATCGTGAGGGGCCGGGGACCGCAAAGTAAAAGTGCTTCGGTGGCGACTAGGCGTGCGCCGACGAGCGGCTCAGCCAGTCCTCGAACCGAATTCTGCCGAGGATCGGGTTGGCTCCAGGCGTCAAAGATTTGTCGTTGAGTTCGGTGCCGAAGTAGCGCGCATGAACGTCGGCGATCACGCGCCGCCCGTCGCCTGTCGCGGAGAGATACCGACGGGCGATTTCGTCGAGAGGGATCTTCTCAGGGCCTGCCACTTCGACGATACCGTTCACGGGCTTTCCGACGGTAAGCTCCGCCAGAGCGGCTGCCACATCGTCGGAGGAAATGGGTTGCAGGAAGGCCGGAGATAAATGGACGTCGCTACCCTTGGTGGCCGACTGCGTAATTGCACCGACGAACTCGAAAAACTGCGTCGACCGCAGAATCGTGAAGGGAATTTTTGAGGCTCTGATCAGCGCTTCCTGAGCGACTTTGGCGCGAAGATAACCGCTTTCGGGAAGGCGATCGGTACCCACGACCGACAATGCCAAGTGATGCCCGACGCCGACCGCCGCCTCGGCGGCAAGCAGATTGCGTCCCGATGTTTCGAAGAATTCGAGAACGGCCTTGTCTTCAAAGGAGGGCGAATTGGCAACATCGACGACCACTTGCGCGCCGGACATCGCCTCGGCCAGGCCCTCGCGCGTTATGGTGTTGACGCCGCTGTTGGGTGACGCGGCAACCGCCTCATGACCTTTTGCTTTGAGATGGCGAATGAGCTTCGACCCGATGAGGCCGCTTCCGCCGATAACAACGATTTTCATTAATTCTCTCCAACTTGAACGCAGTGCACGTGGCGGCGTCGTTTTGAGAGAATATCGATTTGCGGCGGTAATGACTTTGCGGCGACCTTGAAGCGGGCTTGAGTTTTCCTTGAAAATGCGTCCAAGCGGCCGCTCGCCCTTTTTCGCGAACCTGTGCTATCGACACCGGCAAATGTGAGCGTTGTTCGCGTCGGATGGAGCCGTCACGTGCATTTTCTTTTCAGGGATTGTGTGCTCGATCCCGAACGGCGGGAGTTGACGCGCGCCTCCGAAGCGGTCGCCGTCGGTCCGCAAGTCTTCGATCTCCTGCTGTTCCTCGTCCGCAACCGCGATCGCGTCGTGAGCAAAGATGATTTGCTCGATGCCGTCTGGGACGGGCGCATTGTTTCGGAATCGACGGTCACCAGCCATATCAACGCCGTGCGCAAAGCGATTGGCGATACCGGGGACGCGCAGCAACTGGTAAAGACGGTTCCGCGCAAGGGCTTTCGCTTCATAGGCGATGTGAAAGAAGCGAGAAGCGTAAACGGCACCTCAACGCTTCCCGTAGATTCAGGCATTGATCCTGCGCGTTCCACAAGCAATCTTCCGATCGCTCCCTCGATCGCGGTTCTGCCCTTTCACAGCTTGTGTGGCGACCCGGACGAGGCGTATTTCGCAGACGGCGTCGTGGAGGAAATCATCACGGCGCTATCCCGCGTGCGCTGGCTGTTCGTCATCGCCCGAAACTCGAGCTTCATTTATCGCGACTGCGGTTTCGACATAAAGCAGGTCGGAAGGGAACTCGGCGTCGGTTATGTGCTAGAAGGCAGCATGCGCAAGGCCGCCGGCCGCGTTCGCATCACCGGCCAGCTCATTGACGCGTCGACCGGTGCTCAGCTCTGGGCTGAGCGTTTCGAAGGAACGCTCGACGACATATTCGAGCTTCAGGATCGGATTGCGGCCGGGGTTGCCGGAGCGATTGCCCCACGCGTCGAACTCGCCGAGATCGAACGCGCAAAGCGCAAACCGACCGGCAGCCTTAATGCCTATGACTTCTACTTGCGCGGCCTCGCCCATGTGCATCGGGGGACGCGCGAATCGATTGAGCTGGCGCTACCGCTTTTCAAAAAAAGCATCGAGCTCGATCCCGATTATGCCGCCGCCCACGCCATGGCGGGCTGGTGCTACTTCTGGCGCAAGATCAATGGCTGGTGTGCCGATCGCGACGTGGAAACTGAGGAGGGCGCGCGGCTGGCACGTCGCGCCGTCGAATTGGGACGCGATGACGCTGTAGCGCTGACACGCGGCGCTCATGCTCTGGCACATCTCGCGGGCGATCTCGACGCGGGGATTGCCCTTCTCGACCGCGCGGTCTTTCTCAATCCTAATCTTGCGTCTGCGTGGTTCCTCGGGGGCTTCCTCAGGACGTGGCATGGCGAGAGTGAGAGCGCCATAGCGCATTTCGAACGCGCCATGCGGCTCAATCCGCTGGATCCCGAACTCTATCGCATGCAGGCCGGTATCGGGATGGCGCATCTCTTTGCGGGGCGCATCGAGGCTGCATCTCATTGGGCGGAATTGTCTTACAGAAACTTGCCGAGCTTTCTCATGGTGGTCGGACTCATCGCGGCAACCCGCGCGCTTTCCGGGCGTATCACCGAAGCCCAACAGGCCATGGCGCAGCTTCGCAAGCTCGATCCCTCGATCCGCATTTCAAACCTTAAGGACTGGCTGCCCATTCGCCGCCAGGAAGACCTCATTATCTTCTCGGAGGGATTACGCATCGCCGGAATGCCAGAGCAATGATCCGACGAACATGCATAGAGAGCTTCGTGCCGCGGATGAGCCGAATCTTTGGATTCCGCTCCTGGCCCATCGCGTCATTTGACGGACGTCTGCTCTGGAAGGCGTTGCGGACGTCGCGTTGATGTATTACGGCGCCCTCCGCGTTCGATAATGGGATCTTCCGGCCAAGCGCGTCATATCAGCGATTGGGCATTTGCAGGCGCGTGAGGAGCTGCGGCGCGCCACCGACTAAGCCTAGGCCGTCCGGCTATCACAACCCGCCAAGCCGGATCAAATCCTGGATCATCCGGTTTTGCCACGTGGGCAACTCGGCACGGTGCAGCCGCGACTCGTCCATAACGCCTTGATGGAATGAATAGGCCTTGGCTGCGAAGTTGTACCGTTCAAGCATCGTACACAACCTGCCGCAATTCGGCACCACTTTTTCCCGTATATACAGCAAATATGGACGTTTTAAGCCTATATCAGCTATATATCCTTGCGTATTTCGCCATTCATTCTGATACAGCTCATAAAGAGCCGCAAATTAACCCGCAGTGAAACGCGCCCGCGTGAATAGTGAGATTTAAATTTTACAATGGGTTATGGGTGTTTTTGGCCGAGGTCCGAATCTCTCCACGTCTTTGGACATCCTCCGAAGAGAAATATGTCGCTAATTCTGAATTGCGCCTCTCGGGAGGCGCTGCAAATCGGGATCAAACACGCAGCGACAGCTATATTCAGACCGGCCGACGGATGCCGAACGCTTCCGTCTAATCACAAAGGCTGAACTGCGTCGGATCGTGCCCTATACGCCCAGCATATCCTAAGATTGGAGAGGTGTGGGCTTTTTCCATTACGTGGCTCTTGTCAGAAGTCGCGCAATGGATCATGGCCCAGCTAGAATGTGTGACACGCACCTCTAACCGATTTTGATCTTTCACTTTTCGCACAATCTCGACGATGTTTCCACAAAGCATGGACGAAATTCTGCCAGAGAGAAATCGGGGACTGTGAGTGGAATAAAGGTCCATAGCGCTGGCTAAATTGATCTCAAGGGCGTTGATGGGCTACGCCATCTCAAAGGCGCGTTGCCGCTCGCTCACATCCATACTTGCGATGGCTGTTTGCTTGAGCCTTTCGGTCGAGGCGAAGGCCGAAACGTTGCACGACTCGCTGTCGGCAGCCTACCAATATAGTCCAACGCTCGATGCAGCACGCGCACAGCAGCGTGCCCGAGACGAGGACATAGCTCGCGCCAACTCAGGCTATCGCCCTAACATCAATGCGTCGTTGAACGTGGGCCGGCAACGCACGGATACGGTTTCTCCGATTCCCGGCAGGTCGGGACAGTCCGTTAGCTCCCCACGCGGTTACGCGGTCAACCTCGTTCAGCCGCTCTTCAGGGGCTTTCAGGTGGCGAATTCGGTGAACGCCGCCGAAGCAAACGACCGCGCCGGACGTGAAACGCTAAGGAGCACGGAGCAACAGGTCCTTCTCGATGCGGCGACGGCCTTCGGAGACGTTACACGCGACCAGGCGATTGTGAGGCTGAACGAAAACAACTTGAAGTTTCTCGACGCGGAACTCAAGGCGCAGCGCGATCGCTTCGCCGTGGGCGAAGTAACGAAGACGGACGTGGCGCAATCGGAAGCTCGTCGTGCTCTGGGTCAGTCAAACCTCGATCAGGCGCGCGCCAACCTCAAGTCGAGCCGCGCGATCTTCGAGCAGGTGATTGGGCATCCGCCCAACAACTTGATCGAGGCCAATCCGAACACAAAGCTCGTTCCAAGATCGCTCGAAGATGCGATCGCGATCGGAACGAAGGAGAACCCGCTCGTCGTCAACGCGCTCTACACCGAGCAGGCCGCCCGCTTCACGGTCGATCAAGTCCGCGGTCAGCTTCTGCCGCAAGCGCAGCTAGAGGCGAATTATACCGACGGGTTCGATCCCTCCGAAGGGGTCGATGAGCGGACGTCGGCGTCGATCGTCGGTCGTGTTACCGCTCCGCTCTATGCGAAGGGTGGCGAGGTCTTCGCCCAGGTTCGACAAGCCAAGCACAACCACGTTGCAGCGCGGCAGCAGATCGAAGTGCAGCGGGCCTCGGCGCAGTCGCTGGTTGTGCAGGCCTGGTCGCAGCTCATGGGATTCAAAGCCCAGGCGGAATCGGACAAGGCATCGATCGTTGCGAATAGGATCGCGTTGAATGGAGTTCGCGAGCAAGAGCGGGTGGGTCAGCGTACGGTTCTGGACGTTTTGAACGCGCAGCAGGAACTCCTCCAGTCGCAGGTCAATCTCGAGAAGACGAAGCGTAACATTCTCGTTGCGTCCTATACCCTGGCGTCGGCAATCGGCCGGCTCAGCGTCTCGGAGGTGGGTGCGGCGACCGCCGTGTACAATCCTGAAGTTCACTATCAGGATGTCCGCAGCAAGTGGTGGGGCCTCGACATCACCCATGATGACGGCCGCGAGGAACACTTGGACGTTGCGCCCAACAAATAGCGCTAAGGTGCATCCTTCATGGAATTTTTTTGGAACGGCAAGTAAGTTATAGCGTCCCGCGCGGCGTCGCGTCATCATCTCGGCCACGGGAGAGGCAAACGCAAAGGACTGCTCCGAAGCAATGATCGCGTTCGTTGCGCAGAGCCTCTCACCCACAGCGGTGCTTGCAACCTGAAGACACCGCGCCTTCCCGAAGATTGATGATTATTATGGTGTCTCATGGGATTTCGCCTGCAGCGAGTCCCCGTTATCGACCGTCGGGTTCACGACGCAGAGGGCAGCTCCACTAGTTCTGGAGCTGCCCTAAAGATTCAATAAACTCGTAAACCGGGCGCGCAGGTTCTCCGCCCATCTTGGCATGAGCCAGCAGCGGGATACCATGAGGGCCCAGAGATTTCGCAGCGTGGGGGTAGGCCGTCAAAGCAGCCTTGACGACATCCAACATCCCAAGCATAGCCGCAGCGAAAATATCGAGGCGCGCGCCACGCTCGATCAAAAGCAGAGCGATTTCTCGGCGACCCGTGTGCGCCGCGGCTCCAAGACCCGATTCAAAATCGCCACCGCCCCAATCCCAGCAGGCATTCACGAGTCTCGGCTCGATCGCCAAGAGCTCTCGCACGCGGTTGATGTCGCTGTGTGCTTTGCGAACGAATTCACTCACAAGCTCAGGCGCAAGTGCTGGAGGCTTTTCCATTTCCGTACCCTTTTTCATCCTAAAACACGAAATATGAGATTGTCGTCGGGAGAGCAACAATGGCTCGACAAGACCAAGCTACGCGGTCGGATCAGACACGGCGGAACCGCGAATGGCGCCTAGATTGCCTCAGCCGCAATGAGATAGTGCTGGCCGTGCGCAAGACCGCCTTCGCGCTCCGCAACCGCCGCTGCTTTCTCGCGTAGCATCACCGCCTGATCTGAGAACGCCCTGGACAGCGTTGGCATGAAGGAACCGCTGGTCGTGCATGCAATGGGGACGAATTGCAGTGCGTGCCATTTCGATCCGAGTTCAGGTGATCCTGGGGGTGTTGTCGTTGGCAGCCGCAAATTTCGGGTTCGCAGATCAAGGTTACCGCGACGACGAAGAATAGGCGGCCCGAATATTGATCGCCGAGCAACGTTACTACACGGCGGTCGCCGTTGTGCCTACGCGTCTCGCGAGATGAATCGGGTTTGCTGAAAGCAGCAGGTGCTAGTAGGTGCTGATGGCCGCACTCTCCAGCAAATCTCCATCGAATCTACGCAAGTTATAGATCTTTCACCACTACATGGGGTACCTGAGTTTCCGCGAGCAGCGAAGGACAATTCACTCAAGACCCCCAGGTGCCTACCGGGTAACGTTTACTGCCAACTCGCGAATTTCGAGAGCGCTTGCGAGGATCGCACTCGGCCTAACGCCCGCCGAGGTTCCGACGGCGTGAGACATCATCGAAGATCAACAGCGCTGAAGAGCACCTTCAATGAAGCAAGAGAAGTTTTCAGAGGCTGCCGTCTGGCCAATTTGGGTACTCATGGCAATTGCCTCGCTTGGAACAGTTTACCTCGCTCTAGGAGCGGGTCGGAGTGTGTTCGCTTACGCAATTGGCTTCGGCATTCTGGGTCTTGCCTGCCTCGTTACCTTTGTTGCTATTTGTGTTATCGGCTGGGTTATCGCAATGGCGAACCAGTTTCTGCAAAAGAAAATAGAAAAAATTTCTGCCAACAAGAAAAACAAGAAAGAAGAGAATAATTAGGATTAGGTTTCGCAATGAGCGGATCATTCGCGATCTGGTGCAACAGTTACATGCGAACGCCGCGATCACTCAGATTTCCGGATAGTTAAATTCTCTGTTTTTCCGGCGCGAGACGGGATTAGTTATCTCCATTAGTTTTCCATAAAGCGTCGACATGTCCTTCACAGATGCGGGCTAGGCAAGCGCTGCCGCAATCGGCCGGATGACCAAAAGAGCTGACGGCGGAAGGTACGCAGTCGATGATAGACCGGCCCAATAGATACCGCAGCAAGGTCGTCGAGGTGGTGGATGCCATGGAGTGGGATGGCTCAACGACGACCGCCTATGCCATCGAAAATTGGTCGAGGGGGGCCTGCGAGCGTCGTGGCCAACCTCTCGCAATCGTTATCGCGACGCCTGAGGGTTGGTTACGTGCCGATCCGGATGATTACATCGTCAAAGGGTCAAATGGCCAATTCTATCCTCTCAAGCCCGACATCTTCGAGAGGCAATTCGAGCCGATCGGAGAGGATCCGAACGCATGATCTCTGAGTGTGGAGCGCATTGGCAGCGAACACCGGCCGGTGTTTTGTTTTTTCCGAAACCTTTGCGCGGTCTTTAGGTACGTCGATTGTCCATGTTGGCTCCGCGTAGAACTCCAATCTACGACCATAACCGGGGCGGAGGTCGCCGGGAGTTTTAAGCCAACAAGGCGCTCAATCTGACAAAATCTCGGCGATGCCTCCATAAAACATGGACAAACCTCTGCCAAGAAACCCCATTCGTTTCGGTGCCGACCACTACGTCGTCAAGCCACTCAACCCTCGCGCGGTCACAGCTCGTGCAAGAGCAGTGCTTCGGCGCCCCAGAACTCACACGTGATTGCGAGATCCAAATGGCGATTGGCATTTGCACGAGGTAAGGCAATGACCTGGACAAATACTTTTTCCAGCGGGGCGAAGTGCGATACCGGGGTCCGGCAAGCCAGACTAAATCCGGCGAGCGACTCGCATTGCCAACAAAGTCACGACGATGCAGAACGCAACCCTCGCATTCTCGTCATTGCAGGTGACTATGGGGCCGCCGAATATATGGCTAGCAACCTCAAAGAAAGGGGGCTCAGCATAGCGGTGGCGGCCAATGGCCTTGATGGTCTGAAGCTCGCAACTACTGATCGCTTTGATGTCCTCATTGTTGATCAGCTACTACCGGACATGGATGGGATGTCATTGTTGGCCGCGCTTCGAAATGCGGACACCGAAACGCCTTGTCTGTTCTTGACGAGCCTCGATGGCATCGGCGATCGCACCGAAAAACTAAAGGGGGGCGCCGACGATTTCCTCGTCAAGCCGTTTGCCTTCGCAGAACTTTATGCCCGTGCGCGCATTCTTGCGCATCGCCCACGCGCCTGGTCGCAGCAAACGACCTTGAGGTACGCCGACTTGGAGATGAACCTTCTATCCCGTCAGGTTACGCGCAGCGGCCGCTTAATACATCTGGCCCCGCGGCAATTCGAACTGCTGGAACTCCTGATGAGAAACTGCGGGCGGGTGTTGTCTCGCCGGTTGCTCATGGAGCGGCTGTCGGTCTCGTCATTCGACCCGAGGGCGAGCGTCGTCCAGGCGAACATCTCTCGCCTGCGCGCAAAGATTGACCGAGCCCACGAGGCTTCACTTATCCGCACAATCCGGGGCTTAGGATACAGTCTGCGTGCGTCGAAGTGACTCGATGCGCAACGGGCGCATTGCCGGGTCGAGAAATACCCATCGCAATTCGCAGTCTGAAGCAAATTTCCATCGGACCTGCGCAAGCCGTCATTCATTTGCCGTTACACGCATAGCTCTGGTTCGCTACGTCTAGCAAAGGCTTCAGGATCAAGATCTGGAGCTTTTGGGCGATGAGAATTGCCAGCATCGGCTTTCCGTGCATCTGCCTGAAGGATCTATTATGAAAAAGCTTTTCCTGGCGAATATCATCGTGGGTAGTTTGTCGTTGGTGATGTTCACACCAGCTCAGGCGGAGGGTGGCTGTGGACGCCATTATCATCGCAGTTGGGACGGGTGGTGTCATGCGAACAGCTGGTACGGGCCGTCAGCCGATGGATACGATGGGTATGAGTGGCGCCGACGCTGGCGGCACCATCGTCATGACCGCGATTGGGATCGAGCCTGGAATGAGGGATATCGCGATTGGTACGATCCTTGGGGTTATTACTATTCCTGGTGACACGATGTGGGCTTTGTACGCTGTGGGCGCGCTCCCTCGGCGAAGTCCTGGGTGACGTATTCAAACGCGCAAACAGCATCGTACAAATGGGGTTCGAGTATTTTCGTCGGAGTGCGCGGTGCACGCTGCAAACTAACCAAATGACTTGGCCCCATGCGCTCATGTGAATATCTGCTGTGAGGCGGAAATCTCAGCACATACCGCGTGCGTCGAAACGCGCTTAAGCAGCTGGCGGAAATCGATCCTATTGGCCCCTTGCGACTCCGCTTGAACCATCAAATACCAAGTCTCCACCAAATTTCCATTCAACCCCCATGCTTTGCCGACGATGTCGCGGAACGATGATCGGAATGAAATTTGTGGTCTCATTGCGGGCCGCGTTGGAGTTTGTGGATGGTCCGTCGCTTCAGTCGTCTCTGGTTACTGTTCACGCCCCTCGCAGTGCTAGCCCTGGCTGGCTGCAAGGCTGAGACACCCGTTGAAGCTTCGGCCGACCCTGCGTCGCCAGCTCTCGTCTCAGTCATGGCAGTGAAACCGGAAACAGTAACTCTTATCGATGAGCTACCGGGCCGGGTCGTCGCTTATCGCACGGCCGAGATCAGACCTCAGGTTGGCGGCATCATCGAAAGGCGTTTGTTCGAGCAGGGCTCTGAGCTCAAAGCCGGTCAGGCCCTGTTCGAGATAAATCCGGAGCCGTTCAAGGCGGATGTTGCCAGTGCTGCTGCAGCGCTACAACGAGCGCAGGCGGCCCTTGTTCGCGCACAAACGAAATTTGATCGCGCACGGCAACTGGTGCCGACCAATGCTATCAGCCAGGCCTCCTACGACGATACGGTAGCCAATCTTGCCGATGCCAAGGCCGGCGTTGCCGAGGCGCAGGCGACGCTTGATCGCCGTCACCTGGATCTTGGATTTGCCACCGTGCGAGCCCCCATCGCGGGGCGGATTGGGCCTGAGCTGATCAGCGAGGGCGCATTGGTCTCTGCGTCCGGTGCGAGTGCTCTCGCCATCATTCAGCAGATTGATCAAGTTTATGTCGACGTCCGTCAGCCTGCGGCGCAGATCGACATCATCCGTGCGGCGACGCAGTCTGGGCAACTTGAAGCGGTGTCGAACATCCCGGTTGTGATAGTCGGTGCGAGTGGCAATCCGTATCCCGTTTCAGGCCGCGCGCTCTTTTCAGATATCACCGTCGACCCCGGTACAGGAAACGTTACCGTGCGCGTGCAGGTCGCCAATCCCGATCGGCTGTTGCTTCCTGGGATGTATGTTCGCGCGCGTTTGCCGCGGGGTGTCCGCGACAACGCACTTCTTGTTCCGCAGGAAGCGGTTATCCGCGATCAGGCCGGTATGCCACGGCTGGTGATCATAGGTAAGGCGAGAATGCCCGAGCGGCGTGCTATCGAACTCGGTGAATTCGTCGATGGTCGCTACATCGTGCGTTCCGGCCTAAAGGCGGGCGAGAGCGTTGTGGTGCAAGGCCAGGAACGAGTACAGGACGGCGTTCCCGCCGAAACCGTGCCGTTCGGGCTGTCGGCCGCGCAGGCGCAGAACTGAGCGGAGAAATTATCGTGGCTCAGTTCTTCATCAACCGCCCGGTCTTCGCCTGGGTAATTGCCATTTTCATTGCGCTTGCCGGCGCCGCGGCCATTCCGCAGCTTCCGGTCTCACGCTATCCCGATATTGCCCCGCCGAGCGTCAGCATCAGCGCGACCTATACGGGGGCCACGCCGCAGACAATCAATGATAGCGTTGTCAGTCTGATCGAAAGGGAGCTCTCCGGAGTCAAGAACCTCCTTTATTTCGAGTCGACGGCCGACACCTCAGGTAGCGCGAGCATCACGGCAACTTTCAAGCCTGGCACGCAAGCCGAGATGGCGCAGGTCGACGTTCAGAATCGTCTGAAAGCGGTCGAGGCACGCTTGCCTGAGGCTGTGCGCCGCGCCGGGGTCACTGTCGAATCCGCCTCGTCATCGTTTTTGATGATTGTTTCGCTGACTTCGAGCGATGCCCAATATGACGAACTGGCACTCGGCGATTACATGACCCGGAATATTGTCGAGGAGCTGCAGCGCGTCGATGGCGTTGGCCGGGTCCAGGGCTTTGGTTCGGAAAAGGCAATGCGTGTCTGGGTCGACCCTGCCAAGCTTGTCTCCTATTCACTGTCGTTGGCGCAGGTCACAGGGGCTATCCTATCTCAGAACGCGCAGATTGCACCGGGGCGCGTCGGGGCGGAGCCGACTGTGCCCGGCCAGAAGGTCAGCATTCCACTTACGGTGCAGGGTCAATTACAGACGGCGGAAGATTTTGCAGCGATCGTGCTACGATCTGATCCGGACGGCTCCAAACTGGTGTTGGGCGACGTCGCTCGCGTAGAGGTCGCGGCACAGAGTTTCGGTTTTGCCACACGTGAGAATGGCAAGCCGGCGACAGCCGCAGCCATTCAGCTAGCCCCCGGCGCTAATGCAGTTCGTACCGCCGATGCTGTCCGCGCGCGACTTGCGGAACTCTCGGCAGCTATGCCGCAGGGGATGGAATATAGCGTCTCCTTCGACACGGCCCCCTTCGTCAAGATCTCAATCGAGAAGGTTGTCAAGACACTGCTCGAGGCGATGGTGCTAGTCTTCCTCGTGATGCTTCTTTTTCTGCAGAAGCTCCGCTACACATTGATCCCCGCTATTGTCGCTCCTATTGCGCTACTTGGTACTTTTGCGGTGATGTGGGCGGCCGGCTTCTCCATCAATGTTTTAACGATGTTCGGCATGGTTCTCGCGATTGGAATCATCGTCGATGACGCAATCGTCGTGATCGAGAACGTCGAACGCATCATGGCGAGCGAGAAGCTGTCGCCCAAGGCGGCGACGCAGAAGGCGATGAAGGAAATCACCGGCGCCGTTATCGGAATTACTCTGGTGCTATCGGCGGTATTCATTCCGATGGGGCTCGCAAGCGGGTCCGTCGGCGCCATCTACCGCCAGTTCACTCTGTCTATGGCCGTATCCATCCTTTTTTCCGCGTTCCTCGCCCTGACGCTGACGCCAGCGCTTTGCGCCACGCTGCTTAAGCCAATCAACGCTGAGCATCAAAAGACAATTGGCTTTTTCGGTTGGTTCAACCGCACCTTCGATCGTATGACGGCAGGGTACGCCAACTGGGTATCGGCGCTCGTGAAACGGACCGGCCGTATGATGGCGATCTACGCAGCCATCGTCGGCGCGCTCGCTTATGGCTATCTGAGCTTGCCTTCATCCTTCGTGCCTGCCGAGGACCAGGGTTATTTCATGACGACGTTCGCGCTGCCCGCAGATGCGACGGCCGAACGTACACTCAGCATAGTCAAGCAGTTTGACACGCACGTTGCCTCTCGTACGGACGTTGCAGGCAATACCGCGATCCTCGGCTTCGGCTTCTCTGGTTCCGGCCCCAATGCGGCGATGGCCTTCACAAGTCTCAAGGATTGGAGCGAGCGCCGCACGACAGTTGACGATGCGATTGCTGCCGCCACGGCCGCGATGGCGACCGCACCGGAAGGCACCATCATGAGTCTAAAGCCACCGGCGATTGATGCGCTCGGGACGACGGCGGGCTTTTCCATGCGCCTCGAAGACCGCGCCAATCTCGGCCATACCGCGCTGATGGCAGCGCAGGGACAATTGCTGCAGCTTGCCGCGCAAAGCAGCCTCGTTACTAACGTCTATCCCGAAGGTCTGCCGAGTGGTCCGAGCGTGAAATTGAGAATTGATCGGCAAAAGGCTGAAACCCTCGGAGTGCCCTTCAGTATGATCAATGACACGCTGACGGCGGCCATAGGGTCCACCTACGTCAATGATTTTCCGAATGCCGGGCGCCTTCAGCAGGTGATCGTCCAAGCCGATGCGCCGAACCGCATGCAGGTCGACGACGTGCTAAAGCTCTATGTACGTAACAATGCTGGCGGCATGGTCGCGTTGTCAGAGATAGTCACGCCCGTCTGGGAAAACAGCCCGTTGCAAATGGTGCGCTATAACGGTTTCCCGGCCGCACGTATCTCCGGCAGCGCCGCGCCGGGCGTGTCCAGCGGTGATGCTATGGCCGAGATGGAACGGATGGCATCCCAATTACCAACCGGCTTCACCGTTGAGTGGACCGGTCAATCGTTCCAGGAAAAACAATCCGGCTCTCAAGCGCCCATTCTTCTATTCCTGTCTATGCTCGTTGTCTTTCTGGTCCTCGCCGCCCTCTATGAGAGTTGGGCTATTCCGGTCTCGGTAATGCTTGTCGTACCGCTGGGGCTGATCGGAGCCGTTGCCGCGGTGCATTTGCGCGGACTCGAGAACGATGTGTTTTTCAAGGTCGGCCTGATCACCATTATCGGTCTATCTGCGAAGAATGCGATCCTCATCGTGGAGTTTGCCAAGAGCCGGGTCATTGAGGGGTATGGCTTTCTCGAAGCAGTCGTCGATGCGGCGCGTCTGCGGTTGCGGCCGATTCTCATGACTTCGCTCGCTTTTGCGCTTGGCGTGGTTCCGCTGATGCTCGCCCGCGGCGCCAGCGCTGAGACGCAGAATGCGATCGGAACGGGTGTCTTCGGTGGAATGGTGTCGGCTACAGTCCTCGCGACGCTATTTGTGCCGGTCTTCTACGTAGCTGTGATGAGAACGTTCGGTCCGCGACACCAAAAGGTCGCGTTACCAGCGGTCGAGGGCAAACTCGTCCTTATATCGAACCGGACATCGCTCGAATGACGGCGATAAAAAAGGGCCTATCTATCGCATATCAGCGCTCCAAAAAGCGCTGGATTAACGGGAGGACGGCGGCAAAAAAAATTCTCCGGCTGCCGTAGTCTCCACCTTCCGGCCCATCACCTCAACGGATTGACCATCGCCGCACCCTCAAGAGGAGCACCGCCGGGTGCACTTTTCCGATATTCCTGAATGAAAGTCATACGCACGTCTTCCGTAAGCCCTGCCTTGAATTCTCGCTTGCGCTGCGTCCTGCGGCGATGAGTAGGATTGCACTCCTCAAGCGGCCTGCCAGAGATCGGGATCGAAATCACATAAAAATTGGCCCTCGTCTTGGCGGCTAAAAACGTTGCCCAAAATGAATCGTAATTAAATGTCCGACCTTTGCATAGCTGATCTTTAGTTCCTACTCCGGCGACGAACTTAACATCGAGAGCACTCGCAAGTCCTTCTGCCGCAGCCATAAGCAAATAGGGCGGTGAAATATCGCGGGAGATTTTTGTGGCGGCTTTGATCATGTCAAATTGGCCTTTTCTCCCTTGAATACGAGCGACGAACATCGTTTCAGCAGCCGCTATGCCGACGAGGGTGCCAGGAAGAAGCGTGAAGGAAAGCTCGTAAATCGGCGTTGAGTCTTTTTCCAAGATTAAAGAAAGATCGCCTTCACGGCCATGTTCCGGAATGCAGAGGGAAATTGCGACGAACTCTCCAGTGACCGTCCTCTGCCACAAAAGAAGTTTGCCATCGAGCAAACGTTTGTAAAATCTGGCATTGACCCGATTTGCTATGTATTCGTAGTGGAACTTCAATATTTGGCTGCGCTGTTTGCTTCGGAAGCTTTTCGCAAGATACCTACCCTGCCATTTATAAATCAATTCAGGGTAGTGCCTCGTTAAGGCAATGGTATTGGGATCAGTCAATACACAGACGATCTTCGGCAACCGCCTCAGGGTAAGAAGTATTTTCGCGGATTTATCGAACGCCCTTACAATTCCTTTGCTCAGAATGAAATCTATTGTGGCGACATAGACAATCTTTCTTACGCTGAACAGAGTTGCCCCTTGTCGTTGCCTCAGGTTGGCCGCCTCATGTCTCTCCTTTTTAAGAATGCCAACTTTCATTTGATGTCCCTCACCACACGCCACGTCTGAGTTCCCACCCGGGAGTCCGACGCATTCCGGTCGTGAGCCGCATCCCATGCTTCTTACAAAGACGCCGCTCCCGACGATGGCCTGTTCGCATCTTCTCGGCCACGGTCCGTGCAGAGTGTGTTGAGGCTTGGTGGAGGCTATTGGAGTGGGAGCGGTACGAACCGCAGTCGATTGGCCTTGGCCGGATGGACAGGCGCTGAACGCCTTGTCTACGGGAGTGCGGAGGGAAGGGGAGGCGGATAGTTCCGCAAGCGGACCACTATCGGCGCAAGCCGACCTTCCGAACGTAAAATACGGCAAATCACAGGAACGTTGCCTGGGGCGGTTAGTGCAGTTGACGTGGGATTGCGATCTCGAATACGGCGCCGCGGTCGATTGCAGGCAACGATCGCGCGGTGCCGCCGTGAGAGCGAGCAATAGCCTGAACGACGGCTAAGCCGAGACCTGTTCCGCCACCTGCGCGAGAGCGAGATTCGTCCGCGCGAGTAAAAGCATCAAACGCTCGGACGCCAAAGCCGGCTGGCAAACCCGGACCGCGATCACTGACCCTGATCACGCCTTCGCTCCCGCTGGCTCTGGTTTCAACGCGCATCCAATGTCCATCCGAGGCATATCGTACAACGTTATCGATAAGAGCGAGTAAAGCTTGGCGAATCCTCGCGCAGTCAGCCCGAACGACAACGTCAGGCAAATCAACCTCGGTGGAAATGCCAGCGGCTGTAAGATCTGGCCCTACCATCGCAAGGACGGCTTGAGCTTCGCTCGCCAAGTTAACAGTTCCGAGCAGCAATTCGAGGCGGCCCGCCTCCGCGAGGCTGAGGGTCCGAAGATCTTCGACAATACGGGTGAGGCCATCGACGTGTTGGATGAGGTTCAGGACCATCGTCTTGTCAGGCGCAAAGACATCGTCATACAGGCCTTGAAGCCGTCCACGGAGTATCGTCAGTGGTGTGCGAAGCTCGTGCGCAATCGCCGAGTTCCAGGTCCTCATCTCCGACTCATATGCAGCAAGCTGGGTCGCCATTCGATTGAAATTGTCAACGAGTTGACGTGTTTCGTCGAACATTGCACCCTCGGGAGCAGCACGGGCCGTCAGATCCCCGCGCGCAATGTGCCGCGCGGCCGCACCAACAGCTTCGAGAGGCCGGATCAGACCACGCGTGAAGCTCACCGCGGCTGCAATCGCGCCGGCTACGCCCAATAGCCAAAACACACAAAAGGCCGCCCACTCGAGCGGCTGCGGCCAGTACGAGGTCCAATCCTTATTCCAAAACATTGGATCTATCTTCTCAACGAGCGAGTAAAAGAGAACCATACCTGCGATCATCACTGCGAGAGCTACTCCAGTGACCGCTGCCATCCAGACGGCGAGTTGACGGTTGAGTCTTGTTGCTGATCTCATGGTAGCTTCAACCGATATCCGACGCAGCCCACACCGGCAAAGTACCTGCCCGAAGCGGCCACCTACATGAGTAATTGCTGACGTGGGATTGCGATCTCGAATACGGCGCCCCGGTCGATTGCAGTCAACGATCGCGCGGTACCGCCGTGGGAGCGAGCAATAGCCTGAACGACGGCCAAGCCCAGACCCGTTCCACCACCCGCGCGAGAACGCGATTCGTCCGCACGAGTAAAAGCGTCAAACGCTCGTGTGCTAAAGTCGGCCGGTAAACCGGGCCCTCGATCAATGACCCTGATTAGGCCTTCCGTCGCGCTGGCTCTGGTTTCAACGCGCACCCAACGTCCATCGGAAGCGTATCGTACGACGTTGTCGAGAAGGGCGAGCAAAGCTTGGCGAATCCTCGCGCTGTCAGCCAGGACGACCACACCGCGCAAATCAACTTCAGTGGAAACGCCAGCGGCAGCAAGGTCAGGGCCTACCATGGCAAGGACGGCTTTTGCTTCGCTCGCCAAGTCAACCGTTCCGAGCAGCAACTCCAGGCGACCGGCCTCCGCAAGGCTAAGTGTCCGGAGATCTTCGACAATGCGGGTGAGACCGTCCACGTGTTGGATAAGGTTTAGGACCATCCCCTTGTCGATCTCGAAGACGTCGTCGTATAGGCCTTGAAGTCTTCCGCGCAGGATCGTCAGAGGAGTGCGGAGTTCGTGCGCAATGGCCGAATTCCAGGTCCTCATCTCTGTCTCATAGGCGGCAAGCTGGGTCGCCATTCGGTTAAAATCGCCAATCAGCCCGGCCGTCTCGCCGAAGCCCGGCGCCGAGCAGGACGCCCGCGCCGACAGGTTGCCCTGAGCGACCTGTCGCGCCGCACTTGCAACCGCGCTCACGGGCAGTACTATCCGGCGTGCGAGCGCAATACTGGCAAACATTGCGATCAAGAAGCCGAGGCATCCGGACCCGGCAAATGCAATCCAATCCGTCAAACTGAATTGCCACCAGGACTCATTGGGATCGAACTGTATGAGTTTCGGTGCAATCTTGGAAACAATCGCGTAGGTCGCTGTCCAACCCACAACCAGTATGACGAGCGATATTGCCGAGACCGAGACCATCCAGACAGTGATCTGGCTGCTCAGACCCCGAGGTTGTCTCATGCGAGGGGCACCAATCGATAGCCGACGCCACGTACGCCTTCTAAGTATCCGGTAGCAGTCGCAGACTCAAGTTTGCGCCGAACATTGCTAATATGGCTATCGACCGTGCGCTCCATCGCTTCTCCCTCTGGCAAACACGCGTCAACAAGCTCGGCGCGGGTGAAAGCTCGGTTGGACGCCCGAGACATGTGTGCGAGCAGACGAAACTCCGTCAGTGTAAGATCCAGTTTTCGGCGCACGCCATCTTCGGAGATGACGATTGCAGCATGCGCCGTTAAATCGATCTCAATTTTCCCGGCGCGAATGACGGTGGCCCCAACGTGAGCCCTGGTGCGCCGAAGAATGGCTCTGGTGCGAGCAACGACCTCGAGTGGATTGAACGGTTTGACTACGTAGTCATCGGCACCAATTCGAAGAGCTTGCAGCTTGTCGATGTCCTCAGCAAGTGCTGTCGCCATCAGAACAGGGGTATCGTCGCGGCGGCGGATCGCGGCAAGCACTTCGTAGCCATCCAGTTTGGGCAGCTTAACATCGAGAATGACTAGGTCGGGTTTCAGTCGGAGATGGAGATCGAGGGCCGTTTGACCATCGCCAGCACGAACGGTTCGAAATCCTTCGCGCGTAAAATAGGCGTCGAGAATCTCGGCAATTTCGGCTTCATCTTCGACGATCAGTATCAATGCATTCATGCAAGCATGAGATCCGTCAATTTGCCCGCCAAGCGCATCGGCCGTGCCAGTGAGCCTTTGTTTAATCGTAATTTTGGGTGGCAGAGATTCGTCCATGTTTTGTGGAGGCATTATCGAGTTTTGGTTGAGAATGAAGATTAGGTCCGGATGATTGTTTACATCCACGGGCAGCCAGAAGCTCGGGTTTTGTCCAGCGCCAAAGGGCGCCAATCAACGCACCGGGGATTGCGACGAAGATCAGACGGTGGGGAGCTGCTGACCTCCTCGGAATCTACACTGTCCGTCGACATGGCATGGTCAGAAGGGTGCGATGTCTGTCTCCATCAACAGTGGAGTAGACCAATGCGCAAACTCATCTTGATTACGTCTGTCGTCACCTTGATGGCAGCCCCGATGACCGTCCAAGCTGTAGATGTCACATCTAAGGTTAAAGGGATCGATACGGCCAAGCATACGATCACATTGTCTGATGGCAAAGTTTACCAAATTGGGCAGAGCTTTGATCTGGGTCCCCTGAAAGTCGGAGACAGAGTGAAGGTCACCTATGACGTCTCCGGAAAAGATCAAATAGCCTCCAAGGTTGAGATTGTGAAATAACGAGGTAAATCGGCTCGCGCGAAATAGAAGATGCTTTCCCGCCGAGCGTCACTCCTCTCTCTCTCAAGACGGTCGTGCGTTTTGACTCCTGAAAGAGACGCTCGGGTAACAAAGTTTCCAGGTCCTCGTCGTTACGATCAAGGCGGCGTTCTCGCGTCGCCTTGACTTTGGCAACAAATGACGCAGGCACGCAATAGGCGAAGGGAACGGTGACGAGGCCGCAAACGCATGCCAGCATGCTCAGTCAACGGATAGCAGGAAAGGCGATCTCAGGCTGGTGTCAGAGTGCAAACAAACGCAAATGTGCGGGGAGTATGATCGCAATCATGCGCACCTGTTTGTGCGAGTAGAGGACACTACGAACTCGCGAGACATTTTCCATGATGGCCATCGGCCGCGTGGAGAGCAGATCGGATGAACAGCCAAGAGCATGACCTTCACGCCAGGAGAAGCGATCGGCCGAAAGCCGAGTATGCGCGAGAACAGCTAGTACGCGGCGACCTCTCGTTCCTGCATACCGGGCTGGATTTCGACCTGGTTGCGTAACCGGCTGGCGTGTCGGGTCGGAGGCGTAGGCATACCGAAGACGCGGGCATAGTCGCGACTGAACTGCGAGGGACCTCCGTATTCCACGCTGAAGTCCGCGCTGGCCGCATCCATGGCCTCTGTGAGGAACGGCGCTTTTATGGTGCGCCGCCCCATTCCTTACGCCGATGGTATCGTATGTTCACTGAGGTCTTTTTTTATCGGTGGTTCACTACGTGTCACGGGGCTGTCGTCAATGCCGCCGAATGTATCGCCAAAAAATTTTCATTGGCTGGGAGTTTTTCCGTGAGAGCCGTTCGGTTTCTTGTATTCGTCTTCGCATTGTTGGGCATTGCAACCCCTGCCCTTGCGGAACAAAACGATCCGCTACAAAAGGTCGGCCACATCCTCATCGTCTTTGAGGAGAACCATTCGTTCGACAATCTTTTTGGATTGTTTCCCGGTGCTAACGGCATCTTCAACGCAGGCGAAGCGGCGATCCAAGTCGACGAGAATGGCAAGGCTTTTCCAACGCTTCCTCCAGTGCTCGACACGCGACAGCGCGCGCCTGACGGCAAATCTGTTGTCGATAGCCGCTTTCCTCCGACGCAGGCAAACGCGCCCTTCCTAATCGATCCGTACGTTTCTCTGGACGGCTACACAGGCGATCTGGTTCACCGGTATTACCAGGAGAAAAAGCAGATCAACGGCGGTAAGATGAACCGCTTCGCCGGCGTGTCGACTGCCGGAGGCCTGGCGATGGGCTACTTTGACATCTCCGACTCTTACTTATGGCGCTTAGCCAGCCAATACACACTCGCGGACAACATGTTCCATTCGGCCTTCGGCGGCTCGTTTCTCAATCATATGTTTTTGATCTGCTCCTGCGCGCTTCAGTGGGGAGATGCGTCAGCGGATGATCGTAAGAGTCTTCTGCAGAGCGAAGTGATGAGAGAAGACGGGTATCTAATCAACACGATCTATTCGCAGCAGTTTCATGCAGTGGATGCAAAGCCTCCTTTCCTTCCGCCCATGACAGCGCCGATGCATATCGGCGACCGCCTAGATGCCAAAAAGCCTGAACCCATCAAATGGAAATGGTACGCCGGAGGCTTCAACGATGCATTGGCTGGACATCCCGACCCTCTTTTCCAATTCCACCACCAGCCATTCATGTATTTCGCCAGATTCAAACTTGGCAGCGACGCGCAAAAAGAGCATCTGCAGGATTATGACGACCTCGTAGCAGATATCAAAGGAGGCCGTTTGCCTCCGGTCGCATTCTACAAGCCGATCGGGCGCAACAATCTTCATCCAGACTACGCCAATCTCAGCGAGGGCGACCATCATCTCGAGGAGCTGATCAACCTCCTGATGAGCGGTCCGCAATGGAACGACACGCTCGTTCTAATTACAGCTGATGAGCATGGAGGCTATTGGGATCACGTCGCACCGCCCAAACGTGATGATTTTGGGCCCGGCACGCGCATTCCTCTGATTGCTGTCGGTCCGATGGTTAAGCGGGGGTTTGTTGATCACACCCAGTACGATTTTGGCTCGATTTTGAAAACGATTGAAGAGCGCTTTGGATTAGACCCTGTCGTCGGTTCGGTAGACGGGAAAGCCACAGCTATGCGGAACCTCTTGCAAGAAAATCCATAAAACAACGGCGGTAGACTTTGGGGGGAATGTCATGCGCTTGATATCTAATGATCGGTCGATTGCAGTCGTCGCCGGCCTGCGCAATCGGCGCTACCTCCGCCCCGCTGTTGCTTGCGATGAGCGCGCTGCTCGTGCGGTTATTTCCGGGCAACGCGACAACAGCCGCCGCCGAGAGCGATAGAGCGATGCTCCGCTCTATCGCTTTCCTGTTCCTGCTTCCTGCGCGAGTCGCCCCATGTCGCCCTGCTCGACAAAGTTATCGCTCAGGATGTCACGATCGCTCCACCGAAGTGTTAGATCGCGCGTTCGGTCACAGATGATTATTCCGGCGCCCCGGAACTAGCCGGCGGTGCAACTGCAGGGGCTACGCTCTGCGGTGCTTGCGCAGGCGCGACGGCCGGTGCAGCTATCGCTGGCGTCGGGGGAGCCGGTGTTGGCGAGGCAGGTTGTGCCGTTTCAACCGGCGCTGTCGGAGCCGAAGGCGCCGTCGTGACGGGTCCTGGGGGTTGAGCAGCCGCTGGCGCTGGCAAAGGAAGCTGTGCGCCTGGCGGTGGATTTGATACGAGCGCCACCTTGGTGAACCCTGCGGAGGTGATCTTGCCCATCACCTCGAGAATGGCTCGATATGGAAGATCCTTGTCAGCACGGACGTGGATGCGCTGATCGAGCCCGTTCTCCGCTTGGTTCAACAGGACAGCAAGCAATTGATCCGGCTGAACTTCAGTCGAGCCGACGAAGTACTTGCCTCCGGCATCGAGCGAGACCGCTATGGGCGGCTTTTGATCGTTGAGCGGTTTCGCCTGCGTCTTGGGCAGATCGACGGGGATGCCGCTCGTCATCAAAGGGGCGGCGACCATGAAGACGATAAGAAGAACCAGCATGACGTCGACCAGCGGCGTCACGTTGATGTCACTCATCGGCGGGTCGTCGAAATCTTCGTCATGCTTACGCAGCGCGACGGCCATGGACTTCACCTTTCGAAAGTTGCCGCGATAGTTCGACTTCGTAGATGCCGACGAGGTTCGTCAGACGCTTGCCGTAGCGGCTGATCCGGCCGCTGATGTTATTGTAGAAGAGCACCGCCGGAATGGCCGCGACGAGACCGAGGGCCGTCGCGAAAAGTGCTTCCGCGATGCCAGGCGCCACGACAGCTAAGCTTGTGTTGTTCGTTGCGGCAATGCCCTGGAAGCTGTTCATGATGCCCCAGACGGTGCCGAAAAGCCCGACGAACGGCGCGACCGAACCAATGCTCGCCAACGACTGCAGACCGGCTCGCAAATTATCTAGCGCGCTCGTTGAGGAAAGCTGTGCGATCCTGTGCACGCGCTCGAGCAGGCTCTCCTGCTGACCCGCCCCGTGCCGCAAGTCTGCGGAGCGCGTGTTTTCATCGACCATCGCCTGATAGACGAAGCGAAGCGGATCGGTGGCCTTCACTTTGAGGAAGGCTTCCGAGAGTTCGGATGTCGAGACGCCATGCCTTAGGCTCTTGAGAAGGCGGTTGGCTCTTCTGTCGACAAGAGTGAGCCGTAGGGACTTCGCAACAATGACACCCCAACTCCATGCAGACGCAAGGATCAGCAGCCCCATCACGACTTTTACGACAATGTCCGCTTGATTGAAGAGCTCCACCGGCGTGGCAATGTGAACCGGGACACCGGTACCCGGACTCGAAAGGGCAGGATCAGACATTGTTCCTCTCAGCTAAATGTTGGTGTTCAAGAGATCACCGGACGCGGTAGACGATGCCGCCGGCAATCCGATAGGAGCTTGCTCCGAGATTGGGCGGCGGCGGAAAGGGAGCCGATTGGGCGAGCGCTTGCGCGACGGCACGGTCAACGGCGGCAACGCCCGACGGCGAAATTGACTTCGAAATGAGTTGGCCTGACGCGCCGATGACGATGACATACCCGACCCGCACCGATTTTTGCGTCAGAGCACCACGTGGAAAGGTGTTGGACGCGATTCGATTGATCCGCTGAAAGACCTTGTTGGCATAGTCGCTCGGAACGGCTCCCGCGGTGCGTGTCGCGCCGGGCTTTCCTTTCGGCTTTTCAGCTGGCCGTTTTGGCGCAGGCTTCTCTTTCACCGGTTCTGGCTTCGGTTCAGGAGGCTTCTCTGGCGCAGGCGGCGGCGGCTGCACCGGCAAAGCTTCCGCTGCTTCTTCAGGGACGGGCGGCGGCGGTTCGGGTGCCGGCTCAGGAGGCTTCTCGGCTATCGGCGGAGGCGGCGGTTCAGGGTGTTGCTCCGGAACGGGCTGAGGTTGCGGCTCCGGCGGGGTCTCAGGTTGCGGTGCTTGCTCGGGCTCCTCGCTCTGCTCGAACGCCATCTCGACTGGCGCCTCAAGGGTCATCGGCGTGGGGCTGAAATCGACGGTCAGGAGCACGGCCAGCACGACAAAGTATGCCCCCATACCCGCCGAAATAAACAAATAGGGCGGCTTGCTCGAAGACATTCGAACAAGGGTGTCGGCGAAGAATGTTGTGTCATGCTCCTGCAGTGGCGGCGCAGGAATAGAATAGGCTTGCGAAGCTCTAGGCATTGATCTGCCCCCACCAAGTTGTTTGGGTGGACGGCAATCTTGCCATCGGCGTTCTATGACGACTGTTGGTCATCGAAATTTCATGCCCTATCCGTCTCAGCATGTTTCCTCGGCCTTCATCGCTATTGGAAAATGTCCATGCGCGATCGCGCATCAGTTGGATTCTTCCAATTTCAACGAATGAAAGACCGGCTCAGAATAAGCTATCTGGCTTGCCTTCTTCCCCGACAGACGGAGTGCATCGAGGATCGCCGGCGTCTCGGTTCTGGCGATCCAGTCCGGCGAGACATCGGCGAAACGGACGACGCGGTGCTGGTCGATGATGATGACGGCCGGTTTGGGCAATTCCCAAGATGATGTTCCGTTCAGCGCCTGGCTCGTGCCGCCGTTCGCCTCAGACGACTTACGGGATGCGTCATTGAAGACATAGGTCAGCCCCAAGGCGCGCGAGAGACCAAGGTTCTCGTCGGAGGCGATCGCGAAAGGAATCTGATGCCGCTTCACGATCTCGTGCAGCAGCGTGATCGGCTGCGGGGAAATACCGATGAGCGGAACCCGCGCCGCCGAGAGGGCGGGCCATAGCGTGTCACGATAATAAGGAAGTGCGATGTTGCACGCTGGGCATCCCGCGAAGCGGAAGAAAATCAAGACGGCCGGGCCGGCAGTCGCGACAGCATCGAGAGAGAGCGGCGTTCCGTCCGTGCGGACCAGTGTCACGTCGGGGAGGATGTCGCCCGTGCTGACGAATGGGTGCTTGCTATGCTCGCGCACAAGCTCTGCACGCTGATTATCGTAGACGGCCAAAGCGTCGGCGGTCCATGTCCGCCGGCGCTCGGAGTCGAGCTCCTGGAAACGCGCGTTGAGAGAAAAGGGAATAGTCCGATTCTGATCAGATGACATACCGCCCGTCCTGCGAGAAAATATCGGTTACCGGAAATTTTCCGTGTAACCCGCTTATTCGACGTCGGCGGGCAGTATGCCTTCAGTCATGACAGAGAGACCAAGGAATTAGTCTCAATGGAAATCTTGTGAAAACTCATCAATCGCCGGCGGCCTGCTCGAGCAACTCGGCCAGATCATGTGCGGTATCGGAAAGTCCGTTGCGGCGCACGAGCACTGTTTCGACTTCCGGCAGCGGCGGCAGTACGCCCGCCGGTAGCAGCGGCAAGCCTTCAGAGGTCGCGAACCGCCGCGTCCGGCAGCTCACGCCGAGGCCGCCGCGCACTCCGGCGCCCAGGGCGGGCAGATTGGGCGTTTCCAAAACAATCCGATAGGCGCGCTTGTTTTCGCCGAGCGTATGCAGTGCCGTGTCGCGAAAACGGCACGGCGATTCCAGGAGCACGAGCGGAAGCTCTTCTAAATCGGCGCTGTCGGGTTGGCCGAGCCAGACCATCCGGTCATGGCCAACCGTTTTCAGGCTCGATCCAATACGATCGCCATGCTGGCCGAGACAGAGGACGAGGTCGAGGCGGGACCGATCGAACATGTCGAGCAACTCGACCGATCCACCGACACGGATGACGATGCGCGCGCGGGGATGCCCGAAATGGAAGCGGCTCAGGACATCCGCAAGGATCGTGTCGGCAAAGTCCTGCACTAGGCCGAGCGTGATCGGCTCCGGATCGAAATCCTGGCCCAGTGCCGATACGATGCGGTCGTTCAGCGCCAGGAGCTGGCGCGCGTGTCCGACTAACTCCTCGCCGGCGGGAGTGAGCGAAAGCTTGCGCCCGTCACGGCGGAACAGCTTCTGTTGCAGCACATCTTCCAGCCGCTTCATCTGAAGGCTGAGCGCTGACTGCGTCAGCAGGATGGTTTCGGTAGCTTGCGCCAGAGAGCCCGCTTCGACGATCGCAATAAAAGAGCGCAGCAAATCGATCGGCATGTTCGTCGCCATCAGGCGAGGCGGCCGTGTCAGGGCAGGTCGTTGAAGTGCGGAAACTCCGGCCATCCAAAATCCTCAAAGGTCCAAATGTGGCGAGCGAATGCGAAATGACTTCCTCGCATGTGATCAAGCTCGTCGCGGTGACGGCGCTGTGCGGCCTCGACATGGCGGCGAGGAACGCCTCGCCATTTCCAGCAATGGGCCAAGTGGGGCGGAAGACACCGAAAGCCCAGATCCGCAGGTGCGCGAACTCTCTGACGCAACTTGCTATTTGCCCATTTTTCTCAAGTGCAGCTAAGGGCACGGTCAGCGGAGGGTCAAATATGTATTTCTTCGTTCGATATGAGATTCGCTGTGTCTACCCCTTCCCCCGCGACCAATGTGCGTGATCCGTAGAGGGTCATACCTCTTTGACAATGATTGCCGGTGGCGTGAAAGCAGACACAGGTGGGACAGGCCCTGTAAATCGCCGGACTTCAACAAGGCAGGTCTGTGCACTGCAGCCTTGCGACAGGGTCGAAGCGCCGCGATCCAGCGTCAATGTGTTGGGGTTGCCGTGCTTCTCGACATCATCGCCGGGATCGAACCACGCGCCTGTCGAGAGGCGCACCACTCCTGGCATAATTGCTTCGCTCAGAAGCGCGCCGGCCAGGCAGCGTCCACGGTCATTGAATAATTCGACCACGTCGCCCTGCGCAATTTCGCGCTTAGCGGCATCCTTCGGATTGAGATAGACGGGTTCACGTCCCGAAATCTTGCCGGCGCGGCTATAGGGACTTTGATCGAGCTGGCTGTGCAGGCGGCGAACCGGCTGGTCGGAGAGGAGATGCAGGGGATATCGCTTCGCCTCGGCGTGTCCCAGCCATTCAAATGGCTCTCGCCAAACCGGATGGCCTGGACAATCCTCAAGCCCGAACGAGGCGATACGCTCGGAGAATATTTCGATCTTGCCCGATGGCGTGGGCAGCGGACAGGATACGGGATCACGGCGAAAGTCAGCGTGCATGACATGGGGCCTGTCATGCCGTGAGTAATCGATGAATCCCGTCTCCCAGAAATCATTGAAATCGGGGAGTTCGATGCCGGCTTCTGCAACCTGCAAGCGGTTTTTCTCGTAAAGGCGCCGGAGCCAGCCGGAGACTTCAAGCCCCTCGGTATAATCCGCCTCCAGGCCGAGACGACGGGCAAGTCCGGAGAATATCGCGAAGTCATCTCGGGCGTCGCCATATGGCGCAACCGCGCGCCGCATCGCGATCAAATATCCCTCGCGCGTTGCAAAGCCGATGTCATCGCGCTCGAGGCTGATCGTCGCCGGCAGGACGATGTCTGCGTGACGCGCAACCGGGGTCCAATATTGCTCGTGAACGATAATTGTTTCCGGCTTTTCCCAGGCCCGGCGGAGGCGGTTCAGATTCTGATGGTGATGAAAGGGATTGCCGCCTGCCCAATGCACCAGCCGAATGTCAGGATAACGGTGGAGGCCGCCGTTGTAACGAAACGTCCCGCCCGGATGAAGCAGCATATCGGCAAAACGTGCGACTGGAATAAATGCCGATACCGCATTCCTGCCCTGCGGCAGGGTCGGGCCGGGGACGCGCGGATGGCTGCTCCCCATCGTATTCATCGCGCCGTAGCCAAGCCCATAGCCGCCACCCGGCAGCCCGATCTGTCCCAACATCGCCGCCAACGTCACCAGCATCCAGAAAGGCTGCTCGCCATGCGCTGCGCGTTGAAGCGCCCAGGCAATATTGAGCATGGTGCGCTTGCCAAGCATCTCGCGGGCGAGTCGTTCTATTCGCACCGCCGATACGCCGGTAATACGCGCAGCCCAGGCCGGGGTTTTGGCTATTCCATCTGTCACGCCCGTCAAATAGGGCAGGAAGCGGTCGAAGCCGACCGTGTGGCTGTCAAGGAAGCTACGATCGAAACGCGAGTCATTCAGCACGACATGCGCTAAAGCCAGCAGCATCGCCGTATCAGTATTGGGCCGAATTGGAATCCATTCGTCGGAAGCGCCGTCTTCGAGGCTGTCTTTGACAGGACTGATATTGACGATATGGGCGCCGGCGTTCCGCATCCGCTGCAGGCCATCACGCGCCCGATGCCGTCCGGCGCCGCCCGGTGAGACGCGCGTGTTCTTGAGCGGCATCCCGCCGAAACTCACGAATAATTCGCAATGCGCCGCCAGCACGTCCCAGGACGTATGAGACACATTGGATTCGTCCATTCCGGCCGCGATGTAGGGCATGAGCACGCGCGCCGCGCCAAGACTGTAGGAGTCCACGCTGCGCACGTAGCCGCCGACATTATTATAAAACCGATGCAAGTGACTCTGCGCGTGATGAAAGCGGCCGGCGCTCGACCATCCGTATGATCCGCCAAAGATCGCCTCATTGCCATGGGAGGCGCTGATTCTTGCAATCTCGCTGGCCGCGAGATCGAGCGCGGTCTCCCAATCGACTTCTACAAAGCGTTCTCTTCCTCGCTTTGAGGGGTTTGTCCCTGCTCCCGCTTCGAGCCAGCTTTCGCGGATCGCGGGTCGCGCAATTCGCAAGGCGGTGACGGATGGGTCGAGTTGGTCTAGCCCAATCGAATTGGGATCGGGGTCGAGCGAAAACGATCGAAGCTTCGGCCGATCTTCGGACGGGTTCGGATCGATCTCGTAGATGCCCCAATGTGCGGCTGAATATCGATGCTCAATCATGGGTTCGACGCACGAAGCTCAAAGCGCGAGCCTATCCCGCAAATGGAATGGAGCAGCGTCCGCTTCGGGAAGAAGTCCGCGCTTTCGCAGCAATGGCGTTAGAAATTCGAGAAAATCGTCGTAAATCCCAGGCGAACTCGCTGAGCTGATGTTGAACCCATCAAGCCCCGTCTGCTCGGATATTTCGACCAACCTGTCCACGACCTCTTCCGGCGTACCAATGACCGTGAATGGTGACTGCTGATTGCGAACATGATCGATATAATCCTGGATGGTGACGTCGTGTCTGCCGTTCACCGATCGCAAGGGCCTCGTGGTTCCATAGGTTTTCAATTCCGAGAGAAGCATATCCCGTGGATACTGCCGGATGTCTATGCCGTTCCATGCAAGCACGCTTTCATCACTTTGAAATTGTGCCTGGCGATCTATTTTCCGTTGCGCCTCCTCGCGCGTCTTCGCGACGCCGATAGTGACGCCCGTAAATATGCGCGGACGATTCCGGCCGGCTGCCGCGGCCATAAGCTCGAGCTTTTTGATATTGGCCGCGAGCCCTTCCAGGGTTCCTGCATTGGTGTAGAGCGCCTCTGAGTGACGTATGGCGAAATCAAAGCCCGTCTCGGACGCAGTTGCCTGGAAATAGACGGGCTTGCCTTGCGGCGACGGTTCGGTCTGGTGCGGGCCCCGAACGTTGAAATACTGACCGCGGTGATTGATCGGATGCACCTTGGCCGGATCGACATAAATTCCCGCATTTTTATCGCGTACGAGAGCCCCCGGCTTCCACGACTCGAGCCAAAGCTTTTCCAGCACCTCGATATATTCGTCGGCCCGCTTATAACGCTCGCCATGCGAAATCTGCTCGTCGAGCCCGAAATTCGCGGCAGCACTGTCAAGGTAGGAGGTGACGATATTCCAGCCGATCCGGCCGCCGGTGAAGTGATCGAGCGTGCTGAAGCGCCGCGCCAATAGGAAAGGCGGCTCATAGGTGCTCGACGCGGTGACGACAAAACCAAGCTTTTCAGTTACCGAAGCCAAAGCCGAGACGAGAACGAACGGATCGCCCAAGGGAAAGACATGCGCGTCCCGCACTGACAATTCGGGTCCCGTTTCGCGCGTCTCGAACACGCCGAGTACGTCGGCGAAGAAGATCGCATCGAACCCCGCAGCCTCCAGGAGCTGGGCCTGCTTCTGCCAATAACGTAGGTTCGTCGGATCGCGGACGTTGTCGGGATCGCGCCAGGCACCGCGATCGCCGGGACTCAGCATTTGAAAAGCCGTAAAATGCAGAGCTTTGCTCATGTCGTTGATCCTCTTTGCCACCAATCACGCAGGTGACCCGAATATGTCGAGCAAGGTTTCGCCGCGCGTCAGTCGCGCTATCGTTGTTTTCTCATTTTCTTGCCGGCGAAGAGACTCGTTCACGATCGCTTCCAATCGAGCGGGCGAACACACGAAGATTCCGCTGTCGTCGGCAAGCACGGCGTCGCCGGGAGAGATAACGACACCACCCACGGAAACCGGTACATTGATTGCGCCCTCGACCGGCAATTTGCCTTTGACCGTTATGGGCGATGCGCCGCTGCACCAGCACGGTATCCCGTGATCCCGCTGCTCCTGCAGATCGGTTGTTGGGCCGTCAATCACTATACCAACGACACCCGCGAGCTTGGCAGCGTAGCTCGTGACATAGCCCCAGTTGGCATGTTTTGATTCACCGCAGCGATCAACGACGATGAAATCTCCGGGACGTGCATTGGAGATCAAATAGGAAGACAGGCTGCCGACGATGCTCGGCGCACGCAAGGTAATCGCTGTACCTGCGACACGCACGCCCGGCAAAACCGGGCGCAGATGGTTATGGAGAAACCCCTCATATTCGAAATGCCCGATGGTTCCGGTCTCGCATTGCGCAAACCGTTTGACAAGATCCGCGGATATTTGCGGCGGAAACGGATTGACGAATGCGGGCATTTCAAACTCCCTAAGGGTGGATATTCTCGTTGGGTAGGCGGTTGAGGATGAATTCATTCCTCAGTGTTCGATACGTGGATCGATCCAGACCTGGATCAAATCCACGATGATATTGGCAAGGATCACAAAGAATGCGGAAAGGACGAGAATTGCGGTCAATACGGTGAAGTCCCGCTTCAGGACTGCTTCGAACGCCAAACGTCCCATGCCAGGCCAGTTGAAAACCGTCTCGATGGTGACGGCGCCGCCAAGCATTGCCCCGATACGATTTCCGGCGACCGCCGTAAGCGGCAGCAAGGCGTTTCTGAGCATGTGCTTCCAGACGATCGTATGCCGATCTAGGCCCTTGGCGACCGCAGTCCGGATATAATCTTGGCTCTGTACTTCGAGCATGGATGCCCGAACCAGGCGTGCATCGACTGCGATGTAGAAGAGAGCCAGCGTCAAGGCCGGCAAGACAAGATGGCGAAGCCTGTCTCCGATCCAGGCTGCGCCGGAGAGATCAAGTTCCAAGGATCGAGAACCACCGAGCGGAAGCCAATTTAGCCAGACGGCGAAGACTTCGATCAGAAGCAGTCCCGTCCAGAACGCGGGAACCGAATAGAGCAAAAGCAAGCCAGCGGAAATCAGCTGATCAAGCGCGCTACCCTTTGCATAGCCTGAGATCACTCCGGCCAGGATGCCAATGCCCATCGCGACGACAAAAGCTGTACCCGCCAGCAAGCACGTCGACGGAAGGCGTTCCCCGATCAGGCTGGCGACAGGCATGTTATAGATATACGAATAGCCAAAATCGAGCCGCGCGAGATTGATGATATAATCCAAAAGCTGTTCGGCGCTGCTCCGATCGAGGCCAAGATCGTGACGCCATTTCGCTATATCGCTTTGGTTTGAAAGCGCCACCTGCGAAGCCATGACATCGACCGCATCGCCAGGAATCAATCTCAGCAGCAGAAAACTCACCACGATCGCCGCGAGCAATGTCGGCAGCGCGCGAAATGGAATGGACAGAAGAATGCGGCCGGACATGACAAGACCGCGTCGAAGACCAGAAAATTTCATGTTGCACTCGGATCGATGGAGACATCGGCAAAGTTTCCGGCGAGGCCGTCGACGGTCACGGTGTGGTCGCGGACTTTCCGATGATAGATCGTGTAACTGTCGAGAGACAAAAGATTGATGTGCGGAAGATCCTGATCCACGATGAGCTGGAATTCGCGATATTGCGCGATCCGCTTGTTGAGATCGATTTCGCTGGATGCCGCTTCGAGGAGTTCATCGACGCGCGGGTTATGATAATGGGGACCGTTGGAAAACGGTATTCCGGGATGAAACATCCGGGACCAGTATAATTTATGTACACCGACAGTCGGATCGTAATCATTGGCCACGGAGACCTGCGCAAGCCCGAAATCACGTTGCGTGTAAAGGCGGCGAACATAGGCGCCGAAATCCTGCGCGCGGATCGTGACATGAATGCCCACATCGGCGAGCGACGCACGAACATACTTCGCAAGCTGATGATAGCCGTCTCCATAGGGGAGATAGTCAAAGTCTATCCTGAGCCGGATTCCGCCAGAGCGCCGCGGCAGGTTCGCGTCGTCCAACAAGGCATTCGCCCGCGCCAGGTCGTAGGGATATCCCGGCACATCGGTATGAAAGGGTTTCAGGCTCGGCACGATGGGGCTGCTCGACACGACGCCGCGACCGTACCAGATGATATCCAGCATACGCGGAACATTGATTGCGTGAGCAATCGCCTGGCGCACGGCGAGCTTGTCAAAAGGAGGGCGCTCGAGATTGAACATGAGAAATGTCAAGGATCCGAGCCATGCATAGCCTTGATGCTCCGAGCGCAAATGCGGTAGTCGCAGAATCCGATTGACCTCATTGGGTGGAACCGGGGTGGCGCCGATGTCGACATCTCCCGTCTCGAAGGCGGCAACGCGCGCATTGCCGTCGGCAATGATCTTGAAGATCAGGCGGTCGATATAAGGCTTCGGTTGATCCCAATAGTCTGGATTGCGCACGAGCGTGATGTGGCTTCCGCGCTCCCAATTGAGAAATTTGAACGGGCCGGTTCCAACCGGAGCATTGTTGATCGGATTTGTCCGCGGGTCTTTATCCGCATAGAGATGCTTTGGCACAATGGGCGAGAATTCCGCGCGAAGTGCGCCCAGAAGCGCGGGCGACGGTGACGACAAATGTATGATGGCGGTATGCTCATCCGGCGTTTCGACGTCGCTTACATTGACCAGCGTCGCCGAACCGTAAGGATGAAACTTTTTCAACGTCAGGATGGAATAGGCGACATCAGCCGATGTCAGAGGCTGACCATCGTGCCAGCGCACATTCGGACGCAATGAGAAGCCATAAGTCTTGCGATCCGGGCTTATCCACCAGCTCGTTGCGAGCTGCGGCTTGGGATTCCCCTCAAGATCGAATGCAACCAATCCCTCCTGAAGCTTTGGGCTCACGTTGCGTGTCGGTCCCGAATAAGCGATAGCGCTCAGGGCAATCGGTTCGCCGGCCAGAAGCATGGTCAGAACGCCGCCGCGCGCCGGGGTCGCCGATACTCGCTTCGCAGACAACAGGCCGGCTATGCCGGCAGTGGCCCCAAGATTGAATGACCGGCGCGAGATTCCCGTCATGATCATATCGCTCCCAGATCGTTGACGGCACGACGCGACAATCGTGCAGGAGCAACCTCATCTGCCTGCGTGTGATGACAAGCGATAAAATGATCGTGGCCGGTCACATGCAGATCCGGCTCAACCTCACGGCAAAGGCTGGTGGCCAGCGGACAACGCCTGTGAAACCGGCATCCGGTATCCGCGGTTTCGGTGCCTGATGCCTCGGTCGAGGGCAGCTCGATGTGCCTGCGTCCCTGTCCCGGAATCGATTCGAACAAGAGCCGCGTATAAGGATGAAGCGGGTTCGCCTGCAATGCTGCACGGTCGGCCAGCTCGACGATGCGTCCGAGATACAAGACCGCGACGCGGTCTGACAGGAAATTCACGCTGCGCATGTCATGTGAAATAAAAAGATATGCGAACCGGTGATGGTCCTGAAGGTCGGCCAGCAGATTGAGCACCTGCGCCTGCATCGAAATATCGAGAGACGAAACCGGCTCGTCGAGAACCAGAATTTCGGGTTTCAGAAGCAGAACGCGCGCAATTCCGACCCGCTGTTTTTGGCCGCCCGAAAGGGCGTGGGGATAGCGTGTGAGAATACTGGTTGTTAAATTTACCTGATCAAGCGCCTCGGCGATCCGTGCGATGCGCTCCGGACGCGGCACGCCCCGAATTTTCAGCGGTGTTTCGAGAATGCGCTGGATCGTTTGCAAAGGATTGAGGGCGGATCCTGAATCCTGAAAGACCATTTGCATACGGGACCGCAGCGCCCTGATGGAGCGATGCCGCCGCGCAAGATCGATACCATCGAGGCGGATCGTGCCCGAGGATATTGGCACAAGCCCGATCGCGGCTTTTGCGAGCGTCGATTTGCCTGAGCCTGACTCTCCAACCAGCGCGAGGGTTTCCCCTGCCTCTATCGCAAAGGACACGCGATCGAGCGCCTTGCGCCGTTCTCGGGCCTGTCGATAGACGACCTCGACATTTTCAAATGACAGTAGCGGCAAGAGACACACTGGGCTTGACGACAGGACATGCGGCAAGATGCGATCCTGCCCCAACGGAGAAAAGTGCTGGCTTCGCCGAAAGGCAGCTTGCTTCGGCCAGGTCGCAGCGTGCTGCATAGCGACATCCAGCTGCCGACGCTGTCACAACCGCGCCAGAACGCCCTTCGAACAGCCGTCCGGTGCGATGCGTTGGACCGCCATTTAACGGCGGTATCGATGCCAGAAGGCACTGCGTGTAGGGATGAAACGGAGCCGAGAAAAGCGATCGCGTCGGCGCGGTCTCGCAAATCTGACCACCATACATGACGACAACACGATCCGCCCAATCAGCAACAAGGCTGAGATCGTGAGTGATCAGCAAAATGCTCATCGACAAATCCCGGCGCAGCTTGTCCAGAAGCTCAAGGACCTGCGCCTGGGTCGTGACGTCCAGTGCGGTCGTGGGCTCATCCGCCACGAGCAGGCGTGGATTGCAGGAAATCGCCATCGCGATCATCACGCGCTGCCGCATTCCGCCAGAAAACTGATGCGGAAAATCGTCGATGCGCCGATGTGGGTCGGGGATGGCCACCAGATCCAGAAGTTCGATGGCGTGCCGCCGCGCCGCCTTCGCCGACATATTCCGGTGCCGGCGCAAGGTCTCGACGATCTGCGAGCCGATGCTCCATACTGGATTGAGCGCCGTCGAGGGATCCTGAAATATGATCGATACGGCGCTACCGCGCAGATCATTGAGCTCGTTCTCCGGCAGGGTCAGGATGTCCCGGCCGCCGAGAAGAACTTTTCCGGCGACGGTGCAGCCCTTGTCGGGCAGCAGACGGAGTAGAGACAGCGCCACCGTGGACTTTCCGCAGCCGGATTCACCCACGAGCGCGAGAATTTCATTCTCTTGAATGGAGAAATCTATGCCGTCGACGATCAGATGCTCACCGAAGTGCACGGACAGTCCACGAATATCTGCGATAAGTCCGCTCACGACGACGATCTCGCATTCAACACATGACTCAAGCCGTCTCCAACGAGATTGAATGCGAAAACGGTGGTCGCGATGGCGGTGCCGGGAATGGCGATCAGATACCAGTCAGACCGCATGTAATCGCGCCCTTCCGCGATCATGCTTCCCCAGCTCACGACATTCGGATCGCCAAGTCCGATGAATGACAAGGCCGATTCCAACAAAATTGCGGAGGCAATCATAAGGGAGATGTTGGCGACGATCGGGGTTATCGCATTGGGCAGAATCTCGATGGCGATTATCCGCGCATCGCTGTATCCGAGTGTTCGCGCCGCGAGAACGTAATCACGTTGACGCAAGGTGCGAAACTGCGCCCTGGTTATGCGCGCGACAGACACCCACGACGTTGCCGCAATGGCAGCTATGATAACGACGATCGACGGTTCAAAGACGCAGACAAGCGCCATGACAAGAAGAAAGGTTGGTACCGTCTGGAACAGCTCGGTCAATCGGGTCAGTAGATCATCAACAAGACCACCAAAATACCCGCCTAGAGCGCCGATTATCGTACCGATAAAAACACCCACTGTGACCGAGCCAATTCCGATCATGACCGATATGCCGGCCCCGTGCATCAGCTCGGCCGCCAAGTCGCGTCCTAAACCATCAGTGCCCAGCATATAGCGTGCATCCTCGCCGGGGCGAATGAGAGCGGGGGCGACCATGCTCTGCGGATCGCCGGGGTAGAGAAACGGCGCGAGAATGATGACCGCCGCGAGAACCGATAGCAGCGTTGCTCCAGAAACAAGCGAGTTGTTGTCGTATGATTTCTTGAGCAACGCTACCATTGCGGTCCCGATCTGAGCTGTGCGATCGACGGATCTATGTCCTTGCATCCTTTGAGCTAGAACGAATATTTCAAGCTCGTAAATATTGTGCGCGGCTCGTTGTAGTAGGCGCCCCTGTAGAGAAGCGTCCCAGTCCCTGGCTGCACGACATAGTTCGCCCACTGCGGATAACGTTCGTCGAGAGCGTTCCGCAGATCGATCCGAAACGTCCAATGGGTGTCCGCCGTTGTGTAGCTAAGGAACCCATTGATGAGTGTCTGGTCCGGAATCTGGTTGACGCTGTTGTTCAATGCGTCGTTGAAGGTGGCCGACTTGTATTGCACGTTGCCGCCGACGCGATACGTGCCGGGTAAATCAACGGGAACGGTGTAGGTCAGTCCCAAGAAGCCCTGCCACGTCGGAGAGTTCGGCAAACGGGCGCCGTCAAACGGCGTCGAATTAAGAACGAGACCATTCGCATAGGTGACCGTCTTCGCTATGCCCGCAAAATCATCGAGCTGCGCATCGAGATAGCCGCCACTCAGATTGACGTCGAGGCCCGGGAGAATATCCAGAATCGACGATTCCAGCTCGACGCCCTTAGAATGACCCGAACCGGCGTTGAAGCGGCGGCTGATCAGCGAAACCGGATCCGTCGTCGTCAATTGCACGTCATCGATGGCGTCATAAAAGACCGCGCCATTTAACGTGACTTTGTTGTTCAGGAGCGAAGTACGGAAACCCAACTCATAATTTTTAACGACCTCGGGACCATAAGGCAGGCTGCTCTGTAGCCGCGAGCTTGCAAACGGCGTCAAACCGCCGAAGTCAAATCCGCCAGTTTTCTGGCCCTTTGAGAAGGTCGCATAAGTCGAAAATTCCGGCCTCCATTGATATTCGATGGATGCCTTCGGCGTGAACATCTGCCAGGAATCCTTGGCGTTCGCTGTCCAGTTCAATGACGTTCCTGCCGGCACGGAACCGATCGGTTGGTTCGCGGTGCTATAGAGCAGTGCCTGATCCAGAAGCCAGTCCGACGTACGGAATCCTGCTGAGCCACCCAACGAATAGTTTTCTACCGTTTGATGTGCCGAATTATAGTTCCAGCGGCCGCCAAGAGTCAGCGACAGCGCGTCCGTCACCTTGAGCGTCCCTTGACCGAAAAATGCCAGCTCCCTCTCGTCCGTCTTGAGGAGATTATAAACTGGATAATAGACTGAGGCATTTGGATCAGGAGCGAGCGTCGTGCTTCCGTTGTTCCCACCCTGGCGCAGCCAGTTTTCCTTCGACAGCCAGTTGCCGACAACGAAATTGAAACGATCATATTGTCCGCTGAGGCGTGTTTCCTGGGTCACCGAGCGATCGTCGTAAGAGAGCACACCTATGCCTCTCGCATAGGGATCTCCGGTGTTGTCGAATACGGTATCAGACCGGTAGCCGCGATATGCGGTGATTGATTTCAGTTTCAATTCGTCGGTCAATGCATATGACACGACATTCGAAGCACCGAATTGGCGATATTTATTCCAAGGATCGACATTGCTGTAAGCGACGTTCGGATCGGTCGATCGGGATCGATCGCTCCACAAGGTTGCGTCGCTGTTGTCCAACGTGGAGTCGAGCTTCGTGATGATCTCGAGTTTCTCGTTGGGTGTGAAGCGCAGCTTGCCCCTCAAATCCGTTATGTCGATGTTGTTACCCTCGCGGCCGTTGCTCACGTTATCGGTGTATCCATCACGCTGACGATGTTGGAAAGCCAGACTTCCGTACAGCAACCCCGGCAGAATCGGACCGCTGAGCGCAGCGCCCGTCTTGACTTCATTGTAGGAGCCGTACCCGGTAAGAAGAGTTCCGGTGAATTTGTCAGTCGGCTCCGTCGTATGAACACTGATGGTTCCTGCCTCCGCGCTATGGCCGAATGTAAAGCCTTGCGGACCGCGCGAGATATCGATCGTGTCGAGATCGATAAAATTAAAATTCGCGCCTTGCGTGCGCGGGATATAGACATCATCGATATAGATCGGAATCGACGGACGGCCTTGCTGATGAAGCTCGCCGAATCCCCGCATAAAAACGGTGACATGTGACGGCGTGATGCCCGTTTGCGGCATAAACACGCCTGGCGTAACAGCGACGATGTCGCTGAGTTTGCCGAGGGCCAACGTATCGACCGTCTTGGCGCCCAATGTCGTGCCCGCCGATGTTGGATCGGGCGGCGGCGGGAGCGCATCGTCCTGCGCTGAAACGACGACGTCCTGTATCGTGGTTCCCGGTAACGTGGATTCCAGTGCCGTGGATCCCTGCGCCCCGGCTTGCTGTGTTGTTGCTTTCTGCGTCGTTGTTTGTTGTGTCGAGGCTTCCTGGGCGTCGGCCCGGGACAAGCCGAAATTCGTGACTGCCAGTACGGCCACGAGGCTATATCCCAGCGGCTGCCGAATGGATTTTTTACTGAACACGCGATGCGAACCGAACATTAAAACGTCCCCCGATTTTGATCCCCTCGGGCCTTGCGATCCCCACCACAGGCCTTGAGATCCGCAAATGAACACCCTCAGGGGCGGCCAAAAAAAGCGAGGAATGCAAAGCTGGCAGTTTGAGAAAACTGAAGTCTCAGCGCTGCGAGCAACCGCTCGTGATCCGGCGTCAGGGGGGAAATGCGGCTGCATCACAAGGAAGCCGCCGTCGGTGCTGTGGGACCGGGCCCGCCGTCCGGGGCGGAAGTGCCCCCGCATTTCGTGTCATCGCGGGAGCAGAGTGCCGCGTAGGCTCGTGCGCCCAAGTTGCCGCAACAGCGGCCCCGAGCTGTCAGCGTCGAGCGAAGCGAATCCATTCAGGGCCGGGACCGGCCCCCAGCCCGGTATTCAATCCGCTACGCGCTTGCTACGCAATCGGCCACGCGTGTGCCATGCCGACGCGGAGAGGAAGAGTGATTTCGTTGTGAAAAAAAATGAAATGTGCCTTGAGCATTCTTAACTTGCTCGTCCCTGCGCCCCTGCGTTTAGTTTTCTGCCGCGGGACGTGCCGCGATACCTGGATTGAGCCCATGACCTCCATCGTTCCGTTGCGGGACTTCGTTGTACGCTTCACCGGGCTTTTCGAGCGGGATTTGCCGGTCGATGCCGTGCAAAAAGAAGGCGCTGTTTTGTTGCGTGAACTTGTTGCGCACGATAATTGGTTGCCGGAGCCGTTCGCGCAGCCGAACCCGGAACGTTACACTCAGTACCTACTTCATTGCGATCCGCTGGAGAGATTCTCGGTCGTAAGCTTCGTCTGGGGACCAGGACAAAAGACCCCGCTGCACGATCACCGTGTGTGGGGCCTCATCGGAATGCTGCGCGGCCGCGAGGCTGAGACGCAGTTCGTGCGCGAGCCGAACGGTCGCTTCGAGCCGCGGGAGACAACCGTACTCACGCCTGGAGAGGTTGCGATCCTTACTCCCGAGGTCAACGATTATCACCAGGTCGCCAATGCGTTGGCGGACCAGGCGTCAATCTCCATCCATGTCTATGGCGCCAATATCGGTGCGGTGTCGCGCGCGACATACGATCCGGAAAGCGGTCGAGAGAAAAAGTTCATCTCAGGCTATTCGAGTTCCGAGATTCCCAATCTTTGGGATCGTTCGCGTGCCGCGGAAGCGGCATGAACGTTCCAGTTTCGCGCCCCGTTGCCGCCATAACTCCGGAGGAGGTGCGGCGCCGGCTGCGCGGCGGCGAGGAGATCGCGCTTGTCGATTTGCGTGAGGAAGGTCCTTTCGCGCAGGCGCATCCGTTGTTCGCGGTCAATCTGCCGCTCGGCCGGATCGAGGAGCGCATCGCTGCCCTCGTGCCGCGCCGCACTGCGCTGCTGGTTATCTATGACAACGGCGAGGGACGAGTGAACCGCGCGCTGCCGGTGCTCGCCGCGCTTGGCTACAGGAACGTATCGGTTCTCGACGGCGGCCTTGAGGGATGGCGGCAATCGGGTGGCGAAATCTTCATCGACGTCAATGTACCGTCGAAGGCGTTCGGAGAGCTTGTCGAGCATGTTCGACATACGCCGTCGCTGCCGGCTCCCGAGCTCAAGGAGCGGATCGCGAGAGGCGACGATCTGGTCATTCTCGATGCGCGGCGTTTCAGTGAATTCAACGTCATGTCGATCCCCGGCGGCCGCTCGGTGCCCGGTGCGGAACTGGCGCTGCGCGTCCGTGACTTGGCGCCTTCGCCGGCAACCACTGTGGTCGTGAACTGTGCTGGCCGCACGCGGTCGATCATAGGCGCGCAATCGCTGGTCAACGCCGGCATTCCCAATCCGGTTTTCGCCTTGCGCAATGGCACGATCGGCTGGACGCTCGCGGGTTTTGATCTGGCGCGCGGCGCATTGGATCGCGCCGGCGAGCCGGGCGCGGCGAATATCGCAAAGGCGCGGGCGGCGGCTGTGCAACTCGCCGCGCAAACCGGGGTTCGGGTGATCGACGCCGCCGGGCTCTCAGCTCTCGAAGCCGATCCGGCCCGCACGCTCTACAAACTGGACGTGCGCGCGCCCGAGGAATACGAGGCCGGTCATCTTGAGGGTTTCCGTTCCGCGCCGGGCGGCCAGCTTGTGCAGGCGACGGACGAGTGGATCGGCGTGCGGCACGGCACCATCGTGCTGACCGACGATGACGGAGTGCGCGCACGCATGACGGCGCACTGGCTGCGCCAGCTCGGCTGGCGGGAGGTCTATGTGCTGGACGATCGGTCGGGTCTATCGTTCCTGCGGGGCCCGGAGCCGCCGATCCTTGCGGACTCCTTGCCGGAGGTGGAAACGGTTACACCCCGGAATTTCGAGTCCGAGAAGTGCGGCGATCGATTGCTCATCGATCTCGCGACAAGTCCGGAATTTCGCAAGGGTCATGTTCCGGGAGCGGTGTTCGCCATTCGCGGCGATCTTTCCGGTCACCCGCGACTCAAAGGCGCGAAGAACATCGTTCTCACGTCGCCCGATGGCGTGGCGGCGCGGATCGCGGCGCCGGAAATCGCCGCCGCCACCGGCGCCAGACTGCGCGTGATCGAAGGTGGAACGCGGGCCTGGGTTGCGGCAGGATTGCCGATCGAAACGGGGTTCGATTCAGCTGCGGCGCTCTCAGAGCCGATTGATGTCTACAAACGTCCCTACGAGGGCACGGATAATGCCGCGGCGGCCATGCAAGCCTATCTCGACTGGGAGTTCGGCCTCGTGGCGCAGCTCGATCGTGACGGTACGCATGGGTTCTTTGTATATGTGCCGGCTTAGGCGCTAAGTGCAGCCGTGTCCGACAAGCAGATCGTTGACTGCTTTTTGTCGGGATACTCTATCTATTTCGGTTGCTGGTTCTCTTCCGCTCCGGCGTGCGGTCCCGCCTTTGCCTCCTCCGAAGCGGCCGCGGTGGCGCGACGGAATACAGCATCCATCAGCCATTGCTCGTTGGGAAAGCGATCCGCCCATTCGTCCCAGCCGGAGTGCTTCCGGTATTGGCCAAGACAACCGGACGCGATCACCTCCTCCGCGCTCACAGCGACACGCCGGTCGCAATCTGGCGCCACGTAAATCGCATCGGCCCGACAATAGAGCTCGCACATAAAGCAGGTCTGACAGTCCTCCACCCGCGCCAGAACCGGCAGGCCGGCGCCCTGATCAAGCACGTTCGTTGGACAGACCTCGACGCATGCTCCGCAATCCGTGCACCGATCCGCAACAATGAGCTCGATCATGATGCGGCCTCGAGTTGGCTGGGTTGGGCATTGGCGCTCGTCCCGTCGATCCTCACCCAGACCTGGTCCAATCCGCCGCTGAGGAGGCGCACTGCGAAGCCGGAATCCTGCACGGGAAAATCGTCGCGGCGATGGATGCCTCTGGTCTCACGACGCGTCGTCGCCGTGGCCACCGACCAGCGTGCCGTTGCGAGCAGCGCCGCGGTCTCACGCATGGCAAGCGTGCCCGTGTGTGCGTGATCCGCCAGCTCGGCCCACAGATTTTCGAGTGCGAGCGAGGATGCCTTGAGCCCGGCTTCGGTACGGAAGAGAGTTTTCTCAAACGGGTGCATCTCCGCTCGCACGCCGTTACGCGCCGCTGCGAAATCGACCGCTTTCGGCTGCCGACGTGGCCGAAGTCCGGCACGACCGAGCGGCCGAAGATGCGCACCGTCACGCTGCGTGCTGCGCGCTAAACGCGCCGCCGCACGTCCGGCAAGGACACCGGATGAAAGCGCCCAGGCCGAATTGACATTACCGCCACCAGTGACCGCGCCCGCAACCTTCTCGCGGGATGCATTGTCGCCCGCGACGAACAACCCTGAAACTGATGTCGCGCAATCGGCGTCGTGCACGCGCACGCCGCCGATGCCTCGAATGGTACCGTCATTGTGCAGCGTAACCTCGAAGCGATCACGGTAGGGATCGATGCCCCAGCGGTCAAATACCAGCGGGACGTTCGGGGAGATTGTATGCAGCCTCGCCTTGATGTCGTCCGGCATTCGGTTCAGCGAACAATAGACAGGGCCCCGCTGCAGCGCGCGGGCCAGGGAAACCGTCAAATCCGGGCCTATCTTCGGCAAATCCAGTTCACTCCCGTCGGCGCCGTAGTAAGTCGCGAATGAATAGGCCATGCTTCGCGTCATCGTGGAGTGTGCCGGTGCAATGGTGTAGACGGCGGTGAATTCCATTCCGGACAACTCGGCACCCGCCTCAGCCGCCATGAGGTAGCCGTCTCCCGTGTTCGTTCCCGACCCGAGCAGATGAGACAGGAAGCTGGTCCCGCCAGCAGCGAGGACCACCGCACCTGCGTTGACCTGAAACGACCGGCCACCATCGCGCCGGCGCAGGCCGCGTGCTCCGCCGATCGAGCCATCCGATCTCGCCAGCAGCTCAAGGACTGGTGAATGATCGAGAATGGCGACGCCGTGGCTCAATACGTGCTGGCGCAGGGCACGCATGTATTCGGGCCCACGCACGGCGCGGTAGTTCACGCGACCTGCTTCATCGACGCCGAACGCGTAGTGGCGGGCAAGCGTCGGCAACGTACGCCAAGTCTGATCGATGATGCGATACATCCACTCGGCCTCACCAAGCCCAAGTCCGGCGGCAACGCGATTGGCCACTGCGATGTCGCGCGCTTCAGGAGGATTCGGCGGAACCCACCAATGGCCAGGTCCAGCCGTTGCTGTGACACCGCTTGTTCCGCAATAACCCTTGTCAGCCAGAACGACTTTCGCGCCGGCCTGCGCGGCGGATGTCGCCGCCCAGGCACCTGCCATTCCGCCACCGACGATCAGCACATCGGTCGTTATCGATAAGTCTTCAAGCGACGAAGAAGTCATCATCACTGCCTTTGGACAACTCCGCTGTTCTTCATGCACGTCGCAAGCGGCTCGCGCCGTTGTCTTCGATGTCCAGTCGGATGACGTCCACGCATCGAGGTCTCGTAAGCAAACTCGCTTAGACGCCCAGTGCAGCCCGACCCGAAGCAGACAGCACCACATCCTGCTGCGGCGTGTGAATGCGCCCGCAAAGAACGTCACGATAGTGCCGCTCCAGTGGATTGCTCTGAGTGAGCGCCGGATTGCCGATGGCAGCGACGGCCTTGCTGATCGCGGCAATGGCGTTTTCCGTCACCACATGCTTGACGAGCCCGGCATCGGTCGTCGGCTTCTCGCCCGCCTCCTCGCGCGAGACGGCATGCTCGATGAGGGACCGGTTCACCAGCAGCAGCGCCTCGATTTCCCCCAGCAGCGCTTGAAAGCGCGGCTGTGTCGCCAAGGACTTGCCGAGATTGGAAGGGATGCGGTTGCGCAGGAAGGAGATCAGCCACGTGCGGGCGGACCGTGCGATGCCGTCATAAAGTGCCGCGACGGTGACTGCGTGCCAGCTCGCTAGGGCCTCCTCTGCTGCTTCGGCTGGCCGCTGCAAATTTACGAGATAGCGCTCGGGCAAGGCCACGTTCTCGAAAATGATCGTGTCGCTGCCGGTCGCGCGCATTCCCAGATGAAACCAGCTTTTCTCGATACGTGTTCCTGGCAGATCCAGCGGGACGATCACCTGGCCGACTCGCGGCTCAGCTTCCTCCGTACGCGCCCAGACGACGCCCCAACGCAAAGCGCTTGAGCCCGTCGAAAAGATTTTACGTCCGTTGAGGAGCCAGATGTCGCCTTCGCGGCGCACCGTCGTTGCCGGCAGACCGCCCCGCGCGGGTGTGCCGAGTTCCGGCTCGACACGCAATGCATTGACCAATGCGCCGTCGCGTACGATGCTTGAAAGTACCTCGTCTTTGACGACTTCCGGCCAGATCGTCGAGTGGCCGATCGCGCCGGATTGAAGATATTGCATGATGAGGATCAGGGCCGTCGAGGGATCGCCTTCGCCGATCCGGCCGATGATCTCGACGATCTGTCGCAACCCGGCCCCATCGCCGCCATAAGCGCGGGGAACGGCTGCAGCCAACAATCCGGCAGCCTTGAGGTCGGCGATATTGTCGAACGCGATCTCTCCAATACGATCGTAATGCGGTGCGCGATCCGCAAAAACAGTCACGATACGATCGAGCGTCTCCTTGAGATTCAAGTTTCTCGTCAAAGATTCGATCTCAACATTTTTCACAGCGAGACGGCTCATGGCGGGGATCAGGCGCTGCTGCGGGCGAAGCGTTGTGCCCTATAGCGGTTGACGGGAATGTCCAGCCCGAGATTTTCACGCAATGTGTTGTGCGTGTAATCATTGCGAAACAGACCTCGCTCCTGCAAGCGCGGAACGACATGACGGACAAAAATCTCGAGTTGCCCTGGAAGAGTTTCGAAGAAAATGAAACCATCTGCGGCTTCGTTCTCAAACCAATATTGCAGCCGGTCCGCAATCTCGTCGGGCGCCCCCAAGAATTCGCTCCGCGGCGTTGCGATCTGCTCGGCAATCTGGCGCAAGGTGAGATTACCGGCACGCACGGCCTTCAAGATGCGCTGCGAATTGCTTTGGCTTGAATCGCGACCCAGTACTTCGACATCGGGGAAGGAACCGTCGAGGTCATATTGAGAAAAATCGTGGTCGTTGAACATCCGCGAGATCATGCCGAGGCCGGTTTCCAACGAGCCGAGTGAAGCCAACTCCTGGTAACGTGCTTCGGCATCCTGTGGCGTCAATCCGACGACAGGATTTATGCCTGTGAGAACGCAAGGCAGGTTCTCACCGCGGCCGGCATTGCGTGCCCGTAGCTTGACGTCGCTATAAAATTCCTGCGCCTCCTCGAGATTTTGCGGAATAGTGAATATGACTTCCGCGCTCTGGGCGGCGAAGTTGCGGCCTGTGTCCGAGGCGCCGGCCTGGAAGATTACCGGCTGACCTTGAAGCGAACGGCGGATGTTGAGCGGTCCCCGGACTTGAAAGTATTTCCCTCTGTGATCGAGCCGGTGCAGTTTGGCGGGATCGATGAATGTGCCGCTTTGCTTGTCGCCGACAAGCGCGTCGTCTTCCCAACTGTCCCAAAGTCCCTGGACGACATCCAGATGTTCCGCCGCGATGCGATAGCGTTCGGCATGTTCTGGATGTTTGTCGCGGCTGAAGTTCGCTGCTGTCTCGCCGAGCCAGGATGTCACGACGTTCCAGCCGGCGCGGCCGCCGCTGATATGATCGAGCGAGGCAAATTGCCGGGCCACGTTGAAAGGCTCCGAATAGCTCACCGTCACGGTGCCGACGAGGCCGATGTGGCGGGTCGCCCCCGCGAGCGCCGACAAAATGGTGATCGGCTCGAAGCGGTTCAGATAATGTGGACTGGATTTCTCGTTGATCGAGAGTGAATCTGCGACAAAGACTAAGTCGAACTTACCTTCCTCGGCGAGTCGCGTCTGATGCAGGTAAAAGGGATAGCTGGTGCTCGCATGAACGTCGCGGTCAGGATGACGCCAATCGTCCCATGTCCGGCCCACACCGTGGAGGATAAGGCCGAGTTTTATTTTGCGAGAGAAGGACATTCCAGCTTACTTTTTTTGGGGCGGGGCCCGATCACGCTGTAAGAATCGAGGGCGGCGATTTTATCGGTCGAAACCAGGCGAGTGCCGGGCTGCCTTGCGCAGCGAAGCTTCCCAGGCGAGCTCATAAGCGCTCTTGCTGCCTTCGACAGGCTTACGGGTGCGATTGATCTGTTGACGCACTTCCTCTTGGGCTGCGTCCGGAGCAATCAGAACTTTATCGCGCCCAATCGACAGGGTCCGCACTTGCGCCGTGCAGGCAGATTCGAGCGAATAGATACGGGTCCACGCAGCGCCGGGCGACGCCCCAAGCGCGAGCGTGCCGTGATTGCGCAAAAGAAAATAGTTGTTGTCGCCGAGATCGGCGATCAGCCGCGACCGTTCGTCAAGGTTCAACGCAATGCCTTCGTAATCGTGATAGGCGAGCGAGGGAATGATAGCGAGCGCGCGCTGGTTCAGTGGCAGCAAACCGCCGGCCTGAGCGGAAACGGCGACTCCATCGGCGGAATGAAAATGCGCGATATAGAGCGCATCCGGCCGAGCGGCGTGAATTGCGGAATGAATCACGAAGCCGGCATAATTGATACCGTAATCGTTTTCCTCGACGAGATTGCCGTCAAGGTCGATCTTCACGAGGCTGGAAGCGGTGATTTCCTCGAACATCAGGCCATATGGGTTGATGAGGAAATGTTCCTCCTTGCCCGGCACGCGCGCGGAAATGTGAGTGAAGATAAGGTCGTCCCACTGATAGATCGCGGCGAGTCGATAGAATGCTGCGAGATTGACCCGGACAGACCATTCTTCCGGCGAGATATTCCGCGGGATGCCTTGAGGGCTAGGGAAGGCAAGGGCTGTCATCACAACCTCCATGACTGAACAAGTCATGTTCTAAGCGTCGGCGGCGGCACATCAGAATGAAAAAATGAAATGTGTGCTTCAACGATCGCTTGATCGCGCGGCGACGGCAAAGTTCCGCCAAGCGCGGCGTGCGGGCCCCACATTTCTCCGTCATAGAAGAGGGCCGCTTCGGCACTGAGGAACTCTCTCAAGATGCATGGGAGCCATGCTACGCGTACCCGCGTGAGTTTCTTCAATGCACGGCTTGAAGGATATGAAATGTTTTCCAGGCGTCCCTCCCGATAGAGTTCTTGTGGCAGCCGTTGCCGCGCAAAAGTTCTCCGGGGGTGTCTCATGTCTGTGCAATTCATTGGAATGGTCGTCGCGCAGGAAACTTCGGAAAGCATCCCGCCGAAGGGACCGGCTCTCGACAAAAAATATCTTCGCGCCCTCGTGAGGGCGCACGATGCGAGCGGCTTCGACCGGATCCTGATCGCTCATTCGAGCGCCTCGGTCGATGGCTTGCAAATCGCGGCCGACATCATCCATCAATCCGATCGTATCGCGGTTCTGCTGGCCAACAGGCCGGGCTTCATCTCTCCGACATACGCGGCGCGGGCGTTCGCGACGCTGGATCAGTTCAGTGACGGCCGACTTGCCATTCACATCATCAGTGGCGGAGACGATCAGGAGCAGCAGCGCGACGGCGACTATCTCGATCACGATCAGCGCTATGCGCGAAGCGAGGAATATATTCAGATCCTCAAGGAGATCTGGACCAACGATCGGCCTATCGATCATGAAGGCACCTATTATAAGTTCAAAGGTGCGTTCTCATCGATCAAGCCGGCGCAGAAGCCGCATATTCCGATCTATTTCGGCGGCTCTTCTGACGTAGCTATCAAGGTGGCGGGGCGCTTTGCCGACGTTTATGCCCTATGGGGTGAATCGCTCGCTCAGGTGCGTGAGACCATCGCGCGTGTCCGCGCCGCCGCCGCGCCCTTCGGCCGCGCCAATCAGATCAAATTCAGCCTATCCCTGCGTCCCGTCCTCGGCGCGACGGAAGCCAAGGCCTGGGAAAAGGCGGACGAGATTTTGACCAAGGCCAAAGCCGCGGTCGCGCAAAATTCCTTTTATCAGCGCACCAATCCGCCGGCCAATGTCGGCTCTCTGCGATTGCTTGAAACCGCCGCGAATGGCCGGGTCGTCGACAAGAGACTGTGGACTGAAATTGCCGCGCTGACCGGTGCCAAGGGCAATTCCACGTCCCTGGTCGGCACGCCCGAACAGGTCGCTGAATCGCTGCTCGAATATTATGATCTCGGCATCACGACCTTTCTGATCCGCGGCTTCGATCCGCTTGAGGATACGATCGAATATGGCCGCGAGCTTATTCCGCTTGTCCGCGAGGCCGTAGCCGAACGCGAGGCCGCCGCGCCCAGTGCGGAAGCCAAGGCCGGATGAACCAGGTTCTCGATGCCAAGGTGCGGCCTCTCGTTGTTGCGAGCCAATTGGGCAAAGCGTTCAACGATAGGATTGCCCAACGTGTCCCGGGGATCGCTTTTGCCGATCTGTCGCGGGGAGACTTCGATATCGGGGCGAGTGATGCTGAAATCCTCCTCGCCATGCCATTGCGCGCGCCGGAAGTACGCGCGTTGAGCCAGCCACCTGCGGCGTGGCCGGGCGCAATCCGTTGGATTCAATTGTTCTCAGCGGGTTCGGACGGCTATCCTCGCTGGTTATTCGACGGACCGATTGTCACTTGCGCCCGCGGTCCCTCGGCCCAGCCGATCGCCGAGTACGTGTTCGCCACGATTTTAAGCGCCGCCCGCCGGCTGCCCCAAATCTGGGCGCATAGTCCCGAGGAATGGGAAAGAAATAAACTGCGCACGCGCGATGTCGCCGGCGCCACGCTCGGCCTTATCGGCTTCGGCGCGATCGGGCGGAGGATCGCCGAACTCGCCCTGCCCTTTGGTTTTCGCGTCGTGGCGCACCGGCGCACCGATGCGCCACTTGGGATCGACGGCGTCGAACGCGCGCCTGACATCGGCGCGCTGTTGGCGCAGTCCGATTATGCCGTTATCGCGCTTCCCGCGACACCGCAAACCTATCGCATCATCGATAAAGACGTGCTGGCGCAAGCCAAGCGGGGGCTGCACCTCATCAATGTCGCGCGCGGCTCGCTGATCGATCAAGAGGCTCTGCTCGATGCCTTGAATCGTGAGGTGATCGGCCTCGCGAGCCTGGACGTTACGGACCCGGAGCCGCTGCCGGAAGGTCATCCCTTCTACACGCATCCGCGCGTTCAGCTCTCGCCGCACATTTCCATGATAACGGACGGGGCTTTCGACAAGCTCATTGACAAGCTCGTCGACAATATCAATCGCTATCGCGAACGACGGCCGTTGCCCGACATTGTCGATCCGCATCGGGGCTATTGAGTTGGTGTCGTGACGCCCGGCACTGATCGCCAACGTTTCGTTGAATAGAAATGCGCTGTACTTTACTGAGGCGGCTCCTATCGAGAACCAGAGACATGACAGCACTGCCAACAGTTCCGCTTAAAGTTGTCGCTATCAGCGGCAATACCCATCGTCCGTCCAAATCGAGAGCGCTCGCGGAACACGTGAGCGAAGCAATCGCTGCGAGTGCGCGAATCGACGTGCGCTCTTTCGACCTCGTCGATGCTGGGCCAGGCTTGGGCGCGTTCGTGCGAACGAGCCTTCCCCCGGAAGCTCAGAAAATCCTAGAGGCCATCGAAAGCGCTGACGCGCTGATCGTCTCGGTTCCGGTTTACAAGGGCTCGTACCCGGGGCTGCTCAAGCATCTCTTCGACTTCGTGGACCCGACAGCCCTTGTGGGCAAGCCCGTCCTGCTCGCGGCTACCGGCGGCGGCTTGCGTCACTCACTGATCATCGAGCATCAATTGCGGCCGCTGTTTGGATTTTTCTCCGCTTTAACGGTCCCGACTGCCGTTTATGCGGCGGACAGCAATTTTCTCGACGGGGTGATCGTCGATCCCATCGTGAAAGAGCGGATTGATCTCGCCGTCTCGCAGTTCGTCGCCCTATTGAAGACCGTCGATCGGAGAGTTGCGATCGAGCCGGCATAGCAGAAACGGTGACGTGATGCTTTTGACCATCCGGGAGTTAAACCAAGCCGGTCTATTGTGATCAGAGCAATTTGAGGTCTCGAGGTTCTACGGACGCGAAGACGCGCTGAAGCCCCTTCTGATCGAGTCCATACATGCGTTGGAAGAGGCCTCCCAGAAGGCCGCGATAGTCCGTAAGCACTGGGTAGTCGCGGTTCTGAAAGAGGTGAGCCTGGTCGACCGCCACTTGTTCGCCCGCGATCCGGCCGCCCTTAATGCCGCCGCCCATCACCCAATAGACGCTACCATGGCCGTGATCCGTGCCACGATTGCCGTTTTCACGGAAAGTACGGCCGAACTCGGATACGACGACGACAACCGTGTCCTTCCAATTTGGGCCGACTTCCTCGGCGAACCCTGCGAGACCACGGCCGAGTTCGGCGAGACGATCGGCAAGATAGCCGGTAGCGGCACCCTGGTTGACGTGCGTGTCCCAGCCGCCGACATCGACAAAGCCGAGATTGAATTGATCGCGCATCAGACGGCCGATGCGGCGGGCGGACAGCTCGAAGCCCTTTGGCGACACCGCGCCTCGACTTGCTTCCATCATGTGGTCCGTAATCGCGTGGTACACGTCATCTCGCACGCGAAATCCCTCTCGCACGGCCGGGGACAAAGGCTGACCCTCATACATGGACGTGATAAGATTCGCTTGCCGATCGTCGATACCAGCCTTGCCGACATTGTTAATGGCGATGTTCGGTATGGGTTCGCCACCTTGAAATGTCAGAGGGATCTGGTCGGTGAATGAGATCGGCCGCACGCGGGTCAGCGTGGCGGCGAGGCGGGCCATGAACCCCGAGCGGAAGTCGCGCTCGCCTTCGATGTTCTGTCCAAGTTCTATCGTATCTTGCGTCTCGAAATGGCTGCGCGTCAGGTCATCGGTTCCGGCGAAAGGCACGAAGGCAACTTGTCCTTTGGCGAAAAGTGGAAGGATGGTTTCGCGTAACGCCGGATGAAGGCCCCAGTTACTGTCCAGCGACGAAGCAGCGTTGGGTACGGCCGAATTCGGTTTCGCAATGGCAAGTGTCGGTCGGGAGGCATAGTAGAAATCGCTGCTGACCGGGATCACCACGTTGGCGGCGTCATAGGCACCGCGCAAGAACACGATGAGGAGACGCGCGTCGGTCTTCGGAGCTGCCCATAGACGGCCGGCCACGGTCATGGGACCAAGAGCGGCGAGTCCCTGGATCATCTGACGGCGATGAAAGAGCATGGTGTCTCTCCTGCGGTGCGATCCTGTTAATTCATGAACTCGGGGGACGATAGGAACAGCGTGTTCCAGTCTTGCGGTGAAACCGCTTCGTCGAGAGCGGCTCGCGTCGGCGAACCGAGCATTCGGTTCAAACTGCCAAAATACAGCGCGTTCTCGAGAAGGGGAAAAGCGGGTTTGTCCACCGCGTCCGACTCCGCCGACTTGAACAGGCCAGCCGAATTCGAGCCAATCTGGCGGGCAATTTCAAAGCGCGTCATCATCTGCCCGGAGCCGTTCCAGGCGGATGATGTCATCGGATAACCATCCGGCGTCTGGTGATTGTAGAGACCTTCAGCAAGCCGGTTCAGCCAGTTCTGAATGGGAGCGCTATTGAGAATGACCTTGTCGTCATAGGCCAAACGCACCGCGGAGAAGACGTACCGCGCCGGATCCTTGAAACGTTTCCCGAGAGATGCGGTGAACTCCGGCGCGCGAAACAGTGTCTCCAATACACTCGCGATGTCACCGTCCGTGTTGGTGAATGCCTGGGCCATCCGGTCGACCAACGTTGGAGGTGGATCATCGGACATGAAGTAGGTGGCGATCTCGCGCGAGATATGGTGCGCAGTCGCTGGCTCGCGACTGAGGATATCGAGCACCTCTTCGATCTCGACGAAACCTCGGCCTTTGATCACGTGGCCAAGGAAGACTTTGTCGCCGAAGTCGTGGCGGGCAGGATTGAATTCGAAGAGGCCGTCACGGATGAACTTGCCCTGCAGTTCCGGCTTGAGCTTCGGATTTTCCGGTTTGATATCGATGCCGACGCCGGTGAGAATGCGGGCAAGTTCCTCGACGTCCTTTTGGGTGTAGCCCGAACCCACGCCCATGGTGTGGAGCTCCATGATCTCACGGGCATAGTTCTCATTGATGTGTCCGGCTGCATTGTCGGCGTTGTCGAGATAGCGAAGCATCGCCGGATGCCGGACCGTGGCTTCGAGTAAATCGCGAAACCGCCCAAGCGCATGGGCGCGGATTGCCCGTTCCTCGTAGTCGCCCACCAGCACACGGACATTGGCCTTATATTGATGGACATTGAAGTGGTTGAACCAGAACCACGTCATGCGTTCGCGCAATTGGTCAGGTGCGTAGAGCGCCCGCAATATGGTGCGGGTTGCGGCCTGATGCGCGATATCGGTCATCGCCTGTTGAAATGTGTGTTGAGCCGCCGCCTTCTGAACAGGATCCGTGATTTGGTTGGCCGCGTGCCCTTGGGCGTCGAACTCCGCGGCCAGATCCAGCGCAGATTTTTGCGCAGATGGCAGAGTATTGATCTGCGTCTGCGCCGCCTCCGGGAGGCGAGAACCCGCGGAAGGGCGCAATTGGGCTTGCAGCCAGGCTTCAGCCCCGATTGCCTGGAAAGCCTTGACGGTCGAACCGGTAACACCCCAGGTGACCGCGTCAATCAGGGCAATATCCCGTGCGGTTGGAGCCGGGTTCATCGGCTCGGCGGTGCCGGCTGACGTCTCAACAGTGTCGACCACGGCAAGCACGAGAACGAGGGCAAAGGCAGCCTTTAAGAGGCGCATGGAAAACCCCGCGAACCACCGCAAATTATCGCATCGCGAACTTGAACAGATGACGGCCCGTTATTGAACGCATTGTTGTCGTCGCCAAGGCGTCAACGGGCCTTCCCGCATCATCACAGCACAGCACTTTATGGCGATCACTCATCGCGAAGGACCACCACACGAATGTCTGTCACATGATCGACGCAGGTTCGTCTGCCTCACGTCCGCGACTACATTCCAAATCGCTTACTTAAACATCTGTTCGAGCGCAATTGCTCCTTGCTACTTATCTCTCCCACCACCACCATTCGGGATGTCTCTTGCGCCACTCCTCATGACGCTCGCGGTTTTCGCCGAGAAGAATGCCGAAGTGAACACAGGCGCGGCGATCGCCTTTGTCGCAAAGTTGATGCAGTCCGAGGATTTCCGCTTCCCTCGCTTCTTGATCTGCGCGCGCCATGTGGGAAGCCAACCCCAGCACGGCAACAAAAAGCGCGAGCCCGCTCAATATCGATCTAGGACTCATTGCCATTCTCCCTACTTGGTCCACGCGGACTTAGGTGCAGGAACTTGGCTAAAACGCGTCCCGCTTATTACGGATTCTCAAAGTTAGCCGGCCATGAATCCGCAACGGCAGAGTGTTGTCGCCGATTGTAACCGACGACATAGGCCATGGGTAGTCTGCTAAGTGGTCTACTGCAGTCGCTCACCACCCTACGTTCCGAAATCATGACGGCTTCCGCTGCGTCGCTGAAGAAGAGAAGAGTTTAGCAACCATGGTTAGGCTTCTTCGTCTTCGAGAGTGCTCTGCCGAATAAGAAACGCAAATGGCGCAATGCCAAAGAACTTGCACTCAAGTATGCCTGCTCGTCAGCTCTCACGGACAAATCCATCGAGCAACTAATGAGGAGAGCAACGCTGGGCTCTCCGTGCACCACGGGCATGATTAGCGCCTGAAGGTGAAGACCTTCACGGGCATGCGGGCGGCTACGCGGCCAGGGAAATTCTGCGCGAGTCAAGTCGTGCAAACCTCGTCGACCAGTGGTTTAAGCTTTCAAAGCAACTCACTTTACAAGCAGTGCTAATACATCTGGAGACACGAGATGACGGACATCATATTCAAGGCGGGCGAAGCTACGGTCCTCGCCGCACCTGGTCAGTACACCGATGCCATGCCTGAGGTGTTGATTGGCTCGGTCAACGGACCCGTCGGCCAAGCCTTCGCGAACATGATGGGGCAATCGGTTGGCCACACCCGCTTTTTCGCCATCCGTGATCTAAATCAGCTCGCGCGGCCGGTTACGATGATGACCACGAAGGTGACGATTGCCTCGAACGAGTATGTCGAACTACTAGGCGGCGTCGTGCAGGGGGCAATCGCCGACGCCGTCGTCGACTGCGTTTCGGAAGGCATCATCCCGAAGTCCATCGTCGACGAGATCTGTTTGATTGTGACGATCTGGTTGGATCCACGTTGCGCCGATCACGCCGAGCTCGACAAGAAGGATCTGTACAATACGAACTACAAGGCGATGAAGTTGGCGATCGAGCGCGCACTCAAGAACGAGCCGTCGATTGACGAGCTGATCAAGAACCGAAAAACCATCAAGCACTACGCCCTTGACGGTGTGATTGATTACTGACGGCGCAAGGATTTGGGTTTTGGGTTCCTTCCCGACTGGTATCCCTCTCAGTTCAACTCTGTCGGGCCGTTCGACCTTTTCTGGAGCGGTCCGACTGCCTTTCGTGATCCTTGCCCGAGCCCTCTTCGATCGCGCATGGTGAATTGGGCAGACCACCGAATTAGGAGGGGCATCAATGGGAGAGATGCCCGATTTCTGGAGCCAAGTTCGCGGTGCAACGTTGAGCGAACGCAGCTGCGAGAAAGCCAGGATGACCAAAGGCCGAGCGCCGGATATCTTTTAGCGTTGGCAGGATGTGCCCGCACTCGTTTCTTCGCGTCGTCGCCGCGACGCATTTCGAATTGGAGGAGTTTTCATGCTGGGTAAAGTGTTGATTGTCGCCGGTGCATTAAGCGCGTTGGTCATATCCGCTGGTCCGATCGTGGCGAAAGAGAAAGTCAAGAAAACAACGGGCAAGCCACATATCTATTCGCAAGTGGAATGCACGGGCATGAAAAAAATGCACTGGGATGATGCAACGCAGACGTGCCAGAAAAACAAGTGACGTCGGCACTAAGCCTAATAAAGCAATCTGCTGCGTAAGCGTCCTTTCATCGCTCATATGGCGCCGACACTGGCCAAGGCCCCGGCTGTGCACCATGTTGCGCGCGTATGTGCAATCTCTATTCTCAAACCCGAAACGTCGAACCGATCCGGCGGCTCTTTCACGTCTTCGCGTCGCGCACGATCGCGATCGAGTCACAGCCTGCCGTCTTTCCCGGCTGCAACGGCAGCGTGATCCGCAAGGCCTAAGACGGAGAGCAGGAGCTGGTTAGGATGAGCTGTGGTTTCGTGCTGCTCCAGCCTGAAAGGGCTGCGCGATCGGCCGGGCGGCGCTGCAGCATCCCGCGAAAATGTGCTGTTCTGCTTAGTGTGGCTTGATCTCTCCTTCGAAGCGCAACAACATAGCGGCAAGTTCATCCCGGATACGAGGTGGCACGTCCTCCACCCTCGCTAAATAACGGATCTCATCCAGCAATTCGGCGATTCCTGCGGCATCCATCGCCGCCCTCGCTTCGCGCCGATATGATTGCCAGACCGGCTTACCTTCAATGATCGTGTCGGTCGATTTGCCGTTTACTTGGCAAAGAGCACGGCAAATTCGTTCCAGAACTGGAGATTCGTTTTGGGTCATGACCAGAACCTCGCAGGTGCATCGTGCATCAGATGGTCATTATACTTCCCAACTACGCATTTAATCCCTTACATATTCGTAGAGAAGCTAAATTCTCCCGAGCTGCCCAACATCTCATTCACGCTAGGCGGTTGACGACATCCACCACGGGATCCAATCCCGCGGGTGGGCCGTTGAAGAGGATGAAGGGCGGTAGGTCGAATATCAAATCTCTACGCACTTACTTGGCGCCGCGAAACGATCGGAGGTGCAAAATGTCCTACATTCAGACAACGAACACGACGTGCCGCACGTGCAGCGGGACGGGTTTTGTCTTTCGTGGCCGCACGCTGCGGCATGAAATCGTCAGCAGGCGGGACGGCATCACCATGAGGGAAGTCACGACATCGCGGCTGCGGGACCTTTGTCCTGAATGCCTCGGCTCTGGCGTAACTCTTCCGCGCCACGTACAGCGCACGCCATGGGCGTTAGCGTTTCAGATTGTCGGTTCCAAGTGAAGACCGCGCAGCAGTCAATGCAATCGCTGTGGCTGAACCCACGCTGATTGAGGGACGAGGCAAACATCTTCATAAGTCCGAAGAGACATCTTCACGTTATCTGGTCCGTCCTGTCTTTCACCTTGCCACCCGTCACTGGTAGTAGGGATCAAGCTCTTTGCCCGGTGATGACCTAGGAAACCCCGTGCCGATCCAAATTTGTCTTGAACCAAGTCTCACAGCAGAAGAGTTCCGTAACGTCCTCGTCTCTTCGACCCTAGCCGAAAGGCGTCCGGCAAATGACCTGGCACGATTGGAAGCAATGCTGCTGCGCGCTGACGTGATTGTCACCGCGAGGGATAGCGGAAAGCTCATAGGTGTGTCCCGCGCAATAACCGACTTTGCGTACTGCTGCTATCTATCTGACCTCGCCGTTGACGTTGCGTATCAGAGGCAGGGGATCGGGAAGCGTCTAATAGAGGAAACACACAAGGCAGCGGGAGAGCTGACGACGCTTATCCTTCTCGCAGCTCCGGCAGCGGAAACGTACTATCCTCGAATTGGCATGAAGCATATGCCGAGCTGTTGGGCTATTCCCCGTCAGAAGTAAGAGGTCTGAAGTGACCTCTGGCCGCGAGTTCCCGCCGAATGGTCATCGCGAATTTGCGGTAGAAGTCACGCCATGGAGCGGGCGTCGGATCTCTTCTGCTTTTTCGGTGACTTTTACAATTCCGTATTTCTCGCGCCACGGTTCGATCATCCTCCGCACTTAGCGTCGCGCCCAAAATGGGGCGACATGCGGTGCACCTTGCTTACTTTGATGACGTTCCTCGCTCTCCTTGCCAAGGTCGGCGCGGCTGCCATTGTAGTGTTCTTCACCCTGTTCGGCCTTATCCCGTGGCTCATCGCGAAAATCTTGAGGTGGTGACCCGTACGTTCCTCTGAGCGCCCTGCTGGTGCGCCTCACCGAAGCTCGAACAAGAATCTTATTCGGACGAGCCCATTTCATGAGGGTCTTGGGGATTATTTGTTTGCTCGTAGCTGCTATGCTCAGCTGCGTTGCGGGAATTTATGCCGCCACGAATGAGACCCTTGGTTTGGCTCTAGCGTTGGGCGTATGCGTTGCGCTTCTCATTGGTGTGAAGTTGGTGGCCGATAAGCGCTAAGTGCGAGCCCCGCGCCTGATCGCCTTCATGGCCATCGGGTGCTCAGAAACCCTTCCGGGCCGATGCCCACACATTGCTTGTTGCTATCAACAATGCGGTAGCCTTGAGCGCCGAATTTAGTCGCCATCTTAGGCAGATGAGTATCGGCCTGATCCATAGCCTCTTCAGGCGTCGATCCAAGCGCTAGCTCCGTATAGATCGTTGGTGGTTGACCGGCTGGCGCCGACAGATATTCGATAAGGTACATCGTTTCTCTCCCCTTTTTTTCTCAAACATAACACGGAGATCGTCACTCGACATGCGCCGAAAATTTTTTGCGATGCGGATCGGATGTCTCTCGGACGACCACACATTCTCCACGAAGATGGGGTAGCGGGTGTTCGTGAAAAGTGGATCAAAGCTGCCTGCGCAGGGACGTTCGAGGGGACATCATCATGGGACGCATTCTTCATGGCGCGCTTGCGGCTAGCGCCTTCCTGACTATCGCCGCACCCGCCCATGCCGGTGGTGGCGACTTCGCCGCTGGTGTTTTCGGCGGCCTTGCTGCTGGAGCCATCATCGGTTCCGCAGGACGGCCCTATTACGATCCCCCGCCGCCACCGCCAGACTACTATTACGAAGGCCCGCGTTACGGCGGACCTTATTGCCACTGGGAACGCGGTCGCCGCTACTGGGACGATTACGAGGGCGTCTGGCGGTATCAGCGCGTCAGGGTCTGCGACTAGCGCAGAAGAGGAAAGGGTGTCAGACGCTGGAGAACGACGCAGTGCTCGCGCAGAGTGGGAGTTCCTTTTGTTATCGGTTGGCCGGCGGCCAATCGGAGCGCATCAACTCCATCAGCACTTCGTCGGACCTGCCATCGCGGGAAAATCGGGACAGCTGATAACGGCCGCATTCGCGAAAGCCGCATCCGCGATAAAGCTCAATCGCGGATTGATTTGCGGCCGTGACCGAAAGATGTAGCGTGAAGAGATCCAACGACTGGAACGCCCAATCGATCGCCATCCGTGTGGCTCGCAGCCCGTGACCCTGTCGTCGATATTTCGGTTCGGCAATCGCTAGCCGCAATATTCCGACGCGATGGCGCGACTGTACATAAAGCCCCGTATAACCGATTGGGATGAGGCTTTCGTTCTCTCTCGCGCAGACCAACCAGGTGCTGCGACGTGTTCGACGCACGAATTCCTCGGGCGTCTGGTCGTAGTAGGGCAGAGGAAGAAATTCCCAGTCGCCCATGACGCCGATAAGCTCCTGGTCTGCGAACCAGCGTTCGAACAGCTTCGGCGTGTCATCATTGAACGGGCAAAGGGCCGTCGTGCCATCGACGAAGCTCGGATGAAGCGGCGCTAATGGCGCAACCGCAGAGGCCATTGTTCTCGGCCAATCGAAATTGATCATATGCGTCATGCTCAAACCGCCACTACCGAATGATTGCCGGAGTTGAATTACTCCGCAGGGATCACGTGCCTCAAACGCTTTTGTGACCATTGCGCGCGCAAGCGCGCCCATATGCGGTGAAGAAGCTCTCGATAGCGCAGGTGCCGAGGGAGATGATCTCCGTGAAGTTTGCGGTAAAGCGCGAGCAACTCTACTTGCTGGTGCTCCTGTGCTCTGGTGCTCTCTCGCAACTTCGCTTTCATCTCCGTCATTTTCTTGAGCTTGCCATGGATGCCTTGCAGCTCGGCCCACATGGGGTCAACATCATTCGCGAGCTGCTCCAAATAGGGCGCGAAGGAATCGTCAGCGACGTGCGCTGCCGGCGTTGCCTGCGCAGCCTCGCGATAAATGGCTTCGAGCCTATCGACGGCGACGTCGATCGTGCATTCAACGCGGACCTTTGCCGTGACCCGCTCCAAATCTGAGGGCGAATACCTGTCGATTTGCTTCTGCAGCCACTGCTCGTTGATTTGGCTAGACGACATAAAATAGCGCGGTCCGAAATTCGAGAAGGCCCATTCGTCGAATGTGCCGGCCGTTACGAGCGCGCCGGCTTGTCCCGGAATGATAGGTATGACTGCGCAGCCTGTTGCCATCGCCTCCAACGCGCATTTGCCGATGGCGAAGACGAGATCATATTGCTGAAGGAAGACCTCGGGGCGCGGACGGTGGCTTTTGTAAGCGTGCCCGATTTTGTCGAGCTTGATGCCAAGAGCCGCGCACGCGGCCTCCAGTTGAAGAAGCTCGGACTCAGGTAGACGCGATCCGCCGAACAGCAGTGCGTTGCGAATTTGCGCCGGCGCCCGGCGCACTTCGGAGAAACGCGTCGTATTGACGAAATTCGGAATGAACGTAACGCGCTCGGGCGCCAGTCCGAGTTCAGCTTGAGCGCGAAGCACCATCCACTCGCACATCATCACATATCTGCCGATCCTGCTATGGACGGGGGGCCTTTCGACCCACGGCTGCGTGCCATGGCAATAGTAGATTGCCGACGATGTCGGGAAGCGCGCAATCGCGGCCATTGCAGGCAAGTGGTGCTGGCCGTGGATCAAGTCAGGTGTCCACGGGGCGTCGCGGAGTTCGCGCAGAACCTTTATGCCGCTCGGCAGAAGCAGCTTGGCGACATCGCCGATCTTCGGGCTGTACACCGCGATCTCGTGGCCGCGAGCGGCCAAAGCCTTTGCCACTTCAACAGTCACCATCTCCGAGCCAGCGACATTGCTCAGCTCGCGCTGCGTCATCAGGATGCGCATGCGACCTCCCTGTGCGATGAGAAAGTGCGCTCCGGCGGGCTAGCAACGACGAGGCTCGACGTGGAGGCAGTGGTCAAATAGCCAATTCCGAAATCGAGCCGCCGACTGTCTTTCGAGGCGAGATACGCGCGCGCGAGGCTCGATTGGTCATATCGAGAGAAGACAGGGATGTCAGACGCAAATTGGCCATGAAGACCAGCGCTCCAACGCCACTTCTTCAGCAAATCATAGGGAACGCCGCTTGGATCCTGAACCAATATCGACGCGTGATCCCTGATCACTTGCCGCAACCTCTCAAACGGCGGCTCATGCAGCAGATAGCTCGCGCTCTTCACGAACACGGCCAGACCTTTGGTTGCCAAGAGACGGCGATGCAGGCTGTTGCTCTCATTCCAATGAAAGTCACGCAAATCCTGCCGGAAGTAGTGCAAGCGTCGAGGATCGTCTGGCGCGCCGAACTCAATGCATAGGCCTTCTGCTCCGTCGTCGATGAGCTCGACCGAGAGCAACGGCAATCCGCAACGGGCAATCTGCGTCAGAAGCAAAGGCAATACGCTGCGCACGTCAGTCGCCGCCAAACTGCGGTGAAGGTCCTTCGTGATGAAGTAAGAAAAGGAAAGATAATGGCGCATCGCCTCAAGGGTGGCGCCGAGTTCAAACGCGGGCGACAACTCGTCAAGCGGCCAAAGCGAACAAGGCTCGAAGCCGACGAGGATATACTCGCGGGCATTCGGAAAGAGGTAATAGGGAAAGCAAAAATCGGGACCGCCGAAGGGATAGAACACCGTCTCCCGGTGATGGCGTTCGCCGAAGTTGTTTTCAGCCCAGGTTTTAAAGGGCAATCCGAACGTCCGGAGAAAGGTGTCGAATTGATCGTCCAGTCCCCGTGCCGTCCTTTGCCATTTCTTTCCGCGGCCATATAGCCTCGCGTGCTGGCGCGCCGTGGGGCCCGACAATGCGAACGTCAAATCCCGCAAGCGAGTTTGGCAGGCGCTATTCCGGTTGGTGAAGGCCGGGGTCTCTTGGGATTGATCAGTCCGAAACAAGTGAGGCTCCGCTGGTTGAATCGGGGATGCCGAGACTAAAAGTCAAAAGCTGGCTGGCATCGCTCCAAATTTGATCCATGGTGCTGTTCAGCGCGATAATCACGCGTCGCATTTGTCTGAACGAACCGGACGCGACGAGACAGTTGCCCGATGCCCGGGTAAAGCCCGTTTTCATGCCGTCGCAGGCCGGCATCGTGCGCAGCAAGCGATTGGTATTGTTCAGGCGCACCGATGATCCGTCGCCGTGAATCAAATTGCAGGCCCGTGTGGCGACGATGGCTCGCAGGTCGGGGATGTCGTCGATCGTTCTAGCGAGGACAGCAACATCTTCGGCGGTAGAAAACTGCCCGTCGTGGGGAAGACCGCCGGGATTGCAAAACCGGCTTCTATTCATTCCTAACTCTTTCGCGCGCACGTTCATCGCATCGACGAAAGCTTGGACCTTCCCGGAATGGTCACGAGCCAAGGCGCTCGCAGCATCGTTGGCGCTACCGATCAGCATTGCAGAAAGCAAGCTCTGGCGAGAATAGGTGTCTCCGGGGCGGAGACCAGCTGTCACGGGTAGACATTGCGCATCTGCCGGCAGATCTTCCGGCAATACTTCGATGCGTTCGTTCAACGATCCCCTTTCAACGACAAGGAGGGCCGTCAGCAACTTTTGAATGCTGGCGATGGGACGACTGACGGTGGGATTTTTTGCGAAGAGAACGGCGCCACTTCTTGGCTCGATAACGATGACCCGTTCGGCTGCGATCGACAACGCCGCGTAATTTGTCGCCGGAGACTTCGAAAGTCTCAGAGATGGCCTAGTCGGCATTCGGCTTACAAATGGCCCCGCAACGGCAACATCGAGATTCGGAATCCCACTCTCGCTTTCCCTCGCCATTCCGGACGTAAATCCTTATTCCCCGCTCAAACTCCTATTGCTTACTGGCGATTCGATTTCCGACGAAGTCGACCGCCTGATTTACTTGTGCACCATCTGTTCAAAACAATATTTGGTCTTGCGTGAGCTATGCTTAATCTCGCGAAAAACGTCAGGTATTCATCGCCGAGCATCGGGAAATCGATCGACCGCAACAAACACGAGGTGAAGTCGGCGCCACGCTTTGGCGACCTTCAGTCACAGAGTTTGGACTGTCACCGGACCGCATTGTTTTTCTGATTTTGTTGTTTCAGGATTGGTGCAAGCGCATCGTAAAGTAACGCTTTATCAAACTAAGAGATGCTGGGTCGAACCCAGCCGCAACGAGGGACGAAGCGAATTTCCAAGGGAGGCAGAAAGCGCGGGCGGCCACCGATCGAACATTTTGGTGAAAGGCGAAGGAGCACCCCATGGTTCGACAGTTTCCACCGCTCGTTGAGCGGATCAGCCGGGCACTCTGCCAAGCGAATGGCAACCCGACCGATACCAGGGTCAAAGGCAAGCCCATGTGGCAGACCTATCGCCGCGACGCTCAAGCGGCCATCGACGGTTCCGGTGTTGATGAGTTGGTGCACACTGTGCGCAGCCTCATAGAGGAGAAGCGCGTGTCTCCCCTGGTGCGGGCAGAACTTGCCGAAGCGTTGATGCGCTTTGAAGGAGAAAGCGAATCCATCTCAGCGGTCCACGAGCAGCAGTACAGCGACTTCATGCGATGGTAACGGCTTTGGGGCCGAGCCATATCTGTACCTTTGCCGGGTGCGACGGCTCGTGAAGGCTGTCGTGCCCGACGCTCATCAGTTCATCGACTAGTGCGATGAATTTGATCTCAGGATGAAAACGTTGTTCTCCCGTCTTATGCTTCAAAGGCACGGAGACGCTGATGGAACGGACAAACGACGGAAGGAAACGAGAAGAGGCCGGAGAACTTCTCCGGCCAAGTTGGGTTCTCGGGTCAAACTGGGAGGAACCATTAGGACCGTAGGTAGGATACGTGCATTGCGCACTGTAGGGAACAATTATTGCGCCAGAATAATCTCATTTTATGCAGTCCATAAGTAGGTCTGGGGGCTGCGGAAAGTGTGAGGGATAGCGGTAATTGCTTTCAGAGCCGGAGAAGTGCGCGAGCAGATAGACGCCGATCACGTACGGTCGCTTTTGAAAACGACATCAACGGCAAGGTGGGCGAACAGCCTATCTCTACGGTCCTGACCGCCGCCGCAAATCCAGGAAGACGGGTCAGAATCTCCAATTGAAATTTCCTCTAACGGACTGGTCGGAGACGTTGGAGCCGAACTGGCCACCATAGGAGACGCTGAGCGCGGCGTCGGGTGACAGTGCATAGTCGAGCCCGGCTTCGACCGCCGCCACATCTTGTGCGATCGGAACGCCTCCGATCGTGAAGGTGTCGCCGCCACCCGCGAACTGCATGATCGAAAGCGGCGTCATGTCACCGAAGGCATGACGCCAGCCGAGCGCGCCTCTGGCGGTGAGGTTTGCACTGTTGAGAACGAAGGTGGTCGATGCGCGCAGGCCGAGCGTCGAGACGGTTGCGTCCGTGTCAGCTGCTGCACTCCTCAGTGCCGCCGCGCCACCTGTCTCGCGGAAGCTGTCTGTGTGCAAGTTTACATAGGCGAGGTTGGCGAAAGGCTCGAAGCCGATGTTGCCTGCGCGCACGTCATAGGCCAGTTCGCCAAAAGCCTGCGCAGTGCCAGCATTGTAGTCGCCCTTCAGACTATCGGCGAAGCCCGGAAAGATGACGGCGCGGTTAGTCGAGATGTCGTGCCACGTATAGGCTGTGCCGGCGCGGAAGGCGAGTTGGCCCCATTGCGTGCCGCCATAGAGGCCAAGGTGGTAGTTGTCGCTGCTGCCTGAAGAGCTGCGGTCGTGAACATTGAAGTTCATATGGCTGTAGCCGGCCAGCGCGCCGAGGCGCCAGCTGTCGAAGACAAGCCCGTCGCCGCCGACGAATAGGCCGCCGGTCGAGCGGTTGAGACGCGCGGCGTTGCCGTCGCCATCGATATGTCCCCACGATCCGAAACCGCGGCCCCAGACCGTGCCGGAGGCCGAGCGGAGGCGGTCTATCGCAGCCTCGCGCACGAAACGGCTGTCCTCGATTAGCGCCGTCTTCGCCGAGGCATGCACCTCGCCCGAGAGTTGATCGAAGGCATTCCGCGCCTCGGGCTCGGAGAGATTCAAGACGGCGTCGTAGACTGGATTTCCGAGACCGAGACTTTCAGCTCCGCCAGCGGCAGCAATCTGGTTCGGCGTCTGCCCAATCTGCTGGAATGCGACGGAGCTGCGCGTGACGTCGAGAAATACATTGTTGGCGTCGTAATCGAGTGACAGGTCGAGGAAGGGCGCATTATAGACGAGATGGTCGTAGGTGCCGCTGCGCCCGTCGGCGGCGGTTAGGATCGTATAACGCTGGCCGACCGTATAGAGACCGATAGCAGGCAGAACATTGACTGTCGCGCCGCTTTGGATCGTCGCCGTGCCAGTGATGTTGAGAAGATCCGTTGCAGGCGTATTGTTGATCTCGGCCCGCAATGTCGATCCGGTCGACTGCGTGTAGTTGCCGGTGATTGTCAGCGTGCCGATGGAGTTGCCCGGCGCGAGGATGCCATTGTTGATGACGTTGCCGACGATGTTCCCCGTGCCGCCCAGCGTGCCGCCGCTCTGCACCGTGAGCATAGGGCTATTGAGCGTGCCGTTGACACTGAGAATGCCGCTCTGAACGATGGTGCCGCTGCTGAACGTGCCGGTCCCGGTGATGCTCCATTCGGAGCCTTGCATGGTGAGCGTCTCGAACGACAGGAACTTGGCGATCGATTCGGTGCCGCTGCCTTGCAGCACAAGATTGTCCGTGCCGGTGCCGCCCTGGACGTTCCCGTTGAGGACTGAACCGGTTTGCAGATTAAGCGTGTGTGCGGCCGCGCCCGAGAACACGATGGCGCGCCCTGCGCCGGTCGAGCCGATGGTGCTGCTGTTGGTCACGGTCGCGGCATTCGAGATCAGCATGCCGTCAACACCGGACCGGATGGTTCCAGTGTTGATGAAGGTGCCGCCTCCGGCGGCTTCGACGGCAGGGCCGCGTACCGAAGTGATGGAGCCGTTGTTGGTGAATGTTAGCGGTGTGGATGCGCTGGCATACACGCCATTGTAACCGCCACTTATGACGCCTGTTGCATTGTTGGTGACGGTTGCCGGGCCCCCCTGCACAAGGATGCCGGTCGAGAAGCCGGTGGTGCGGTCGGCGTGAATTTCACCGCTGTTGATGACGGTGCGAGAGGTGCCTTGTCCGACTGATACGGCATTGCCAGATCCGGTCGTGGAAATGAGGCCACCCTGATAGTTGGTGACCGTGCCGCCGAGCCACATCGTGACGCCTTCGACGGCGCCGGTGATGGTGCCGTAGTTGTCCAGATAGCCGGGACCGCCCGCCGGCGGAAAACCTATCTCCTTGTGGCCGAATGTGATTGCCGTCCCCGAACCATTGACGGTTGCGCCGCTCGAATTGACGAAGGTGCCACCCTCATTCAGCTTGACGGAATTGCCACCATTCACGGCTCCGTCGTTGGTGACGGTCCATGCCTGCGTGGTGGCGATGATGCCGTTCGAGACGGTGACGCCTGGCCAAATCCGAGCTGTGGTACCGACGTATGTGTCGAGGTCGACGCTGGCCATGTTGGAGGTAATTTCCACGTCGGCGGCCTGGGCGGCGGTTGTTGCCGCGAGGACAATCGCTGAACCAAAGGACAGAAGATATCGCCGCCACCGTGTGACATCGAAGTTTTCGGCCAGTCTAACGCGGACAAGATTGCGTGCGGACGCGTCACAGCGCGCAACCCACTCCTTAACAAGCATTTCGCGGTGTCCCCAAAGCTCTATTGTGCGATCCCTGAATCGCCTTTAGCCAAGCGGCCTTGATTCGTATCCCGGCCAACTGGAGGGGATGCTTGCGACGCGCGCTCATTCTTCGCCCCATAGGACCAACTGCGCGAGCGCCTGAGCACGCGTACGGACGCCAAGCTTTTGACGCGCGTGCTCGAGATGATACTTGACGGTCGTGCGCGCGATGCCGAGTTCTTCGCCTATGGCGCGGTCGGACTTGCCTGCTCCAACTTTGCGAAGACACTCGAGCTCACGAGGGGTCAGCAGGTCACGCGGTCCTCGTTCGGGAACGACCTGAAGCAATGCGCGTGCGCGGGCGTGGGCGAAGAGCGCGAAGAATTGCAGCCGCGCGCGCACGACTGGTGTCAGAAGTTGCGACGAACCGGTCATTGTTACGAACGCCAGTTGTCCCCCAGGGCCGTGGATCGGGATGGACAGTCCGTCTGTCCAGCCGAATTCACCCATAGCCTCCCAAAACACGTTCTCTTTCGGCGAGAGCTGCCGGCCAGCCATTGCGGTCCGCCAGCTGTAGGGACCTGACTTTCGCCGTGCCTCTGAAATGGTGAAGTCATCGAGCGCGAAATTTCTTTGGGTGTAGAGGGTGGCCCACGTCTCCGGCCAATTGCGAAAGTAGAACTTGAACCTGTCGCCATTCCCCCCGGCCGACTGGAACGCGCCGCAGGCCGAAACCGAGTAGCCGTAAGCGGCAATGCAACGAGAAAAGACATCGGCGAGATTGCCAATGTCGTGGCACCCCTCGATGGTATCGACGAACTCCCAGCCCCCAAAGTCGAAGCCTTCGTTGCAATCTCGACTATTGCTCAAAGCGCCGTTCTGCCCCTACTTGCGCAATCGAAGGTCTCCAGCTCGTCGTGAGGCGGGCGCATTGAGCCCGTGTCGCACGCGCTACGAATCTGGAGCTATCTCGTTGTGATCTATCGCTTTTTGGGTGGAATGCTGCCCGGGCATATACGGGCGGATGCGGGCGAAACAGGACGGCGGCGTGGCTGAGGAGCGGAAACGGCGGCTGGAAAGCTGGAAGGAGATCGCAGCGTTCTTCAATCGCGATGAGCGTACCGTCAGGCGGTGGGAGCGCCAGCGGGGGCTTCCCATTCACCGCGTCCCAGGTGGCGAACGCAACCTAGTCTACGCATACCAGCTCGAACTGGAGCGCTGGCTCGAAGGGAAACCGCTCAACGCGGAAGAAGGCGAGGCAGACAAGCCGCAGCCGGCACTCGTGGTGGCGGAATCGCCAGCTCAACAACCGGGATTGGATACAGTCCTTCCGGGTTCGGCACTTCTGAAGTTCGGTCGCCTGCCGATTATGGGCGTCATTATTCTGTCATTGATGGTGATTGGCCTGGCCGCGTTCGGCGCATTCGAACGGCCCTCATCGTTGCCATCCTGGCCAGCTGGCCTCTGGCGATCCAGCAAGACTCCGTACGCGCCATCGCCGCAAGTGCGCGATCTCTATTTGGCCGGAGTCTACAATCTTGGAACGCGGCAGACCAACGGTCTAACCCGTGCAATCCAATATTTCACGGAAGCGACTATTCGCGATCCGAACTATGCCGCCGCTTATGTGAAACTTGCCGACGCCTACAACACGATCAGCCAATATACCCTGATGCCGGCAGAGGAGGCCTACCCCCGCGCCAAGGCCGCTGCCGAGCGGGCGATCGCGCTTGATCCCAATCTGGCCGATGGTTATGCCGCGCTCGCCTTCACGGAATTTTACTGGTCACGCAATTTCAGCCATTCTCAGCAGCTTTTCGAACGTGCGATTGCGCTCGATCCGCTCTCTGCCCAGGCCCGGCACTGGTATGCATTGACTCTGATGCAAGGCGGACGGTTCGAGATCCCGTTGCGTGAAATCGCCAAAGCTCAGGAGCTTCAGCCGGAATCGCGGGCCATTCTCGCCAACAAGGCTCTCATTCTGTTTCATGCGGGGCGGCCCGCCGAAGCAATCATCATTCTGCGTCAGCTTGCCGATGCCGAGCCGAATCTTCGTTCGCCGCCCGAATATCTCGCAACAATTTATCTCAGTGAGCAGCGCTATCAGGACTTTTTACGTGAATACCGGACAGCGGCAGTCCTCGCAAAAAATGCGGCTCGCATTGCAATTGCGGATGCGGCGGAGGATGGATTTCGTCAGAACGGCGCGAGGGGGCTCCTTGAGTCCATGCTGGTGGAGCAAAAACGTCAGTATGCCCTTGGCCATGAACCAGCCTACAAGCTCGCCGGAACGGCGGCGCTTTTGAATGATACGCAAGCTGCCCTGCAATATCTTGAGGACGCCATTCAGCAGGACGAGCCGGATGTTCTGGGTATTCTGATTGATCCGGCCTTCAGATCGCTCCATGGTGCCGAGAGGTATCGTCACTGCATCAAGCGCGTAGGGCTTACACCGCTGGAATAAGATACCCGGTATTCTGATAACTTCCCCGAAGCGAGCTGGTGCTTTACCATTGTCGTCGGTGAATACACCAGTGCATGCGCAAGTGTTGGGGAAGCTTGGAAGTTCGATGTCGCGTCCGATTGCATTTGATGCGACACATGTCGTTTCACGTTTGGTTGTCGAACGGCCCTCTGGGATCGATAAAGTCGATCTCTTGTATCTTGAACATTTTGCGCGCGACCGCTGTTCAACAGCGGTTCATTACGGTCTGACGGCGCCGCGGTTCCATGATGCAAAAACGCTGCCTCAACTGAGCGCACTTGCGACGGCGGACCGCTGGAGCGGCGGCGAACTCGCAAACGATCAGGTATTTGCGAAGGTTTTGTCGGCGGTCGCTGGCATCGGCGCCGCGCATGTTCCTGCAAACGAAAAGCGAGCGGATCGACAGGTTGCCAATCGATGGCGACGTCGCGCCACGCAGATTGCCTGGCGGCTCTCGCGTGGCCGGAGCACATTGCCGGAAGGGGCGATCTATCTCAATGTGGCGCAGCACGTCTTCGAGAGCCATCGCTTCTTTAGGTGGCTTGATCATCGGAGCGATGTCGTCCCCGTCTTTATGGTCCACGATCTGCTGCCGCTCGACTATCCGGAATTCTTTCGACCCGGGTACAAAGCGCGTTTCGAGCGGCGGTTCGCTACCATTTCTCGCTACGCACGAGCGTTAATCGTCGCAAGCGCTTCAGTCGCCGACCGCGTTCGACATGAGTATAGAAAGCGGGGCCTCACTCCAGTGCCGATCTGGGTTGCGCCGCTACCGTCTCCTCTGAACGCCAATAGGAAAGAGCAACAGTTCGACGCCGAGTTAGTACGGCAACCCTATTTCATCATGGTAGGTACGATTGAGCCGCGGAAAAATCATCTGCTTGTCTTGAATTCCTGGCGGCGGATGGTCGAGGATAATGCCCAGCCTCCCAAGCTTGTCATTGTTGGAGGGCGAGGATGGGAAAACGAGCAGGTGCTCGACGTGCTCGATCGCAGCGTCCTTGTTCGACCTCATGTCATCGAAGTGGCGGGGATCACGGACGTTGGTCTGGCGACACTGCTTAGAAATGCGCGTGCGGCACTTGTGCCGTCGTTTGCGGAAGGCTACGGGCTCCCTGTTGTCGAAGCACTAAGTCTCGGAACGCCGGTCCTGGCCTCCAACATTGCGGTGTTTAAGGAAGTCGGACAGGATCGATGTCAGTACCTGCATCCCCTTTATGGGCCGGGTTGGAGGCAAGCGATCCTTGATCTCTGCAACGAGAACCACCCTCGCGCAGTCCAAGCACGGGCCGCGGCTCAATCGTTTCGTGCGCCAAATTGGACCTCATATTTTGAGGGGGTCGACGAATTTTTGCGCACGCTTTAAATATTTACTGGGGACTAGCGTGGAACAGCGATGAATTTTGGATCGATTTGGCTATAGCCGCTGCTAAACTCGGATTGAATGGCATATATTTGTGGCGGAAGGGTCACATTTCTCTGAGTTCTAATTGATCAGAATTTTCTTATGCTGACGTCGCGATATAGCTTCGTATAGTAGCTTTTAGTGGGGGGCTATATTTCGCATGACGTTCGCGTTCCGGCTTGCGTTCTCTTTAACGGTTTTGTCGGTGATAACTGGCCTCGCTGGCTGCAGTGGGACTGGACCGCGTGGGCGCGACCTCATCGCTGCGGGCAGCCAAGAGGATGCTCCCTTCGCGCTCGTCGATATCACCGATCAGACGCTTGAAGTCGTATCGGACTGGCGCCGCCCATCATTCAGCGCGACCTATGGCGATTACCGCGGCCCCCAAGCGCAAAAAGTCCAAGTTGGCGACGCAGTTCAAGTCAACATTTGGGAAACGGGAGCCGGAGGTCTCTACTCGGCGCCTGCCGGCGATCATTCGGTGGCCCAGGGAACGCGCAACTCCTCCATCCCCGAGCAAGTCATCGCGCGCGACGGAACGATCAACGTTCCCTATGCAGGCCGGTTGCGCGTTGCGGGTTTGACGACGCCCGAAATCGAACGGATGATCGTCAAGGGATTGCAGGGCAAAACTGCCGATCCGCAGGCCATGGTCACATTGACCAAGAACGTCAGCCAGTCGGTGACGATCGCGGGCGATGTCGCCAACGGCGCGATCGTACCGCTTAATCCGAATGGGGACCGCATTCTGGATGTCATCGCGCAAGCCGGTGGGATCAAGGCGCCCGTCCATGAGGCGTTCATCACCCTCTCGCGAGATGGGACGTCCTTGAGCGTTCCGATGCAGGCCATCCTCGCCAATACCAAGGAAAACATTTACGTTCGTCCACGAGACATCGTGACGGTGTATCGAGCGCCTCAGTCCTTTACTGCGGTCGGCGCTACCGGGCGCAATGCCGTTGTGCCATTTGACGCCGGCGGCATCACACTCGAAGAAGCCATGGCAAAAGCGGGCGGGCTTCTCGATGAAAGGTCAGATCCGACGGGTGTGTTTGTCCTCCGATATGAGCCTGTACGTCTCGCGCGCCAATATCCCAATATTTCACCGCGTCTGTTAGAGTACGGCAATGTCGTTCCAGTCGTCTATCGGCTTGATGTGACCAACCCAATATCGCTATTTCGCGCCAGGCGCTTCTCTATGCGAGATAAGGACATTCTATATGTAAGCACCGCCCCGCTAACGGAGATCGAGAAGGTCTTCAGAGTTGTCGGGACGTTGGCTTCGCCCGCCCTTTCGACATATTACTATACGTCCCGATAAAAGCGGGAGAATATCCGCGGATGAGGGCTAACCTGCTCGTTCGTCTGCGGAGATACCGGATTCCCAAATGAGGGATGCTTCGCCGTTTGGGGCCATCATCGTCGGGGCGCACGGTGTCTTCATAACTTGGGTTTTTGACGTCGTACGACGGCTTGCGGCACAGGCGCCGCATGCCAGCGTCGTACAGATCGATCGCGAAGACGGTATTCTAAGCCCCGGCAAAGACTACCAGATTTACCTCTCGAATTATCCCGGGCCTGCCGCCATCGATGCCATCGGGCGCGGAGATCTAAGTGTCGTCGCCGTCATTGAAGATCCGGCGGACATTCTCGCATTTCAACAAACGATCCTCGGCCTTTCCCATCTTCAGTCTATTCGCGCGCAAACGACGTCGGCCGTCGCCAATTTCGCCATCGGCAAGAGCGATCGGGTAACTCTGCTGTCGCGTGACAATTCCACAGACGCCAAAGCCGTCGTTCGTTCAATCGCTCGTTCGCTGCAAATCGGCCTTGGGCAGGATGAGATCGATGACGTTGTCAAAGAAGTTGCCGGCGCTTCGGGCGGTAATAGTCTCGAGGCCGCCCTCAAACAACATGTCCGCGATTACCTCACGCCGATACGATTTAGCCTGGGTGACGGCCAGATCGATCAGCTGAATTTGGCACGAAGTGTCATGGATCCGTTGCTGGCAATGGCAAAGGGTTCGATCGTGCGCCCGATTTCCTGGCCGACGCCTGTATTCAAGTTCAGCGGTGATCCCGAGCTGCCCCCGCCCGAGGTCATCGACGTCGCGGGACCCGCGCGCACGCTTTATTATGGGCCCTATTTCCATCTTCCGCCGAACCGGTATCGGGTCGAGGCGTTCCTCGCTTTCTCAGAAGAAATAGCGGATGTGCCGTTCGTCCTTGAATTCTATGGCGAACGCTTCGACGACATGGCGTTAGCGCGCGCCCGTATCGAGCGTCGAAAAGCTGGCTGCTACCGAGGATATTTTGCGCTCAATCATGCCGACGCGCTGCAATCACTCGAGATCAGACTGATCGTGGAAAGCGGCGTCGAACGGGGCCAGCTATCCCTTATCGAATTGCTCTTCTTCGTTGATGACAATGCCGGACAGATGTTGCTACCGTCCGACGCATAATCGAAGTGGCTGTATCGCGGACATGTATGCCGAGGGAAGTCGTTTTTGATCTGTCCCGATTGGCGACGCGATTTTCCCGCTCTGCGCCAAACGGCATCGATCGCGTAGATTTGCGCTATGCCCAACATTTTTTGAGCCATTCGCGCGGCGGTCGAGGCGTTCTCGCCGGCCCCCTCGGTCCGCGCGTGGTAGAAAATTTGTCTGCACGACATCTCTTGGAAGACCTCACTGCCCACTGGCGCGAAGAAATGTCCGTGGGAGCGGGGCCACCATATTCTGAGTTCAGAAGGCGGCTCGCAGCGGAAGGTGAAGGCAAAGTAAGGACGGGTCTCGACGCAGACGCCAAGCGCAAGCCGGTCGCTTCTGTGGCTGCTTTTTTGAAGTCTGCGAACGTCTTCGCCGGTGGCGTGCTTTCGGGGGGCAGTCTCGTCAACTCGGCACCGCCGAACGCGGTATATTTGAATATCAGTCAGTTTCCTTTGTTTTTAGGTCGTTACTTTCGGTTTCTCGAAAAACGACCTGATATCAAAGCCGTTTTTCTGGTGCATGATATCTTGCCTCTCATCTATCCGGAGTTTTTTCCGCCTATGGAGCAACGCGTTCATTCGGCTCGAGTTGATGTGGTGGCGAAACGTGCGAGCGGAATTATTGTCTCTCATGCAGAAACGAAAGACGCGCTCGTCGATCAAATCAAGAGACGCGGCGGCCAAGTCCCGCCCATCGCTACGATACCGATTTCTGTCGATGAGCAATTTGCTTATTCGGACAAACGCGATTTCAATGCGCTGGGGCGACCCTATTTCGTAGTTCTGGGCACGGTCGAGCCGAGGAAAAACCACCTCTTGCTCCTGCAAGTATGGCGCGAGTTGGTGGCTGAACGCGGGGACTATGTTCCCCAGCTCGTGATCATCGGGGCGAACGGCTGGGAGAACGAAAATGTACGCGATTTACTTGAGCGAATGTCGCAGATCGCTGGTCATGTGACGTGGCTCAACGCGCTCAGAACGCCTGAGCTTATCGAGATTCTTCGGGGTGCCAGGGCACTGCTGATGCCCTCCTTTGCAGAAGGCTTTGGATTACCCGTGTCGGAGGCCTTGACGCTGGGGGTTCCAGTCGTCGCATCCAAGCTTCCGTGTTTTCGCGGCTTGTATGGACCGACATATCTATCGCCGGATGATGGTTTGGGATGGAAAAGAGAAATATTGCGGATATTCGATGCCGAATGCTCATCAACTGAGCGTCCTGGAACATCATTAGACGATGTGCGGCGCCAATGGCTGTGTCGCGTTCGCGACATCGAAGACTTCCTGTCATCGATTTGAGAGGGGCCTGTGGACATTGTCCCGTTGCAGTGCATATTGAATTGTTAATTTTATTAGTAGGTGTTGGGGCGTGGGGATAATGCCGCAAAATGTTTTCGACGCACGTGAAACCCATAATCGCATATTAGATGGCTTCTCCGCACGCCCGGAAAGGGCGGTGTTGAATTGGCTTACGCCGCGCGTTCCGAAGTCAATTTCTCCGAATCATCTCACGGCGCTTGGAGTTTTTGGAGCGGTTTGCGTATGCATCGGCGCGGCCTTGACCAACATCTCTACCGGCTTTTTGTATCTTGCCATCGCAGGGCTGTTCTTGAATTGGCTCGGCGATTCTCTTGACGGGACCGTCGCGCGTTTTCGCAAGATCGAACGGCCTCGATACGGATTTTTTGTCGATCACGTGAGCGATGTCGCTTCGCAAATTCTGATCGTTCTCGGCTTGGGATTGTCTCCCTATCTGCAGTTCCCGGTCATTCTCGTTACGCTGGTCGCCTACCTGGCGATAACGATCTACTCCCTCGTTAAATTGCACGTGTCTCGCACGATGCAGCTGAGCTATTTCGGCGTGGGCCCGACAGAGATTCGTATCCTTGTTGGAGCGGGAATGGTGGCGACGCTCTTTGTCGAGCCGATACCCGTGTCAACCCAATTGGGCGATCTAACGGTGTTCGATTTCGCTGCGATCGGGGTGTCGGTGTTTGCGCTCGGTTGCGCTGTCGTGATGTTTGTGAAAGACGCGCAGGAGATCTCCAGACTTGATCCGGTTCGGGGCAAGGGAAGCGCGTCCGAGGTCAGCATGATCACCCTCGAGTCAGGCGGCCCATCCGCCAGACAGTCCTAATCTTCATCACATGCCGGTTCGCTTGAACCCGTGGACCTTGCTCCAAGCGGTTAGATTCATGACTACGTTCAATTCGCACGGCCTCAGTCTTTCAGTCCCTGCCGAGGGATGCGATGAGCAATAACGAACGCGCTTCTCTTGCTCAGTACGCCAGGCGCAGGTTTGTTTTGTCTGGGACGTCAGTCGTCAAAGATCAGTTCCCGTATTGCCGGCCGAGCGAAGAGTGGGTGAGCGCGAGTGCAGGATCAGGCAGCACCGAGGTCGTAAGTTTCGCGCACTACGACTATTTGGGATTGGCGGAAAATCCGCGGGTCCGGGAAGCGGCGAAGACTGCCATCGACACGATGGGCCCTGGCACCGGAGCATCTCGTCTGGTCGGCGGGGAACTCCGGCTGCATCGAACATTGGAGCGCGAATTCGCGGGGTTCTTGGGGGTCGAAGACACTCTTGCGCTCGTAAGCGGTTACGGCGCAAACGTCACCTTGGTTTCGCATCTCCTGACAAAGGGCGATATCATTTTCGTCGACGAGGCTTGCCACAATAGCATCATGGTGGGAGCCGAGCTGTCGCGCGCCGACGTTCTTTCGTTTCGCCATAACGATCTTGATCATCTGCGGGATCAGCTCGCGCGCGAACGTTCGAAATACAACAGAGCGCTTGTCGTCGTTGAAGGGCTCTACAGCATGGATGGAGATATTCCCGATCTCCCTTCGCTGATCGAGATCTGCCGCCGTCATCAAGTTTGGCTGATGATAGATGAAGCCCACTCCATAGGAGTTCTCGGATCATCTGGACGCGGAATCACTGAACATTATGGCATTGATCCCTCGGAAATTGATCTGATCATCGGCACGCTTTCAAAGGCATTCGTTTCCTGCGGAGGCTTCATCGCCGGTAAACGCAGCGTTGTCGAATGGCTTCGCTATACGTTGCCTGGATTTGTTTATAGTGTCGGGCTTTCGCCTTCGAGCGCGGCCGCGGCTCTTGCAGCTCTTTCGATACTGCAAGAAGAGTCGACGCGATTGGTTCGGTTGCGCGAAAATTCCGAGTACTTCGCGGCATCTGCGCGTGCTGCCGGATTGAACCTGGGCAATAGCCTTGGCATAGCGGTCGTCCCGATATTTTTCGACGATGTTCCCACAACCATGAAGGCTGCCGGCGCTGCCCTTGATGCCGGGTACTATGTGTCGCCGATCGTGCAGATCGCTGTGCCGCGAGATGGGCCGCGCCTTCGCTTTTTCATTACAGCAAAGCACGAGAAAGATCAGTTGGACGGGGTGCTGAATGCTATCAAAGTTTTTCCGTCGCGCGGACATCAGCCTCCGCTCCAGGAAAGTCGAAAGACGAACGAACCCGTCGCGTGCTAGCGCCAGTGTCCTCCAACTCTATCGCGATCCGCTGCGCGGTTGGATAGAGAATGGAACACCGGACGTTTTTCCGACCGCCGGCGCCGTCGCCCATGTTCCGTCCGGGTTTACGACATCGAATACCGCGCGATATTTGCCCTCGGGAAGCGTCGCTGTCGGAAACGCCATTTCGAAATCGACCGGAAGGTCCGGCGCGAGCCGTTCGACCGCCAATGCAAGACGGGTTTCGCAGATGACCCTTTCCGGCTGAGCTTCCGTCGTGATTCTGATACCTGCCGAGACGTATCCGTTCGGACCGCCGGGCCAAGCGTCTAAGCTCTCGTTCGAGACGCGGCAATCGACGACGGGACCTGTGCCGACCATCACGGGCTCGAGCGGCTTGCGCGGGCCGATGTAGAAGGCCGCCCCGCGCTTGCGCTTGGAAGCATCGTGCTCGGCGCCGAGAGCGCGCAAGCGGGCGGCGACGGCGTCCGCTCCCGGCAGCAGCCCTTCGCTTGGCAGTAGACACCAGAAGAAATCGACCCGGATCAACTCGCGGCCGAACTGCTTGGCGAGCGTCTGCGCGCCGTTCATGACATCGGGAAAGCGCGGGCGATAATCGTCGCCGCACAAGATTCCTGCCGGCTTGATCTTCTTCGACCAGAACGCGAGGTTCTGGGCCAGTATGGGATTTGTGTGCACGGCGTCTTCGTAATAGACGTCGATGGGATCGGACCAGTCTTCGAACTGGATGGGTGAATACCCCTGCAGCGGGCGGATGTTCGGGCAGTCGGCCGTATGGATTTTGAATTGCTCTATGCCGTACTTGATGCCGAGACGCGCTTCCATCGCGCGGACGCCTTCATTCTTTTCCCAGGGGTCGATGCAATAGACGGTGGCCGAGGGATCGACACTTTTGGCCCATGCCCAGCTCGAGCAGCCGAAGAGCGATCCCACTTCCACGACCTTACCGTTCTTCGGCACGAGCGTGGCGACGGCTTCGATGGCTTTGAGTTGATGCTCGGAGACCTGGCCGGGAATGGCTCGATTGTAGGGCATTTGCGCTCCGCTTCGTCACCGTCGTTCATACCGGATTTCAACGCTTCATGACAACGAAGCGGCTCGATATCTGGGTGATTTTTGAGAGCGAGTTGTCACGATACGTGCTCAGGACGTCGCAGTCGGCGTCTGCAATGGCGGCGAATACGGCTTTCTGAGGCAGCGCGTGAAGCTCTTGATTGTCGAGCTTGTCCATTCCATCGAGATAGGTATCCACCTTGAAGGTATAGCCGTCAATAAAGGTGGGAAGCTGAAACACGGCAACTCCGCCCGGGACGAGCGCGCGAAGAAATTTTCGCAGCAGAAAGAACATGACCGGCGGCGGATTGTGCTGAAGTACGATCCGTGAATAGAAAAGGTCGCACGGCGGAAACTCAACGCTTGCGGGGTCTTTGATCAGTTCTAGCGATGCGTTCCGAACGCCTTCGGCTGCCAGATATTCGCTTGCAAGTTTCAAGTGAGGCGCTGAGATATCGAAGCCCGTGGTGCGATCCGACATTTCGGCAAGAAATCGGGTAACGCGCCCAACGCCACACCCAAGCTCAACGCAGTGGCTGTAGCCCGCTGTCTTGAGCCCATGACCCATGAGTTCGGATTGCAGCAGGTCAATTTCGCCTTTTCCTGATCTATGAAAGGCTTCAATATTTGACCCGAGATTCTCCGGTTTGAAGTTCTGAGTGCTCACGACGGAAAAGTGCGGCTCCACTTCCCCTAACTTACTCCATACGTCCTTGATATGGGCAAATAGCCGATCGAGTTCGGCGCTCGAACAATCATAGTCAACTGAGCCGTGCTTGCGGCGGGCTTCCCAAATCGAAAAGTATCGTAGCAGCTCACGGGCGTTTGTTTGATAGAATTCCGGCGCGGAGATAAATCGTGCCCGAAGGGAATGGAGATCAGTGACAGTTTTAAGATGTCGTTCGACCACCTCATCACTTTCAGGCTCGCGCCCGAGAAGATGCCGGTAGGCGCCGCGAATGTCATCATTAGTCACCATCCGCTTGATCTCTCCGCAACATTAGATTTCGACCGGCACTGTTCATACAGTAAATAGGAAGAAATTGAACGCGCATTGTTGAACGTCAACGGGAGACTAGCGGGCTATTATCAGAAGCTTCGCTCCGCAACGTACAGCGTCTTTCTTGCGCCAGAGCCTGTCGCAACTTGGCTTCGGCTTTGACAGAGGATTTGATGTCGCGAAAGAAAGACCAAACTGTTGAACTTAAAAATCCAGGCTGTCGAAAGGCCACACTATTCGGATTTGGCTTGGGTCATCTCAAATCGACTTGATAAGATTTTCACGCGAGATCTCGAGAAAAATTACGCATTGCTCGCGTGCATCCTTCAAAAGTACCCAAAGGCCGTCGGGGCTAATCGTTGGTTGAGCTTCATAGGGCTGCCCCTTGGCAGAGTTCGTACCGCGATATAGGAAAAATCGGGCTCCCGTTCTCATGCTCACAATTGCGACGTCGGTGAATCCATATTTTCCCTCTGAATTCAGCCAATCGGGCGTGGGGCGAGTATCCATCAGATCGTATTTGCCTTGCAACGAGACAACCGCCCAGCGGCCATCTCGGCTGATGTTGCAGTGAAGGTCGCCATTTGACTCGCTTATAAGGCGCACGTTGCCGTTGAACTCGACTTCATACAGACCTCGCGGCATCGCGCTGCTCGTGCCGTAGGCGACGACCAGCATCGCGGGCTTGTGAAACATCGCGCGTTCGTGGCCGATATGAAAAAACTTCCCGCTGAGCTGCTGCTGGCGGAAAATATTCCTGCCTCGGGGTGCGCGCTCCTCGTTCCAGACCCACATGCGCTGCGGGTCGCGGCCGTTGCGGTTGGCGCAGTAGGCGATCCACGAGGGATCGTACGGAGAGAAGTGCGCATGGTCCATCGGCCAGCCCGGCGCGGCGACGTTCTTGATGCGCCCCGTGGCAATTTCGACCATGTCGCAACGGTAGTTCTGAGGCGCGAGATAGCGGGACCTCGTCAGCAACGCCCATTTGCCATCGGGTGAGATGTCGTTGTCGGCGGACGTGGTCCAATTCGGCTCGTGCAGGATCGTGCGAGGTTGAGGATTCTTCACACCGAGGTCGACGACGGCGGCCCCTTCTTTCTGGCTGACCAGCATCAGGCCGTTCTCCGCAATACTATAGTACATGCGGGTGTCGCGCACGTACGCCAGGTGTTCGACGCCGCCGGTGCGCGGGTCGAAGGCGATGAAGTCGAGCCCCGGGCCGGTTTTCGGCGTCGAAGCCAGAACGGCGCGGCCGTCGGGCAGGAAGCCGTTGGAATGGGGATACGTGAAGTAGGTATTCGTGGGCGATCGGACGACGCGTTTGATCAGCGGAGAGGGTGGGCGAATTAACTCATCGCTTGTTTTCTGAGCGAAGGCTGGAGCGCAAATATTTCCGCTGTTCAATATGGCCGGCGCGCCGACCGTTGTAGCTGCGCCGATGATGAAACGGCGGCGGGATAAGGTCGTCATGTCGTGTTACCAACTTCCGCGTGATGCAGACAGGGTCCAGCAGAGAGAAATCGCCAGGCGGCGGCCAATTCGGAATTGGCAATTCGTGGCAGTCATTTTCTAATAGCTTCGTCCGCCACTTGATATTGTTTCTTGGCTTTTAAAATGCGTTTCTTTGGGGTAGTCCCATTGGAGTTAGCTTCCGTGTGGCTTGGTTCAAGGGGGCTTTGGGTAGCGGTTCGCTGCATCATCGGCCGGTGCCCAATCGCCGCGCCAGGGGGATTAGTATGGCGCTTGGTAGCGTAAATATTGTTACGTCGGATCGGGGGTGGATTCTAGAAAAGCTGGCTTCGGAACTGACGCAACGTCTGCCATACGTTCGTCACCGCGATGCCGCGGACCCAAGTGCGAGCATTCAATATTACATTACGTATTCCTGCCGGCAGCAAAGAGTTTCGCCAATCGAGTTGGCCTATTTCGCTCATTTGGAGAAAAACGAGGAAACCGCCGCGGAGTTCTTTTCTGTCGCGCGCGACGTTGATTATTGCGTTTGCCATTCTCGAATGTATGAGGACGTCATTCGAGATAAGGGCATTGAAAATGTCATCTCGATTTCGCCTGGCGTGGATTTGGACCAATTTGTCCCGCGGGTGAAGATCGGGGTCGTCGGACGCACCTATCACACCGGACGAAAGGGCGAATCGCTTGTCCAGCAAGTGATGGATATTCCCGGGATCGAATGGCATTTCACCGGCGATGGGTGGCCGGGGCCGGCGGAGCCGGTTCCTGGAAACAAGCTCTGCGATTTCTATAACGGGATGGACTACGTTCTGGTGCCCGCTTTCTATGAAGGTGGTCCCATGTGCGTCGTAGAAGCTCTTGCCTGCGGCGTACCCGTGATCGCCTCGCCGGTCGGCTGGGTCGGAGAATTTCCCCATATAGCGTTTAAGAATGGCGATGCGGGCGATCTGCGTCGTGTGCTGGAGCAAGTCGTCTCGGAGCGAGCTGCCTTGCGGCACGCTGTGCTCGACCGTACGTGGGACGCGTGGGCGGAGGGGCATGACAAGCTCTTTCAAAGTCTGCTGAAAGAGCACCGCCCTCGATTGCACATTTCAGAGAACGGCGCTTCGCGGGACGGCGACGTTCGCGAGGACTTGGGGAAGGTGGTTCTTCTTACGCACGGGTCTGAGCGCCATTCACTCGGCGGGCCGACCGTGCGGGTCCCGGCGACAGCTGACTATCTTCGGCGGCGTGGTGTTTTCGCCGAGGTTCGCAATTTTCCCGATCCTGCGATTTTCGAAGCCGACATCGTCCATGGATTTAACGTCTGGTCGCTCGAAAGCGCTTTGACAATGGCTCGTAGGAGCCATTCGCTGGGCAAGCCGTTCGTATTCTCTCCGATCTTCCTCGATCAGTCAGAGAATGAATTCTGGTCGGGAACCATCCCGCAGCTTTTTGCGCAGGAATGGGAGTCTGATCGCCTCGAGGCTGAGCTTGGCTTGGCACGCGCGGCATTTGAGCATGCTCGTGAACTCGGCCGAACGAGTACTGAGGCCGCTCCCGGCCATCATGCGTATGTCAGGGAAATGGTCAGGTTGGCCGATCAAGTCATTTGTCTTAGCGAGCACGAGCAACGTGCTCTCCGACGAATAGGCGCTGACGTCGAAATATCGACGATCGTTCGCAATCCGGTTGATGCCGATCGCTTCGGGCAGGCAGATCCAAGCATATTTGCGGACGCGTTCGGGTTCAAAGATTATGTCGTTTGTGTTGGCAGGATAGAGTCGCGAAAAAACCAGCTGATGCTCATTCAGGCTTTGAGCGGCCTGAATATTCCAGTCGTCCTGATCGGCGCGATCTCCGATAAAAAGTATGGCGAAAAGATTCATCGGCGGGCTGGGGACAACATTCACTTCACCGGCCGGATCGATCCCAGTAGTCCGCTGATCGCTTCTGCACTTGCCGGTGCAAGGGTTTCGGTATTGCCAAGTTGGTGTGAGGGGGCGCCTCTTGCGGCGCTCGAGGCGGCCGCGGCTGGAGCATCGATGGTGCTTTCCAACCGAAGCTCGGAACCCGAATATTTCGGTGACCTCGCGCGATATTGTGATCCGGCAGATCTTGGCTCAATTCGCGACACCATTCTCGAAGCCTATGAAGCTCCGCTCGATGCGAGCCGTCGTGAAGAGCAGAAGGATTATGTTGCTCGGAACTTCAGCTGGGAGCGATACGCGGAGCAGACGCACCAGGTGTACCAGAAAGCCGTCCGAGACTTCGCTGCAAAGGGACATTCTTCCTTCCAGGAACGCGTGGCGGCGGAACCTGACGATCGCAGGTCACCGAACGAAAATGATGCTGCTGAGCTAAGCAGCGGCCACATTGTTTTCGACGTCACGACGAGCGCCAATCATAAGGGACGTTGGACCGGGATTGCCCGCTTTGAAATGGCGTTGGCCAGCCATCTGATCAAAACGCGACGGGATACGGTTTCATTTGTTGCTTGGCATGATCCGACGCAAAAGTTCGTGATCATTGATCACAACGCGATTTTGTCTTGCGACGTCGGTTCAAATCTGGCGCTGGCCGGCAAACGCGGATTCCAGATCCCGAAATTTACTGCTGGGACGCGACTATTCGTGGGCGGTAGCGCATGGATGCAGAATTCACGGTACGCGGATGCCCTGGGCGACTTTTGCGCCAGTGCCGGGCTCGCGCTGACGGTGGCGTTCCACGACATCGTCCCTGTCAAATTTCCGCATTGGTTCAATGAGGGATACGCACCAAAATTCATCGCTAATCTCAAAGTCGTTTTGGCCAATGCCCGCGATATTCTGGCGGTGTCGGAAAACACGAAAAGGGACGTCGAAGACTTTGCCTTCGCCAACGGGCTGTTCTTGCCGACGATCAGAATTTTGCGCGAAGGTGATGACTTTGGTGTCTTGTCATCGACCAGCGCAGGTCATGGCCAATCATCTTTGATCGAGGCCCTGAAAGAGCAGCAATTTGTTTTGGCAGTCGGCGCCATCCATGCGCGCAAAAATTACGGCCTGCTTTATAACGTCTGGGCGCGTCTCGCTGAAAAGCTCGGAAAGAAATGTCCGAAGCTCGTGATCGTTGGAGGTGTGGCCTGGAACGGCACAGACGTTGCGCGTGCCTTCAAGGAAGATCCGCGTACGGCGTCAATCGTGCACGTCATCGACAATATCGAGGACGATCTACTCAATTGGCTGTACGAGCATTGCTTGTTCACGGCCTATCCCTCTTTCTACGAGGGATGGGGACTTCCTGTCGCGGAAAGCCTTGCTCGTGGAAAGATATGCATTGCGTCGAATTCGTCTTCCATTCCGGAAGTTGGCGGCCAGCTCGCGGATCTGATCGATCCGTTGGATTTTGCGGCGTGGTACGCAAAGGTTCTATTCTATTGCGGGAGCAAGAGTGCTCGTGACTTGCGCGAAGCTCAGATCAAGGAGGGGTATGTAAATTATCCATGGTCCTTGGCGGCAGACGGATTCGCGAAGCAGCTGACGACACCTTTATCCGAACTTGTTGTTAAAGACGGATACCTCCCCGGCACTCTCGTCGATGTTGGTAGCCCAGCGAGGCCTGATGTCAACTTGGTCGGGTGGTTTAACAGGGAAGCGTGGGGCGTTTGGTCCGCAAAGACTCCGCCGGTTCTCGTCGTGTCGCTCAGAAGTCCGCTGACTGCGGATGCATTGCTACTTCTGCATGCGCGCGCTCTGGCGAGCTATCAGATGCCCGTAACGTGTGCGGTTGAGGTCGATGGCAAGCACGTTGCGACGCTGCAGTTCGACACCGCTACCGTCAGGCTTTGCTCGGTCCCTATTCCCAAGGATCTTGTCCGGAACAAGCTTAAAATCACCATTTCATTTCACGTCTCGCGCTTGGTTCCGATCAGTTCGGTCGTCGCAAAAAGTGCAGACGACCGTCCCGTAGGTATTGGATTATCGAAGTTTGCGCTCCTTGACGCGAGTCACCCGTTTGCGGTCATGCGATATGCAGCCGGCCCGGATGACGTTTTGAATTCGGTGGACGTGGGCGATGAGCTTGATCTTCGCTTGCCCGAGGTCGCGCGACGTGTGCTGGGTCCTCACGTCAAGACCGATTCCGCTTGGGGTGCCCGGAACCCCGGAGCCGATTCCAAACTGAAGTTGGAAATTCATCGCGGCAGATCCGGAGACATTGATCTCGATGTCCGTTTCCGTGCCGTTGCGAGTTCCGATATGCCCGTGTCGGCTGTCATCGTCGCGGAAGGCGGCGAGGTCGTTGGTCGCCTCGAGGCGGCGGACAGCAACCTTCATTGGACGACGATCCGGATTCCCGAAAAGCTCATGGTTTCGGCTCGGCCATTGATCTTGGACGTTTTGCGAATGGACATGCGGTCGCCCAACTTGCTTGGGGTCGGCAGCGATGAAGAGGAATTTACACTCGGGATATTCGGGATCAGGCTTCGCAGTATTGATGGTGTGGCAGCTGAGCCGAAAGCCCGGCTATATCCTTTCGGTCGGACCATTGAACTCAGCGACGCTGTCCCGACAGAGGCTTCATTCATTCTGCCGTCGACTTGGCACCTGCCTGAGCCGCAAGGTCGCTGGACGCTTGGCGAAAGCGGCTGCTTCGACCTACGGCTGCAGGACGACGTTTCGCCAGAGGCGGAGATCGAAATCGTCGCGGCCGTTCCGGGCGAACTTATCGACGCCACAGGTGGGCCGTCGCTTGCCGTCGAGATCAATGGCAGCGAGATCGTCCGGCAAACGCGCACCCACGCGAATTTCGAGGCTATTCGCGCGCGCATTCCGTCGGAGCAGCTTGCGGAGGGTTCAAAATCCCTAAGGATACAATTGTCCACGGATCGGACATTCGTGCCAGCGCGTGCGGGCGAGTCAAAGGATGATAGGGTCCTGGGCGTTCTGGTTCGAAGCCTGTCCGTCGTTCCTGGCCGGGTGTGCAACAGCGATATCGCGGCGGCCAACTATGAAATCGGTGACACCCTAGCATTCGGAAGAAAAGTTAGTGTTCGATTTCAACGGAACGCCGGTCCATTTCTTTCATCCGAGACTTGGCATGACGCCGAGGTAAAGGGTCGTTGGACGAATGGTGTGCGAGGGTCGTTCCTTCTGCGCCCGGAGGCGCTTTCCGAGCGGGACTTGGTCATCGAAGTGATGGCTGGGATAGGAGCGGGCGCGTTGGTCGGAGAAAAACGGCGCGAGCTTTCGCTTCGCATCAATGATGTCGAGATCGCACGTCAAACTCGGCACAATGGGCGGGTGGCGGTGATAGGAGGCGTTATTCCTCGGTCGCTCGTGGAAGAGGCGTCGGCTTGGACAATTGATATCGAAATTGACCGGTCGTTTCAGCCTTCCGAAGCGCTAGGCTCGACGGATCAGAGAGCTCTTGGCGTTTTTGTCAGCCAGTGCAGAATTCTCGATGGGGGTGCAAAGAAACTTGCGGTGCTTTCTTCATTGGGCGCCCGATTGCTTTCCCAATAACCGCTGGACGCCGTGTTTTATGGATTTTCGCACGGTCGGAGGGGCGGCTTTTCGCTGTAAACCTGAAATACAATGAGACGTTGGAAACGCATCGTGGACACAAAAGAACTCGTGAGGGCGGCCTACGTCGCTCTTTTGGGGAGAGAACCTGAAAGCGAAGAAGTCTTGACGGCGAAAGCCGCAGCTCTTCACGATCCCGTCGATATTCTTCAGCATTTCTTATCGTCCGAGGAATTCCAAGCTTCGCATAAGAATTTCATTGCCACGCTTAGAATAGGGCAGGCGGCCGCTGCACAGAACGTTGCGGTCGATGCAACGGAAGATGAGCTGCGTGCACTGTTCGACAGAATTTGCCGCCAATGGCAAAAGTTGGGTGATGTCGAGCCGTATTGGTCCGTCTTGACGAACGATCGATATCGACTGTCGAAATTTCGAGAAAACAAAGCGGAGTTTGAAAGAACGGGCGAGCAGTCTTTGCAAATGCTGCAGCGTGCCGCTGCGCGCTGCCAAATGACAGTTCCGACCGGAGTTTGCCTGGAGCTCGGCAGCGGCGTTGGGCGCGTTACGCGCCATCTCGCCGATCAATTCAACAAGGTCATCGGTGTTGATGTCTCTGAAGGTAATTCCGCGCTTTGTAGGAAATATCTGTTGGAGAGCGGAAAGCACAATGTGGACGTTCGGGTCATAAGAACCCCGGTCGAAATCGAAGCTTTGCCTGAATACGATATGTTCTATTCAATCATCGTTCTTCAGCACAATCCTCCGCCGGTCATTAGATATTTTCTTACGACGTTGCTTTCCAAAATCCGGCCCGGAGGCGCCGCCTATTTTCAGGTTCCAACGCACACGCCCAATTATAAGTTTTCCATCGCAAGTTATCTCAAGAGTGCAACCGAAGTCTTAGATATGCACTTGCTGCCCATGCCCGAAGTTCTGAAGTGCATCGATGCCGCGGGACTGAAACTGAGGGAAGTGCTGATGGACACCAGCACGGGCATGTACGGCTCCCATTCGTTTTATGCGGTGAAGCCTCTTTGAGGGTGGGTGAGGGGCTCAAAGTTGTGGCAAGAAAGAGATCTGCAAAAGAGATAGCTTTCCGTCAAGCGCGCCCCGCTCTGTGATGATTTGAGCCTGAAGTTCTGGGCCGGCGTGAGGATGCAGGAATTCGAATGCGGCCGCGAACCTGCCAGCCGCCGGCGACGCGAAGCGCACGCGCTTTAGACACACCTCGCCGGCATGAAGTTCGAGGCGAAACGAAGAGTCTCGCTCGGTTTCGAAAAGGTCCACCAGAATTTCGGCGCGATACTGTCCGGGCGGCAGGTGCAGGTAGGGGCCGTGAACAAGCATGCGCGCAGGCCCCATGAGATCAATACTCGATGGCGCCATTTCTGTCGGACGTTCCGCGGAATAGAATGCATTCCTTGGCCAGACTACGGCGGTGACCTCATGGCGAGTTGTTAGAGCAGCGAGTGGATCCAGGACTGACGGTATCAGAATTTCGGCGAGTTCGTCGATGCTTGCGGGGCGGTCTGCTACCCCCTCGAATTTCCTGACTGCCGCGCCCAACGTGCCTTCAGCCATCTCCTTCGGCGTTAGATGCGCGGCGTAGGAGAGAATTTCCGATGCTTCAATATTCAGATTGAGATGTGCGCAGATTGCGCGAAGTAGGTCCGGCAGATTTACATCCATATCACGATCAAGGACGGCGACCTTCCGGCCTTTTCGTAACGCCAAATTTGCCGAATACGACGCCGAGCAAACTCTTACGGCTTCGATATTCGTCCGGTTGGTTTTTTCTTTCAGGTAGTTGACGACGCGGCTTGGCTCTTCGGACAGGTAGAGAACCGGCACATTTATTCGCTCTATTGCCTCTATAAATTCGACACCCGGATAGTTGGTGAGCAATAGCCGGCCGGCGGTGTGCTCAACCGGTGCGGGGACGGGTTGGGCGACGCCAACAGTCACTACATCAACGGGGCCCTCGAGGTTTTTCTTTGCAAGAGCCCGCAGGACCTCGAACGCCCAGAACGTCAGTCCACCGGGCGGTCCAATAACCAGCGCATCCTTCTCGGTGATCATCAGTCACGGCCGTCGTGCGGAGCTGCCAAAGCCAATTCGGCAGCTACTGGGCGAGACGTCTTCTCGCTTGCGATCGGGTGGGGATTGGCTAGCTCGTCGGGCGCACCGAGCGCTATGCCTTCTACGAAGTTGAGCCGCGCGGCTGTGTCGCCTGCCTCGCACAGGTAGGTGGACTTGATCCCTACGGCAAACGCGTTTCGCCTTCCGCCTGTTGGCAACACGTCCAGTTGGAGGCGAACCTCCTTATCAGCGATGTCTTCCACCTCAATCGGGACGAGAATCCAACGTTCGCGCTCGGCCTCAACCTGATAAGAGAGAAGGCGCTTTCCTATTTGGATATTCAGTCGATGCAGGCGGCCGTCATCGTCACAGAGGCTCTCAGTATTTTTCTCAGCCGGCGAGGCCGGAGCGCCGCCGTATGCTAGGAGGTAAAGATGCAATCTTTCCGGATATCGAATGCTGGCTTGCGTAAACACCAACTCGGTCATGCCTTCGTCCGTGATCCAGCATCCTTTTTCGTCGGGTTCAGCCCAGCCGGTTCCAGCGCGGAAGCGCTCGGCCGATGGAGCGTGTGGGAGCAACCCACGGCGATTTTTCCAAGAAAACGAATAGAACGTAGCGTCGTGATAGATCGAGGAGGTGTGGTTTTGTCGCTCGACACCTAATGACTTGCCGATGATTTCGTGTGCGATGTCGATCCAGGGGCGCGGCCGGAATTCGCGAATGATGTGCTTCTCTTTCCGCGATAGGTGATTTCGGTCGTTCAGAAGCACTTCGAGTTTTTCGCGGAAGTCGTTCTCAGCTGACAGGTCAAAGTATTCCGCGAAGTCGAGGCCGGCCTCGGGCAACGATGATATTCTCGAGACGAGCGGCACCTTCCCTTTGACAAGAGATTCGGTCACCGGAAGTCCCCAGCCTTCATAGCGGCTCGGATAGAGTGTGAACAAGCACGTGCTGTAAAGCACGTCGAGCTCTGTGTCTGAGACGTTCGAGAACAATTTGATCTTCTTCTGCAGATCCGGATTGGAATTCAGAAGGTCCAATGCCGACTCGTTCTTCCAGCCGCGACCGCCGACGCAAACCAGCGTCGGCACATTCTCGATGCCGCGTTCGTGAATGAGATCAAGCCAAGTCTGAAAGACAAGCTTGTGATTTTTTCGAGGTTCGATCGTCGATACGAATAGGATGAAATTGGACTCTTCAACTCCGTATCGGTTTAAAATCACTTCTTTCGTCTGCTTTTTTTCAGGGCGGATCGGCTCAAACTTGCCGTCCAAGCGAATCCGCGACGCGTTTGGCGGTTTGTAGCCGAATTTTATGGCAATCGAGTCGAGATCCTTGGCGGTCGAATTTGAACTCGTCAGAATTCCGTCTGCGTGATCGAAGACGCCACGCAGCCATTCTCGAAAATCGTAGCCAAGCTCGCTGACGAAATACTGCGGCGCGATGATCGGAATGCAATCGTGGATGAAGGGAACGTAAATCAGATTGCATTCCAGCTTGGCGCGTCGAACAGCCAGGAAGTAGTTGGGCATCGCCCATGACGATCCGAGATTGACCAGCCGGGCTCCCTGCGGGACCTCTAGGTCGGGTCCGATAAAAATCTGCGCTTCAATTCGCCCAACGAGATGTTTCCACTCGGGGTCGTCGTCTCGGCCATCGGCGGCGGTCATCGCCACGAGGTCTTTGACAACTTCGTTCGCTATAGGAGTCCAGTAATTGGAGGCGCGCGAAAATGCAGAAAACAGAATATTCAGCTTCTCGGGCGGCTGAGCTATGAGGGCGGATAGGACGGCGAGTTGAATGCGCTGTATGCCGGTTGGCCAGCGCGAGTTGACAACGTAGTAGGCGATGTCCGTAATGTCGAAAATAATTGTCGGCCATTCGGAGCGTATTCTGCCCGCCGAGCCGGTGTCTTCAAATGCCGGAACTTTCAATGCCGAGCGCAGCTTTTCGCGTCGCCAACCGAGCATTCGCAGTTCTCGAGCGGGGGTGGGGTTAGAGGGATCGCGTAAGAGCGCGCAGTAATATTCCCGGGCAGCTTCCTCATGCCTTCCTTGCAGCTTCAAAGCATGACCCAGCTGCAGGTGGGCGTCACAATCATCCAATCCTAACGCCAAGGCTTGACGGTAGGCGGCTTCGGCGTTTGCGACATGACCAGACTCCTTGAGGGCATGTCCATATTGAATCCAGATGGGCGATAGGACCGGGTCACAATCCAGGGCCCGTCTATAATGTGCGGTTGCTTCCTGCCAGCGCAGGTTATCTCGCGCGCGGTCAGCCGAAGCGACAGACTTAGTGGCCGAATATTTGAGAAGCCAATTTGGTCGTAATGATAGTCGTCTGAGAAATTTGGCGGCTACCCAGTGCATTCGGAAACTCTCGCTTCATTCTTTCGTATTCGAGGAAGTCGCCTGACAAAAATCGGGCTATCGGCAATCATTGAAGTGACCGCGGGCGGTTGAGCATCTATAAGACAGGTGTACCTGCCGTCCGCGCCTGCCACCTATTTATTTCAGAGATTGGAAAAGCTTTTCGTCCCTCATGCAACTGATTCGTATGCCACTTTCAGGGGACGGGCAAGATAACAAAACCCGTCGTCTCCTTCTTGAAGGCTATAATCTAGCGCTTTCGGCAGGGACTGGAATAGCGACGTACTCGCGGACGTTGGGAAGTGCAGCGCGCGCGCTTGGATATCAAACAGACCTTCTCGTCAGTACGAACCGCGCCATTGATGAGAGCGATGCGGTGATGGCGGAGATCACCGTGTTCGATGGACCTCGAAACCTGAATCTCATTCACAAAGGCCAGATGGAGCTGCGCCGGTTATTTGGCGCGCCGCTTGGCGTCAAAGCCGGTGTCTTGAAAAGCATCGACGGGGTGGTGGCGCGACCGAATGCGTCCTTTGACGGCTTCCGTCGCATTTATGGAGTACCATTTCTGCTGGACGTCGAGAGGCTGCATTTCATGCGCCACGGGACGCGGTTACGTCTCCGCGTAGATCAGCCTCCCGATGTGTTTCATGTTACGCGAGCCGCGCCAATCCATATTTCAGGCGCCGCGAACATTAATACGATCCATGATATCATTCCGCTTCGGCTTCCGTCCGCAACAGCCGACGACAAGAAATATTATTTGGGGATGTTGCGCGAGATCGTTCGAACCGCCGATCATATCGTGACTGTTTCGGAATTTTCTCGCCAAGATATTATTCAGCTTACGGGAATCTCGCCTGATAGGATCACCAATACCTATCAGCCTGTCATTCTGCCCAAGGACGTGACTGAACAATCGGACGCCGCCGTCTCGGATATGCTCGCGGCCAAATACGGGCTCGATTTCAAAGATTATTTTTTGTTCGTTGGAGCTATCGAGCCGAAGAAGAATATCGCAAGACTCGTTGATGCTTATGCAGCTTCGGGCGTGCAGAGGCCGCTGATTATCGCCGGAGGCCTAGGATGGATGTACGAGAAGGAGCTCGAGAAAATCGCTGACGAGCGCTTTCTATCCTACACGGTTGCTGGAAAGCACATCGTGCCGAAGCGACGCGTACGACGCCTGTCGTATGTTCCATACGGCGATCTCGTCTCGGTGATGCGAGGCGCGCGGGCGCTACTTTTCCCTTCCCTCTATGAAGGCTTCGGCCTTCCGGTGCTTGAAGCGATGACGGTTGGCACGCCGACCATGTCATCGAATGTCACGTCGCTGCCGGAAATTGCGGGTGACGCCGGATGCTTGGTGGATCCGTTTGACGTGGACGCGATGGCGCAGGCCATTCAGCGGCTCGATGTGGATAGGGACTACCGCGAAGAACTTGCGGCGCGCGGTCTGAAGCGAGCGTCCGACTTCTCCTTGGAGAAGTATCAACGTCGATTGCGGTCCGTGTACGATAAAGTCACCGGGTAATCAGACCGGCACTTCATAGATTCTGAACACTTTGCTTGGCGGTCCAGCTGCAAGCTCCGCGAGCTTGACCATGGGCTCATTGGTTTCGAGAATCCAAGAGAACTCCACCCAATCGAGATCGTAATCCCGGCCAAGTTGCATGAATTCCGAAACGAGGAGCGAAAGAATAGCCGGGGCCAATGCCGTTCGGCGCAAGTTCTGACGAATGCCCAGAAGCGGTATTCTCGCGGATTTCCAGCGATCGGACCAAACCGCGTGGATGAGCTTCAGCCAGTTGAAGGGCAAAAGCCGCCCCTTGAACGGAGCGATGGATCGATTGAGATCCGGCAAGGCAACCATCATCGCCGACGGGATGCCGTCAACTTCGATGATACGGCCAAATTTCCCGCGCATTATTGGCCGGGTTTGGGTGATCATCGCCTTGATTTCGGCGTCGGAGAACGGCACGAAGCCCCAGTTGTCACGCCACGCATCATTGAAGATGTCGAAGACTATTCTGACGTCATGTGCATAACGCGCCATATCGAATTGGCGAATCGTGATGCGACTGGTTTCACGGGCCAATCGTGCGAGACGATCGATCTGCGGGACCGAAGCGGCTGGACTCGTGCGATAGGCGAACAGGTCCATCGACTTGTTTAGACCGCACGTTTCCAAAAGCGGCCCGATCCACGGACGGCTATGTCTCGTCAAAATCGAGGGCGTTGTTTCAAAACCACTGACGAGGAGACCGCATTCCTCGTTTATGCTGAGGCAAAACGGGCCCGTCATGCGCTTCATTCCGCGATCGCGAAGCCAGTCCTTCGCCGCGCCAACCAATGCCTCAGCAACTTTCTTATCGTCGATGCAATCAAAAAATCCGAAGTGCCCGGTCTCATCGTGGTGTTGCGCCAGGTACCGGTGATTGATTTGTGCCGAGATACGGCCGACGGGCTCGCTTCCCCGATACGCGACAAAAAATGCGCCTTCGCCGGATGTGAAAAAGGGATTGTGTTTGCGCGAGATCTGTTCGCGTTCCAGAATGTCTGGCATTGCCACCCAGAACGGATCGTTCTTAAACACAGTATAGGGCACTTTAAGCCAGGCACGGAGATCTCTCTTCGTTGTGACTTCCTTCACGGAAATAGATTCGGCCATCAATGGGATCTCCTGATAGCCAATGATTTCATCACTGCCAGAATTCGATCTGCACAATTCGCGGGCATATTATTGACTAACCGCAGCAAAAAATTGAGCTGCCAGGGGAATACGATTTCGGATTTTTGCCGCTCTAGTGCTTGAACAATGCGTTCTGCTGCGTCTTGGGCGCTCATCGAAAACGGTTTCGGATAGGCAAGGCTAGCGCTCATTGGCGTGTCTATGAACCCGGGACATGCGACCATGACGTGAACGTTGTGAGGCTTTAACATCCTGCGGATTCCCTGCCCATAAATGCGGGCCGCGGCCTTAGACGCCGAGTAGACGGGCGCTTCGGGGAGGCCCTGAAATGCCATAATCGAGCTGATGATGACGATATGGCCATTCCTTCGCTTTATGAGGGAATCCATCAATGGGATAATTGTATTGAAGACCCCGTGGATATTTACGTTGCAAATATTGCGGGCCAGTTCAGTAGATTCGCCATTCGGTCCTGCGAGGACATCGCGCCCGCCTAATCCGGCATTCGCGGCAATCAGGTCGACGGGCGTCATATCGTCTGCCTGGAGGAGAGCTTTCTTCATTCCGGCAGCATCGCTGACGTCGCAGATGACCGTGTGTACCCTTGCGCCTCGCTGCGTACAGTCAGCGGCCACTTGCTCGAGGCGGGCCTTGTCGCGTCCAAAAAGTGTGAGATTGCCTCCGTTATGCGCAAGTCTTATGGCCAACGCGGCACCGAGCCCGCTGCTGGCTCCGGTGATTACGGCATGGCGGAATGCCGTGTGTTGTTGCAATTTGCACCTTCACGGGATTTCGGTGAGAAACGGAAATAAAAAGGCTATACGCAGGAAGCGGTCAACCGGGAAGTCGCCGCAGGGTTCTGAAAATAGGACGTATATAGAACTGACTGCGTATGACAGTTCGAACATGAGAAGGACCAAGCCAAATCAATGACGGCAGCCGACAGAGCCGAGACGATTAAAAGGGGGGCGGATGGCGCTCGAGCCGCTTCATTTCGCAAACAGTCCGAAACTGAGCGCGGGGCTTTGTCGAAGTATGCGCGCCTCTGTCTTTGGTTGCTGCCGTCGATCTTGGCGATCGTCTATTATGGCTTAGTTGCCACCGACCAATACGTCTCTGAATCGCAATTTGTCTTGCGGACATCGGAAAAGCCCGCCGGGTCATCAGGTTTCGGCGCACTCCTGCAAATGAGCGGCATCGGAAGGGTAGAGGATGACGTCTACTCGGTGCAGGCTTTCTTATCGTCGCGCAGCGCGGCCGACAGCCTCGCAGAACGTTTGCCGGTTCGGAAAATTTACGGACCACAAAGCGCTGACTTTATCGCGCGATTTCCGTCGATCTTTTTCAACGATAGCAAGGAAGAATTTTACAAGTACCTGAATTGGATGATCACGACCCGATATGGCACCACTACTGGAATAGTGACATTGAACGTCCACGCGTTTGCCCCCGAAGATGCGAAAGATGTCAGCCTTGCGCTGCTCTCGCTTGCGGAAGACGTGGTCAATCGGATGAATGTTCGGATGCAGGAAGATGCCGTGCGTCTTGCAGAGCAAGAGGTTCGCCGCGCGGAAGAGCGGATGGTGTCGGCACAGATTGCGATTACGCAGTTTCGCAACAAAGAATTGATGATCGATGCATCCGGTTCGGCAATCGTCGTGGTTGAGGTTATCGCGAGGCTGGAAGCGGAGCGCGCGCAACTGGAGGCTCAGATCCGGGAAATCGCAAAAGGCGCCGGTATCAACCCTCAGTTGCCAGGCCTTCGGCTTCGGGCAGAGGCTCTGCAGTCTCAAATTTCGGCGGAACGGCAGAAGATCTCCGATCCAAAAGATGGGATAGCCGATCAACTGGCGCGTTACGAGCGATTGCTCCTGGATCAACAATTCGCCAAAGAGAGTCTTACATATGTGCGGCGATCTCTCGAGACGGCTCAACAGAATGCCAGGAGGCAGCAGCTTTACCTGGAGCGCATTGTCGAGCCAACTGCACCTGATAGCTCAATGGCGCCTACGCGGCTAAAAAATATAGCCACGGTCGCTGGGCTCAATATCGTAATGGTTCTAGTGCTGTGGCTGGTGGTTTCGGGATTCAAAGAGCATGTCGTGGAATCCCAACATGACTGAGCAGTGTGGGCTCAATTCGCGTGGAGCTTACTTCGCAACGAATCCAGTCCGTAAAGGCCAATAGCGAACAGCACGAGGCCGCAGAGTGCCGGGTACCACGGCGTAAAGTGCGTCACGACGGCATCGCCGAGCACGCCAGCGCGAAACATTTCATAGCAATGCACAGTCGGATTTAGCAGCGCGATCGATTGCGAGGAAGTCGGAAGCCAGTCGACCATAAAGAATGCTCCGGAGAGCGGCAGCATCAGGTACTGCATCGGTTGCACAAATCTTTGTGTCGCTTCGGAATATTCGCTCAGAATCGTGAGGATGAACCCCATCCCGCCGGCCAGGACAATCATGGATATCCATCCTGCCACCGCCCAACTTGGATCGGCCGGGAGCTCGATGAGGTCGGCTGCCGCAAGAACTAAGTATGCGAACACGAGGGCGGTAGTGGTGCCCATAGCCTCGAGCGCAAGCCTGGAGATGACGATGTCAACGAGCGTGATGCGCCGATGGTAGAGCAGGCCATAGCTGTGAGAGAGAAGACCGAGGCACGAGTTCGTTAGGTGGCGCCACAACGTCAAAGGTAGATAGCAGGTGAAGGCCATGCGCAAAATCGGCACGCCATGCTCGAAGGAGGGCTTTAAAGTATGCCAGATCGTCATGACGCCGGCGGCCAGGATCAGAGGCTCGAGGACGATCCAAAGGAAGCCAATATTCGCGCGGCCGTAATGGCTCATGACGTCGCGAATTATCAAGGCGCCGATACATCGAATCTGTGTCTTCAGGCCACGTTGAGACTCACCAGCCATTCAACAAACCCGCATTCAGCATTGGATGGCTCATTGCTTTCAGTTCAGGTGCCCGAGCCGAAAGTAAGATCAGATTTTGCAATCCAACGCGGTCCATCGACAGTCATGATTTGAATGCGCGCTCCGCTGTCCGACTGGGCGCTCGGCCTGAAGGGCACCGATAGAGAGTCAGCCGGCACGCGTTCCCCGTCATTGCTGGTTGGCGATCCATAAAGGATCACTGTCGCGTGCTTGAATCCGGTGACCATCTGCCGCTGTGCCGACGAGGAGGGTGCGTTCGTCGTGGTCCCGTTTCCAACGCCAGCGACGGCCAACGGATTGCTATCGTTCGCCTGTGTGGCTTCCGAGCCACTGGATGAGAGGCTGAGACCGCCATTGGGTGCTGTTGGCGTCGCCAAATTGGCTGAACATCCGGCAAGCGCCGAAAATAATATACCTGTCGCCAGAAGGAACCGTTCCGTTTTGCGCATCGTCCCCCTCACAGCGTACTTTGATTTCCCAGCAACGTAATGCCCTTATATATTACCGAGTGGCCATAAGAGGTCAAAGCCCGGCTGCCTCATCAATTACTTCTATTGAATTTATATGCGATATCGCGTTCGGTAGCCTGATGGCTGCAGCTTGGATTTTTGAGGGCATTCTACTAATGGAGGGCAGTCCTTGCAGTTGAAAAGGTCTGCGCTCGAACTCGAGACGGTCGAACTTGTGCCGGTTGGGGCCGGCCCTCGTGCATCCGTAATTGAACGCAAAAATCCGTTTCTTTATTTCGTGGCGGCTTGGCGCTGGTTCCTCATATTCGTTGGCGCTCCAACTGCACTCGCTGCGGTCTATTTATTCGCGATCGCGGCTGATCGATATGAATCGGAATCCAAGTTCATTGTCCGCAATCCCAGCCTCGGCACGTCGTCCCTAAGTGGACTCATGCAGGAGGTCGGCGGCGCCGGGATGACGAACGACGCTTACATTGTTCACGCGTACATGCGTTCGCGAGATGCTCTTCAGGCGCTCGTATCGCAAGCTGACTTGCTTGAGCGATTAAATCGCCCTGAGGCGGATTTCCTGTGGCGCTATCCGAGTTTCCTTTTCAAGCAGTCGCAAGAGCATCTGTGGAAGCACTTCAATCAATTCCTAACGATCGACTATGATCAGACGACGGGTATTAGCACTCTTCGCGTGCAAGCGTTTCGCCCCGACGACGCAAAAATAATAGCGGAAGTTCTCCTGCGCTCGGCCGAGACGCTCGTCAATCACATCAGTGCAAGAGCTCAAGGGGATGCCGTCGCGACCGCTCAGCGAACGGTCGAAGATAGCCGGCTCAACGCGCAAGATGCCGTCAACAAGATAACCGAATTTCGCAAGAAGAACCGGCTGATCGATCCCGGAAAGATTTCCGCGTCGGCTCTCGATACCATTACCCAGCTTTCGCTCGGTATTGCGAAAACGAAGGCCGAACTTGCAGAGTTGACGAGTTCCTCCCCGGACAGCCCGCAGGCAACGTCTCTTCAGCGTCGTATAGCGGCGATCAACGATCAGATTGCGCAAGAGCGACGGTTGCTTGCCGGTTCCGACCAGTCTCTTGCGCCGCTCCTCGCCGAATATGAAATGCTCACGCTCAATCGGGAATTTTCCGAACGCACATTTGCATCGGCTCAGTCCGCGTTGGAAATGGCGCGTATCGAGGCATCCCGGCAGCAGATTTTTCTCGAGAATATCAGTGCTCCAACGGCTCCCGACTATCCGTTCTATCCCCGGCGATTTCTGCAACTCATAGGCGTGTTTGCACTTTGCAGTCTCTTCTATGCGATTGGCCGCAGGCTTGTGCTCGAAGTGCTGGCGCACGCCGAAAGATAGTGGTTTCGCGGGAAATACATGACCGGGATGCAATCAACAATTTTGGCGCCAAATGACGACGCGATCATTGTTCGCGATCTCGTAAAGGAATTTGATACGGAAATCGGCGTCCGGCGCGTCCTGAACGGCATTTCGTTTCGCGTGGGTCGAGGAGAGCGCCTTGCCGTTCTCGGGAGAAATGGCGCCGGAAAGTCGACGCTCATTCAAATTTTGTCGGGCGTTCAGGTTGCGACCAGCGGTACGATCGAGCGCGGGCTCACGATGTCCTGGCCGCTCGCGTTGTCTGGCGGCTTTCAAGGCGAACTCACAGGGTTCGACAATGTTCGCTTTATCGCGCGAATTTATGATGTTCCGTTCAAAGAGACGTATGAGTTCGTCAGTGATTTCTCTGAGATCGGACGGCAGCTTCATACGCCCTTCAAATATTACTCAAGCGGAATGCGGATGCGCTTGGCATTCGCGTTGTCACTGGCAATCGATTTCGAATGTTTTCTGATCGACGAGGTCATTCTTGTCGGCGATCATCGCTTCCAGGAGAAGTGTCATCGAGAGATATTTGAGAAGCGCGCCGATCGCGCCATGATCCTGGCAATTCATGACGGGGTGATCGTGCGTGAGCGCTGTACCGCGGCGCTGGTTATGAAAGACGGCAAGGGGAAAGTTTTTACCGATCTCGATGCCGCGGTGAATACGTACTCCACATTATAGAAGCCCTTGTTGCGCTGCTCGAAGCAATATCACAGGAAAAATTCATAACACTGTTTCGGTGTGTGGCCGTCCCCGTCGGGAAATGACGGGAACTGGGGGCGTTCGCATCGGGACTATTGCGGCACGCGCTCCAGCATGTGCTCGTCAATCATCTGATTCAATTTGCCGCGAATTCGGTCGAGGTCCAAGTTTTTCTTGAAGGCCTCCTTCCGTTTGATGTCGTCCATTTCCTCGGAAAGAATGTTCGCCGGATTGAAACTCGGCGGGAACGAGCGAGGTGGAAAGTCCTTGAACGTCGACGCGAACTGAAACACGTCGTCCATAACGCCGTACATCGATCCGACGTGGTTCATCTGCCAGTCCCAGAAGGTATTCGACGTTATATCCGCGCGCTCGAACGGATCCTGGAAGAGGTTGAAGATTTTCTGCAGACGAAGCGTGGTGAAAGGTTCCGCCCAAACTTCCATGGTACCCGGCGACCTTTGCTCCGAGAAGACATACTTGTAATCGCCTTGCCGGAATGACACGAGCAGCCCATCATCGTTGGAATAAAAGAAGCTGTTGCGCGCGCTTTTCACGCCGTTGTTGTTCGCGGCGCTACCGCTGACGTTTTGTAAGAACGCCGACTGGTCGTAGCCGTCGAGGTGCACTTTGTAATTTATGCCGTTGGCGGTGTAGCCGGCTTTGAGTTTCCCGACGATATCAGGTTCTCCGGCAATCGAACAAAGTGTCGGTATCCAATCGTTGTGACTCATGAGCTCGTTGGTCACGGTTCCGGGCTTGATGTGTCCGGGCCAGCGAACGAGACAGGGCACGCGGAATGCGCCTTCCCAGTTCGTGTTCTTTTCCGAGCGGAACCACGTCATGGCGCCGTCCGGCCATGTGTTCATGTGTGGGCCGTTGTCGCTCGAGTAGACGACGAGCGTGTTGCCGGTTATACCAAAATCGTCGAGTGCTTTGAGCAGGCTTCCGATGGTGTCGTCGTGCTCCATCATGCCGTCGATGTACTCGCTGTCGCCGTGCTGATAACGCCCGCGATGGCTGGGGCGAACGTGTGTTCGCAGATGCATGCGCGTCGAGTTGAACCAGACGAAGAAGGGCTTACCCGCCGCGTGTTGGCGCTTGATGAAATCGATCGCGGCGCTCGAGGTCTCGTCGTCGATCGTTTCCATGCGCTTCTTGGTCAGAGCGCCGGTATCTTCAATTATCTGCTTGCCGACTTTGCCAAAACGCGGATCGACGGTCGGGTCGTCAACATCCGTCGCCTTGCATTTTAGAACCCCGCGCGGCCCGAACTTGGCGCGATAGGCCGGGTCCTTCGGATAGTCGGGCAGTTCGGGTTCTTCCTCGGCGTTGAGATGGTAGAGGTTGCCGAAGAATTCGTCGAAGCCGTTGACGGTCGGTAGCGATGGGTTGCGATCGCCGACATGGTTCTTGCCGAATTGTCCGGTGGCATAGCCGAGATTCTTGAGGAGGCCTCCGACAGAGGGATCGAGCTGGCTCATGCCCATGGGCGCGCCGGGGAACCCGACCTTGCTCAAGCCGCTCCGCATGATGTGCTGACCGGTGAGAAATGCCGAGCGGCCCGCCGTGCAGGATTGTTCGCCGTAGTAATGCTGGAGCTTGAGGCCTTCTTTGGCGATCCGATCGATGTTCGGGGTCTCGTAACCCATCAGGCCGTTGGAATAGGCGCTGAGATTGGCGATACCGATGTCGTCGCCCCAGAGTACGAGAATGTTTGGTTTGCTGCCGGACAATGAAGTCGGCGAAGGTGCGCCGGGCTGCTCCTGGGCTTCGGCGCGCGTGCTCAGCGCGGCGGATAGAGCGAGCAGCGACGCGCCGCTCGTCAGCAAATTTCTCCGATCGAGTGAGGACTGCGATTGAGCATCATTTGCGACGGTACCCATCAGACATTATCCTTTCATTCGAATATTCTCCCCGATGACCCTCGTCGTTTTCCCGTCGGTAGGAGCCGCGCGCCTGAGACACGCGGCCGAAAGCCGGTTGACGCTCGCGGATGTCAGCCGCAGTTGCCGTAGTACCTGTCGCGCCAATAGGCGCTTCCGGTCGATTTCCATCTGTTCCAGTAGTAGGCGCAGGTGTCCGAGGCGGCGGCCGCGCCGACCGCGACACCGGTTGCGACGGCTCCGGCCACCCAGACTCCATTGACCCAGCGGCCGCGGCGATAATCTCGCCTGTAGACGCGGTTTGCTACCCTGGCTCTGTGATTGAATCTCACGTTGTTGGCCGCGATGTGGGCTCTGGCGTGTGGACCTGCGAACCTCCGCGCATCGGCTTGCGTCGTCACGCAAGCCATTCCGGCGAGAAGAACTGTGAAGGCTGCGATAAGGGACGGTGTCACCGTTTTCATTTTCCACTCCTTCGCGGTGTCGATTGTTTTTCTATTTGCGGAGAACGCAGCGAAACCCGACGTGGCTTGTGGATGTATCGACGGGTTCCGGGTGGCGAGCGGCGGGGCGGTAGCGGCGGCAGTAGTTCGGCGCGCATAGGTGCGAGCCGCCCTTCAGGACTTTGCGCGCAATTTTGATGTTGGGCAGGCGAGGATCGTAACTCTGGTCCTCACGCGGCCCGCGAGGGTTTTCCGGGATGCAGCAAGCCTTCGGGGCATCGGCCGGATGTTTCGGGGCATACCAGTCGGACGTCCATTCCCAGACGTTGCCGATCATATCGTAAAGACCGTAGCCGTTGGCGGGAAAAGCTTTGACGGGAGACGTTCGTTCAAAGCCGTCCAGCTTCAGGTTCTCCTGCGGAAAATTGCCTTGCCATGTGTTGGCCATGTGCTGTCCGCCGGGCGTTAGCTCATCGCCCCAAGCGAACTCGGCCCCTTCGAGGCCTCCGCGCGCGGCGAATTCCCACTCGGCTTCCGTCGGCAGGTCCTTACCGGCCCATCGCGCGTAGGCCTCAGCGTCTTGGTAGGCGACGTGGACGACCGGATGATCGTCGAGGCTTTTGATCCAGGAGCCCTTGCCATAGGGATGACGCCAGTTCGCGCCGAAGCGAAATTCCCACCACTGGCTCCAATCGGCGAGGCCGACGGGGTTTCTCGGAGGATTGAATACGAGCGAACCTGCCTTCAGCATGTGCGGAAGAGCGCCGGGATAGTCTTCCGCTTTCGGCGCGATCTCGGCAAACGTCCGATATCCCGTCGCATCGACGAACTTCCGAAATTGCGCATTGGTTACTGGCGTTTCGTCGATCCAGAAATCGTCGACGGATACCCGATGAACCGGGGATTCCTCCGCGTAATGATGGTCAGATCCCATTTTGAACGTGCCGCTCGGAATAAGGATCATTCCGGAATGCGGAGATTGCTTTTCGAATTGCTTTTCCCGAATGGTGGAATCGGACTTTTCACGGACAAGTGTCACGGGACGCCTCCCGCGCGATCGTGAGCCGCTTCGCCTGCAGAAATGTAATGTGGTTGAGCTGAGGTTCTGCGCGGATTTCGACGCCGAACGCCGCGCGACGATACCGTCAACACCTGGCGCGCACTAATCAGAAAAGAATGCCAAGGTGATCTCGTATATGAGATCGGGCCAAGCAACTGCATTGCCGTCCTCGCAGCCGACTACGTAGTTGCCCAAACCCGTCCGATATCACAGTCCGCCTGCGGCGAATGTCAGTCAATCAAATATGTCGTTGCGATGCGACAGCTCGGGTTAATCAGTAAACAGTCGATGAAAGAATGACTTTCGAGCGTGTATCGCTGCAGACTTCTATTCGAGCCTTTCGCCCTCTAGTATCGAATGGTTCCCGAGACGATCGTCATATTGCCTTCCCACCGGTGCTCGGTGTTGAATTCCTGATAATATCGCGCATTGAGGATGAGCGGTGTCTTGCCGACCAGAGGCGTATAAGTCAAACCCGGACCAATCGCGTCGACGCTTCCCTCGAACGATCCGAAGACCGCTCCGGGACCTGAGTCCCCTGTCAGCTGACGGTAGTCATAGCCGACGACTCCGAAGACAAGGCCCTTGTAAATTTCGCGGCCGACCGCCCATTCAAAATGAAAGTCCGTGCCGCTTTGATAATTCGTAGCGTCGTTGTTGAAGTTGAAAGTGAAGCCGGCCGTGCCGTTGAACTGGAGCTTTGAGCTCTTGTCTGTCCAGGTAAACGCCCAGCCTGTATCGATGCCCGGCCGGTGCAGACCGATAATCGGCTCGAACCCTACGGAATAGCGGCCTGAAGGGGCTACGACCTGCACGTAGGCCGTGTGTGCGAACTCGCCTTCCTGCCAGCCGAGCTGCGCGCGCGTTGTGATATCTCCGAGTCCGCCACCGGAAACACTGTCTTCAAAGGTGTTTCCCAACGGCCCGGTGACGCTCGCCTTTAGATCGACGTGTCCGACTGGCCACGGTGACGGAAAGACCAAGATGTCCGCCGAGCAGCTTTTGTTCGCGGACGTAGAGGCCATTTATTGCGGACTGGAAGAAATCGAGTTTGGCGCCGGCATTCAACGTGACGCCCCCAAAGGGAATCTCGCCGCTGATCTTGGCCTGATAGTAGCCGCTAACGAACGTGATGTACGTGCCGGGCGGAGGGGTTACACCCGCGCTAAAGGCAGAGCTGCCGAGACCGTAGGAGGAAAATCCATATTCGGCACCGGTTGCCGAGGAAGCGTGAGCGAAAAACCAAGCTCCTGACGCCATTCCCAAAATTAGAAATTTGCGATTGCGCATTCCGAGATTCCATTCTCAAAAGAACGCAATGCACGTTGTGATGCTAACCCGAAATGCTACCTGTGAATGTAGCAGGTGGGTCACGCTTTGGACGGTTTGTGAGATTTTGAGAACGCCATCGTCGAAGGGGCAGTTAGACGGCCATCACGCCAAGCCCTCCTGCTTCATCACAACGTCTACCGTGGGGCGGGCTCGCACGTGCTCGAAGAGGGTCTTCAACGGTTTCGGAAAATCGATCTTGCTCTTCGTGGCCCAGAGCAACATCACGAAGAGAAAAAAATCGGCGACGGTCGCGTGTTCGCCGAAAAGATACGGGCCCTTCGTTTGCGCGGCGATCTCTTTGAACCTCTCGCGGATTTTTGCGACGGCGGCGGTTTTGTCAGCGTCTGTCGCCGAGGCACGGAATATCGGCGCGAAAGCCTTGTGAATTTCGCTTGAGATAAATGCGAGCATCTCGAGAAGTCTATACTGACCGAATTGACCCGGAGCCATGAGCCCCGGGTAATTGCCGGCGATAAAACTGAGAATGGCGATGTTTTCCGTCAGGACTTGGCCATCGTCGAATTGAAGTGCCGGTACATAGCCCTTCGGATTGATGTCCAAATACGATCGGCCCTCTTCGAGCTTATGCGTCTTGAGATCAACCTTTGCCAGCTTGAACTTCCTGCCGGCTTCTTCCAACGCAATGTGACTGGCGAGACTGCAGGCTCCGGGTGAGTAATAGAGGATCATGAACACGCTCCGCGGTTTGATCGCTCAACGTTCACAGTGCCTCCAGGTTTCAGCGTCTTTAATGCTCATTCTCAGACTTAATTTACAACTAACCAAAATGATCGACAGCGCTCGTCGTTTGAAAACTGCGGCTTAGTCTCGCTGAATTACTGCGTGTCTAAAGGAGTTTTATGCATGTCAAAGCATCTCATATTAGCAGTCATGATCGGCGTTGCCACAATAGCTGCGCCCGCTGCATCGGAGGCGCATTGCCTCGGCTTGGATGGGGTTGGGACGGGTATCCACAGCGTCTTCGACCGCACTACAGCCCTTGCGGATGCCGCCTTCTACAAGACGCAGAGGCTCGGTGATCGAATGTTCGGTTGGTTGAACTGCGGTCACCGGATTTGAGCGGGTGACGATCGGGCGGCCTCGCCGAAATTCGGGGCCGCCTTCTCGAGCTGCAGTGATTTTGAGAACTGTATTGTTCGATTTTCTTCAATAAGACAGCTTGCGTCATCCCCCGAATATCCGACGCGGCTATCTCTTCCAGAAAAATTGTAACTTGTGCTGCGGTGCCTCTTCCGACGAAGGCGGCGGCGGAACCAAGAACTACGTTCTCACGGGATATCTATATCGATGTACTTCGTTGAGGACATCCAATGATCTAAGCTACTTTTGCTCGGGGCGTTCGTCGCCGAGGCACTGTTTTCCGGCAGAGGAATTTTATGGGGCGTATAGTATTAGCTTCGCCGGTGCCGCCAATGAATACCGGAACGGCGCCGTATCTCGGGCTGTTCATAGCCGCTGGTCTGTCGGTTCTCCGCTCGCAAGACGTATTGATCGTGACGACAGCGGAGTTCGGACGCTTCGATCCTCACTACATGGGAATGCCCGTTGTCGCGGTAGAGGACTACGATCCCGATCCCGACGATGTCGTGATCGCGTTTTTCGCGAACAATCGATTTCATCGCTTCGCCTACGCGATCGCTGCAACGGCCGACAGACGAAAGAAGCTCATCAGCGTTATTCATGATCCACAATGTTTTCAGGCCGTCTCCAACATGCATTCGAGGAGTGGAAGAAGCGTCGATACGGCTGGATTGGCCGAGCATATAAAGTACGAAATGCCGAAGCTGCAGGAGTGGATCCTGGCGAGATTTTCTGATCGGCGCTTGCCGCAAATTGTGAGTTGCAATCTCGTCGCGCAGTCGAAAATTCTCAGTCTTTCCGACGCGATCATCGTCCATAGCTATTACGCGGGGCTAAAGCTCAGTCTTGAAAGTTCACATGGCGCCGCGTTGCCGGAGATCATCGTGATGCAATTCCCGCGCTATCAGAGCGTGATCGAGCGCGTGCGCGGCAGGCCGGGCAAGTTTACGGTCGGTTGTTTCGGGTGGATCGCTCTATCCAAGCGGCCGCTTCAGGTCATCAAGGGTTTCGCCAAGTTTCTTTGGGCGTTGCCCGAGGAGGCGCGGTCCGATGTCGAGCTGAAGTTTGCAGGCTCGCTGGCCGATAAGACCTTGGATCCTCTGTATTGGGCGAAAGTCTACGGCGTGGAGCGCAATTGCATTCATCTCAGCGGACTATCTGACGAGGCCTTCGGGCGTGAGATGGAGTCGGTTTCTCTTCTATGCAACCTTCGCTTTCCCTCGTGCGGAGAAACCAGCGGAACAGTCAACCTCGCTCGCGACACGGGTGTGAGAGTCGCGATGTCTTCCTATCAGGCGTTTCGAGAGGAGGAGGCGGATTACTTCATCAGCCTCGACCCCTCGAGGGAGATTGGCGAAATATCCGCAGCGATCATGGCAGAGTATCAAAGGTGGCGATTGCCGGACACAGTCAGCCGGAGCTGGACGGAACAGAGATATGCGTTGCCGGGGAAGTACTCGGTAGCCGAAGCGATCTCTTATATTTTAGGGGGAGCATGAGATGGCGTTGAAGTTTCAACGACGGAATCTCAAATACTGGATTCCATTTTTTGGCACGCGATATCTGCTCAAGAGAATCGAGCGGCTGGAGGGAGAGCTCAACGCGTTGCGCGCGAGCGAGGACCGGCAAGCCGTCGTTATCTATTACGAAGCTCGCATCGAGGCGCTTTACGATGCGATCTGCCAGCGCATCAATCTAAGCAAGCCGGTCATCAATCCGGAGCGCCTCGATGTGCGTGATAGGTAATGCGTTCCTTGGCTCCAGCGTAGCGCCGTGAAGGTTTGCCACCCATCAATTGATGGGTGGCACCTCCAAGTGCGTGCTCTTGCGATCCAAACTCGGATCGAGCATAGACGCGGTTTTGAAATCGCGGTCGGCCGAGTCCAGGTCGCCTTCGTCGATATATGTGTCGGCGCGAACGAAGTATGCCAATGCGTATTTTGGATTGATGGCGACGGCCGTGCTGAAATCATCTATGGCGCCGCTGAACCTGCCCTGCATCTTCAATGCTACGCCGCGATTGAAATAGACGACCGGCTCGTGCGGATTGATTTTTATTTCCCGAGAATAATCTGATATGGCGGCATCCAGGTCACCTTTTTTGCGCAGACAATTTCCCCGGTTATTGTACACCCTCGGATAATAAGGCTCCAATTTTATAGCTTCGTCGTAATCGTCTATGGCGCGGTCGCAATCGCCGAGTGCCGCGTATACAATGCCGCGGCCGACATAATAATAGGGATCGGGGATGAGCTTAGCGGCGCTCGAAAAGTCCGCTATTGCGTGCTCGAAATCGCGTTTGGCGAAGTAAGCAAGAGCGCGGTTTCCATAGTAGATGGCGAGGTTTCTGGAGTTGTTGGATGGCGATTCGATCAGGATCGAGCAGCCCGTAATGTGCGAGTCTGGTGTTGGCCCTGACTCGCAGTCATGGGCTGCGTCCGCAAAGGCCGGGCTGAAAGAAAGCAAAAATAGGATAGGCGTTGCAATATAACGCATGTCCGTTTTCCCGAAATAGATGAGAAAGTCAGAATTCAGTATGTGAAAATAAATGGAATATCGGCCAGTCAAAATACGCCCACTGAGTCGGAATAATAACTCGGCGGCCGCGTCGCGCAATATCGAATGGCCAGATCTCCCCAAGCTTAATCATCGACATATTGACGTAAGCTCTCGTCGAAATGTCCAGATGAGGCATTAGTCGAGGAAAATGTCGCGGTGCTTCAGTTTTGCCTGTCGATGTTAATTCAGTGGTTTGCTTGCGATGTGCATACTGTGATGGCGCGAATTTCATTTTCAAACGACAGAGTATTTCTCAAATTTTTCTGTAGCGGATTTTTTATGAAACAACGCATCGTCCTGGCCGGACGCCCGTTGGAATTTGAAGGCGAGGAAGGCGACTATTATTTCCAGAACCTTTCGGAATTTTCACAAGGTGTCGGCGAGCGAAATCTGCTGAGATTTGCAGCGCGGCATCTGCATCCAACGAGCACATGTTTGGACGTCGGCGCGCGTATCGGGCTTACGACGGCGGCCTTGGCGCTCGCCTGTCCGAAAGGGCACATCTATGCTTTCGAGCCTTCCCCCAAGCGCGCGCTGCATTTGCGCGGGAACATGATGTCCAACGCTCTGTCGAATACGACGGTCGTGGAGCGTGCTTTGGGTGCGACCTGTGCCACGAACTCGGCGATTGTGAGAGATCACAGTTGGCAGCCATTATCCGCCGACGATGCGCGCGTTGCGATGGAGACGATCGATAACTGGTCGGCAGCGATCAGTTCGCCGATAGATTTCGTCAACTTGAACGTGGGAGGCTATGAAGCCCACGTTCTCGCCGGCGCCGCCGCGACTCTGGCCCGCGATCGTCCTGTGATCTTCATGGAGTTCAATTCCGTTGCGATCGCGTTCGCCGCAAGGCGAAGTCCCCTGTCCTTTGCTGAGACAATTTGGAAATTGTTCGATGTCTTCGAGATCGATGAAGACGGCGTATTATCGGCACTGGATGCTCGTCTTTTCGTTCTGAACAACATGGTTCGTCATGGATGCGTCGATGACATTGTTCTGGATCTGAAGCCCGATCAAGACGCGGAGTCGATACGCGAGGTTCTGGCGAACGAACTCGAGGCGGAGGCAGCGGCGGCTTGATGCCGTGCGCTCAGCCGCGAGCATCGGACAGGACCGCGCGAGCAATTCAGCCTGCGGCTCAGAACAGAACGCACCCGCGGGAGACGCGATCATTGTCGGCGGAGGCCATGCCCTCGACCAGCTCTTCAAAGGTCGCCTTCGGCTTCCAATCCAAATCTCTCTCGGCCTTCGCTGGACAGCCGATCAAGGTGTCGACTTCAGAAGCTCGGAAGAATGCAGGATTGACGCGGACCACGATCCTGTTCGTGCTGCGATCGCGTGCCGTCTCGTTTACGCCGTCGCCTTCCCATGCGAGCCTGAAGCCCAATGCGTCCGCAGCGTGGGTTACGAAATCGCGAACGGAATTGGTTCGGCCTGTCGCGAGAACGTAGGTATCGGCGACCTTGTGTTGAAGCATCTTCCACATGCCTTGCACGAAATCGCCGGCAAAACCCCAGTCGCGCGCGGCATTCAGGTTTCCAAGTTCGAGTATGTTTGCGTTACGATGCTTGATCTTGGCCAGCGTGAGCGTGATCTTACGTGTAACGAATTCCTGTCCACGCAAGGGGGATTCGTGATTGAAGAGAATGCCGCTCGCGGCAAAGATGTTGTGGGCCTCGCGGTAGTTGACCGTAATCCAATGTGCGAACAGCTTCGCAACGCCATAGGGGCTGCGAGGGTAGAGCGGCGTCATTTCCGATTGGATTTGATCCTGGATTTTTCCAAACATCTCGGATGTCGATGCCTGATAAAACCTGGCTTGCGAGCCGGTCATTCGCAAGGCTTCGAGGATGCGCAGGACACCGAGCGCATCGAGCTCGGAGGTGAGGAGAGGCTGCCGGAATGAGGCCGCGACAAAGCTTTGCGCCGCCAGATTGTAAATTTCATCGGGCTTTATTTCGTCGATGACGGACACGATGTTGGAAAGCTCAAGCAGGTCGAAGTCGTGGTATTGTATCTCGTTTTCAATGCCGAGTTCGGCAAGGCGGCCACGGTTCATGCTGGCGGTTCTCCGCACGCCGCCGTGGACAGCGTAGCCCTTCTCCAGCAAAAATTTTGCGAGGTATGCACCGTCCTGACCGGTGATGCCGGTTATAAAAGCTGTTTTCATGAAATAGTCCCCAAAATATCAACGGTAAGAAGACGAACTCCAAAATAGTCTGTATCCGTCGTTCTTCAATTTGCGCGGTTGTTCGCTTGGGCTAGTGTCTTCAATATGACGGCAGCCGCAACGAAGTCCGCTTCCGCCCAGTAGAGCCCCTCAGACCGGTAGTGGCGAAGCATGTCGCGGTATGGCGTCATCCGGTAGGGGAGCGGAAAGGCGTGATCGTAATCGTTCATGTATTCGGCGGGCGCCGACCAGTTCGTTGCAATCGTCGGCACACCGGCTTCCAGCGCCTCTTTGATCGTGAGGCCGAAGCCTTCCGCGCGGTGGAGCGAGAGATAGACATCGCTCATTCGGAATAGAGCAGAGATGTCTGCGTCCGTCAGGCGGCCTTCGATGAGCTGAATGTTCCTTCCGAGCCGCCGCAGCATGGAGCCGCGCGTGAGCAAAGTTGTTTTTGTGAATTGCGCTTTGATCAGCAGCTGAAAGCTTGGATCGTCGCCAAATGCCGACTTCCAAGCGTTGATGTGGGCCATTGGATTTTTGCGCGCAGGGCATGAACGCAAATCCATGATCGCGAGGCCGACGAATGCATCCTTGCGAAGACCCATCTGTGCTCGAGAGAGCTCGGAGGGGTCGGTCAGCTTGACTTTGTGGGGCGTGACTTCGCACTGCAGACCCAAGCCGCTGCAGATGGCGGTGGCCGAATATCGCGAGGGTGTTCTGAAGCTATGCAACACGGCTTCCAAGAATTTCCATTCCTTGGGGCAGTAGGGCATTTCCCAGACCAGATTGCCGACCCTCCAGCTATGCGCGATGAATTCCGGAGGAAAGTATGAAAGTGTTCGCGCATAGGTATCGGGCTGGCCGAGAAGCAGCAGGCTCCTTGGCGGGGCCAAGCTCCCGCTTCGGATTTTCCGCAATAGCTCGTCGGGACTGGATTCTGTCGTATCGACGATTGTCGCCGGCGGGCCGTTCGCATTCAGGTAATCGAGATCGTATCGCGCAGAACGACCGAGACCGTTTTCGTCGCCGATCGGGCCCGCGATGATGTCAAAGAAATCATCGGTTGGAGGCGATAGGATTGGATCTTTCTTCCAGGTGCTCGCAATTTTTTTGTTTGAGAGCGATCGCGTGTGAAGGCGTCTTGAGCTCTTAATCCGGTGTGCGAGCAATCTTATCCAAGTGTATCCGGGAAGCTTCTCGCGAAGCGACAATCGCAGACGACTGGATTCTAATCTCTGGACTGAACTCATTTGATCTCAAACTAAGTTTCACAACGAAAAGATGGAACGATTCGAACAGCTAAAGTAAGGCGTTCTGACTTGGCGTCCGAGGCCCAGTCAACGGCCCGAAAATTGGCCGATGCATCCCTTGTGGATATGTTCCTGAACGTCCGCGCCTGAAATGACTAACAATAAAGAAGGTCCGACTACGCGCTGTTTGTGACGCGAAATTGGTCGCGTACACATGGTTCACTGATCATATGTTCTATATGCCGAAAGGCAGATTATTCGCGCCTCAAAGTTGTGGTCGAGGCCGCTTTATCGAAAACGCGGAAAACGCCTACATCGACCTCGAGCTTGGTACGTCCTATGCCCTGGAGCAGGCCATTGCCGATGGCCGGCGAGCTTCCGACGCGTCCGGTTACGCGTCGGCTTTCTTCGCGAGCGCGACGAGGACGGGCCGAAGGTCTTGTGCCGACTTCAGCGGCGCATCGAACCACAGCCGGGTGACTTCATCACCGGACGTCATATCCAGCCCCTCGGGGTCGATGGTGGCGAGACGCCAGCCTTCGGCGGAGTTCGCCCCCGCTTTCACGGCGTAGCGCCCGACCGCGTCGGCATGGTCCGAGTTCATATGCCCGACGGCGCCTTCCTCAGACTCAGACAGGGATTCGAGCGCCCCGGTTGGCACGGCGAGGTCGGCCGCCGTTATTGCGTAGGCTCTGCCGAAGCCCCCGTTCAGCGAGGCGCGCGCTGTCGTAAACTTCCAGAAGGCGAAATCCGGGAAGTCGGCGTATAATGCCGCTTTCGGATTGCGTCTCAGAAAGCGGCTTTTCACATGGGCGCGGGTGGGACTATCGCCAAGATTTTCCGCCGTTCCGATCAGGGTCATCCGCGAATAGGCAAGCGGGTCGCCCTTTCCGGGTTCGCCCACAAGCAGCGAACACCTCGCGTCGGCCTCGAGGTTCGCGAAATGGTTCGAGAGCCTTGAGATGAGGAAGACCGGCGAACCGTCCATTGCTGTCGCGAGGCTAACCCGGCTGACCGACGGCGAACCGTCGAGCGGGTCGATAGTGGCCAGCGAAGCGTAACGGGCGATGCGCATGAGCGTCTTGCCAAGGCGCCGCGCTGCGTCGTCAACAGGCTGAAGGGTATCTTGCTTCTTGTTTGTCATTTTTGGTTGCCTAGCTTGTTTAGATAAAACAGGGCGCTTGGCTAAGCTCGAACAAGCTTTTTGAATGGCTGCAGCGGGATCGATTTGATCCGCAAAACCCCTGCAGCGGGTTTTGTCACGAACAACGACCATAGGGAAGGAGTGATTTCAAATGACTACTTCGCCAGACCTCACCTGCCGGGTCATTCGCGCGGCGGATACCTATGACGGGAAGCAGGGTCTGACTTATTTCTGTGGGATCGCCTCGGAGACTGTCGGCTCGAAAGGCATCTGCATGCATCTCTTGACCGTCCCGGCCGGTGCGCGCGCCAAGGCGCACCTCCATGAAAATCATGAGACCGCAATTTATATGCTGGACGGCGAGGTTCTGACGCTTTTCGGGCATCGGCTCGAGAACTGCATTCCAACGCGGGCAGGCGATCTCGTCTACATTCCTGCGGGGGTGCCGCATCTGCCAATCAACGTGAGCGACAAACCGGCTTCGGCCGTCATTGCACGCACGGACCCGAACGAGCAGGAAAGTGTCGTTCTTCTGCCGGAGCTCGAAAGCCTCGTCGAGGAGAGGATCGCGTTGCTGAAAAAGTCGGGAATTCCGCAGGCGCAATAGCAGAGCCGTGGCGCGCCGCGGGTTGTGGAGCTGCGCAGCGTCTTTCGAGAGGGCGATCGTCTTGTGGCAGGCGACTATCATCAGGGGAAATGGAATGGCACGAGTACTGGCGCTTTTGCTTCTCTGGGCGTTCAGCGCGGGAAATTGTCTTGGCGCCGAGCGCGTTCTGACGTTGTCGTTCGGCGGCAAGCCGCACCGCCTTACCGCGGAGGAGCTTCTAGCGCGGCCGGACGCGACCGACCTGGTCGTTCCCAATGATTCCGCCTATCACCGCGAAATGAAGTATCGCGCCGTGCCGCTGCTGGGGCTTCTCGGTACTGCTTTGAAAGACGGTTTCAATACGATCGAAGCGCGCGCGAGCGACGGGTACGTGTCGCAAATCGCAAGTAATCTAGTGAAAAAGGGGGCCGAGGGCGGCGCCGTGGCATGGATCGCGGTGGAAGACCCGGCCAAGCCGTGGCCAAAACTTCCCGACAGGGATGCCAGCGCAGGTCCGTTCTATCTGGTCTGGGAAGGCGCTGAGCGCTCCGCCATCGGCAACGAGTTGTGGCCGTTTTCCGTGGCGTCGCTTTCGGGCGTCGACGACCCAATCAGGCGCTGGCCGCAACTGGCGGTGGATCGATCTCTCGGGGACGATGCGCCCGAGCGGAAGGGGCAAGCCGTGTTCATCAAGAACTGCATGACGTGCCACCGCATAGATGGCGCAGGAGAGGGCGAGATGGGTCCTGATCTCGGCCGGCCGATGAGCGCTCTCGACTACATTACCGAGCGCGGGCTGCGGGCCATTATCCGCAATCCTAAGGCTGTGCGCAGCTGGCCACAGCAGCAAATGGAAGGTTTCAGCGAGTCGGCAATTTCGAATGCGGAGCTCGATGCGCTCGTCAGCTATCTCGCCTACATGGGGAAGCGAAAGTCGGCCGGCGAGACTTTGCCTTCTAGAGCTACGCCATGAGCCGTCAGTAGATGCCGGGGACGAGCCGGTAAGGGACGCGCTTCATGAGATCGCGATATTCCTGAGATTGCTTCAGCACGCGTTCTTCGCGGTTCATGCGCGCGATCTGCAGCAAAAATGCAATCCCGTACCAGAAGGCATTCATGGCGACCGGCATGGCCAGCAACAGCCCGATGTGTGCCATCGTATAGCCTGCATACATGGGATGCCTGATGAATCGGTAAGGACCCTCGTGCTTGACACCGCGATTGGCGGCGATGATGCCGAAGCTCAGGCCAAGAAAGATCTTCGCTGATAGCTGCACGCAGATGCCGCTTATGATGATGATATAGCATACGACAAAGGGGACCCAAGGGTGCGCTGGACTCGGCGTAATGAGCAAGGGAGCGATCGAGCCTGACACGCCGATCAGCCAATCCGACGGGCGATCCGAGAGCGTCGGCGATGGGCGCCGCAGAAGAAGGAATGCCATCGGCACGATTTCGGATAGAAGCAGCAGATAAAACCGCAGGTCTTGAGTGGCCGACAGCTTGTGGTACGTGCGGAGGGCGAACAAGCTGAAAATTGTGAAGATGATCGAGCGTTCGAGAAGGTCGAGCACGATCACCTTATTCCAAGTGTAGGGTTCGCTTGTTTGCGGGGATGCATTCGTCGTTCGCTTTAAGAGATTTCCCTGAAAGGCGGACTGAACCCCACTTACGAATGCATTCATTGCCGCGGTCCCCTCAGGCGGGCGACTGAAACCTTGTTGTTTCGCCGTTATGACCGCCGCAATCGCTTATGCTCTCTCTACGCCGCATCCTTTAAGAAGAGCTGAATTGGTCAGTGCTTAAATCAATCTAGCAATATTTTCGTTAACACATTGTTTGCCGTATCCACGATTGCGCCCGTGGCGAGAATGTCGTTGCTCGTTGTGCGATCTGCGAGCGCGCAATCAGGCTGTTCCGTCCGCGCCAAACGTGAACAGCAGTAGCGCGACGATAAAGCTCCAGAAATAGAGCTCGCGTCTTCCCATAAATGCCGACGCAATGTCGGGAATTTCCGTGAACGGATCAGGCGTTGATCGTATCCGTCGCGGCATCGGCGGGTTTGCGGTCCAGCGCGCCAGCGACCGCATCGTCCACGCGCTCCAGCCATATGAATTCGAGACGATTGCGGGCGTCTTGAGGAATGTCGTCAAAGTCGCGCCGGTTTCGCGCCGGTAGCATGACGCGCGTTATACCAGCGGCCGCCGCGGCGACGACTTTCTCCTTGATGCCGCCGACCGGGAGAACGAGGCCCCGGAGCGAGATCTCTCCTGTCATGGCGGTGTCGCTTCGGACGGTGCGGTTCGTGAGGAGCGAGACGAGCGCCATGAACATCGCGACGCCGGCGCTTGGGCCGTCCTTCGGTGTGGCGCCAGCCGGAACGTGCACGTGGATCTCGCTTTTCTCGAATACGGCCGGATCGATCCCTAGGGATTGCGCGCGGCTTTTGACGAGCGTCATGGCGGCTTGAGCGCTTTCGCGCATCACGTCGCCGAGCTGCCCGGTCAGGATCAATCCGCCCTTGCCCGGGGACTTCGTCGCCTCGATGAAAAGGATGTCGCCGCCGACTGGTGTCCACGCGAGACCCGTCGCGACGCCCGGTACGCTGGTGCGCATGGCGACTTCATTCTCGAAGCGCGGCGCTCCGAGGCTTTCCGTGAGATCTTTCGGGCCGATGCTGACGCGCGCCGTACTGTCTTCGGCGATCTTGACGGCCGCGTGGCGAAATACCTTGCCGATTTCGCGCTCGAGTGCGCGCACGCCAGCCTCGCGCGTGTAACCGTGGATGATGGTGCCCAACGCCGCGTCGTCGATCGTGACCTCGTCGGGTTTCAGGCCGTTCGCTTCGAGCTGCCGCTTGACGAGATAACGGCGCGCGATCTGCAACTTTTCGCTTTCCGTGTATCCGGCAAGGCTGATGATCTCCATACGGTCGAGCAGCGGCCCCGGTATGGTTTCGAGCATGTTCGAAGTTGCGATGAAGACCACGCGGCTCAGATCGAAGGGGACACCGAGGTAGTTATCGCGAAACGTGCCGTTCTGCTCGGGGTCGAGAACCTCGAGCATCGCGGCCGAGGGATCGCCGTGAATGCCGCGGCCCATTTTGTCGATTTCATCGAGCATCATGACGCAATTGCGCGCGCCCGCCCTTTTGATCCCCTGAATGATGATGCCCGGAAGCGCGCCGACGTAAGTGCGGCGATGGCCGCGAATTTCGGATTCGTCGTGAACGCCACCAAGGCTAACGCGCACGAACGGCCGTTGCATCGCGCGGGCGATCGATTGGCCGAGAGATGTCTTGCCGACGCCCGGGGGACCTACGAAGCAGAGAATGGGTGCCTTGCCGTGGGGCGCGAGCTTGCGCACGGCGAGGTATTCGATGATGCGCGTCTTGATCTTTTCGAGGCCGAAATGGTCTTCGTCGAGAATGCGCCGGGCGGCGACGATGTCGATCGGCTTTTCTTCCGGCAACGCCCAAGGGAGCTCCGTCAACCAGTCGAGATAGGTACGGATCATGCCCGTTTCTGCCGCGGCGTCCGGCAAGCGTTGATAGCGCGCGAGTTCCTTCCGCGCGTGCTGCTCGACCTCGGTCGGCATTTGCGCCTTGGTAATGGCCTCGCTCAGCTCCGCGACTTCCTGAGATTTGCCGTCACCTTCGCCGAGCTGACGCTGGATCGCCGCCAATTGCTCGCGAAGCACGGCTTCGCGTTGACGGTCATCGAACGCAGCTTTGGTTTGACGGCCGATCTCCTGCGCGATCCGCATGACCTCGATGCGCTCGGCGAGCAATTTCGAAACGCGGTCGATGCGGGTCGTCAGATCTACCGTCTCGAGGATCGCCTGTTTGTCTTCAGGCGTGATGTCCATGTAGCCGGCTGCGAGATCGGCGAGCGCTGCGGGAGACGCCGCGTTCTCGATCGTTGCTATCAGTTCCTGAGGAGCTTGCGGAAGCAGCTGCACCGCCTCAAGCGCCTGATTTCGAAGATTTCGGAAACGCGCTTCGATCTCGGTGGTGCGCGTGTCGGGTTCAGGCAGGTGGATGACACGTGCCGTCAGGAATGGCGTGCCAGGGAGGAAATCATCGATGCGGATGCGCTGCACGCCTTGCACGACGACGTGATGCGTACCGTCGGGCGCCGCGAGGTAGCGAATGATGTTGGCCAGCGTGCCTATGCGATAGATATCGCCGGGGCCGGGATCGTTGTTGTCTGGGTCGCGCTGCAGAAAGACGCCGATCTGGCGCTGCTCGCGCACGGCCTGCTGAGCCGCGGCGATTGATTTATCGCGGCCTATCGTCAGCGGCAGGATGAGCCCCGGGAAGAGCACGACTTTGCGGACGGGAAGAATAATCAGCGCATCCGGCGGAATATCGGCGTTCCGTGTGGCGTTGCCTGTCTCGGGCGCTGTCTTTTCCGTATCCGTGGAGTTCGCGTCACCAAGTGCCATTGCTTTTACCTCACCCAGCTTTGGTCAGCGAGAACACCAGGCAACCGTTCGCTACGAATTGGCGAACGGCGTATCGTCCTGCCGGCAATTGAATTCGGCGCTCGAAGCGCCCCTGCGGCAGCTCGAGGTGATGGATGACGGCATTGCGAAGCTGCGGCGGCACAACACGGCGGCCCGAAACGATGAGGACGCCGTTCTCGATCGCGGCTTCGACCATTTCCGGATCGACGCCCGGAAGCGCCACAAAAACGAGAATTTCACTTTCCGTCTCCAGCACATCGACCGGAGGTTCCCAAGCAGGCTCGTTCTTGGCCTCCGGGCGCTGTAGGGAAAAAAACTGCCTATGCATACGCTCGGCGCGCGTCAACGTTTCGACGGCTTCAGCCAACATCCAGGTCATCGGATCTCTTTTTGACATGAATACTCTTTCGCTTGCGGATTGATCCGTCGAGAAAGTCTGGTTGGGGAAATCTATCGCGCTGGATTCGATCTGTCGCGGGTTGGATGTTTGCAGAGCATCGCTGCGGCCTGTCGCCGTTCGCAGGGCTCGCGTCTGCCAGATGCAAGGTTACGGCGGCCGATGCTTTTTATTACCTGGCCCTCGGCGGCTCCATCAGGTCATCCTTGAAGAACCGGCGGGCGAGGGCGAGGATCTCTCCATCGGTCGGATGACCAACTGTTTCCACCCCTCTGATCTTCGGCTTCAAGGCGGGAGCGCGACGGTCGATATGGTTTATCAAGGCAAGCTTTTCGTTTGCCGGACCGATGATGAGGATGGCGCCTGCGTTGGCCAACGCGTCGGTCACGTGCTGCAAGAAGTCCGGATCTTCTGGCGCGTGCCCGCTGCCGATGGTGTTGGCTTTGTGGTGGATATGGCGAACGGGATCTTTGGGACGGACGACGATCTCGTTTGCATCCGAAACATTGAAAAAGAAGATGCGGGCTTCGTGGTGGTCTATCCAGATAACCGCGTGAAAATGTTGGTCCGACATGCGATCTCCGTATGAGCGAGCGTGGGCCAATTCGATGTCGTGCTGCGCGCAATCCCGAGCAAGGCTCTTTATCGAAGGTTTTTACGGCGCCTGATTGACAGGGATCTTTTTCACTTTCTTGCTGGCGACCGGTTTGGCGGTGGCCGGCTTCGTCGCGCTTGGCTTGGAGGAACTCAGCTTCTTCGCGGTCTTCTTATTTTTGGTGGCCTTCTTGATTTTTTTGTCCTTGCCGGCGGAGAGACTTTTGCCGGCATTGTCAGGGGCCGCGGTGGCAGCCGCGGTTGTCTTGGCTTTTGTTTTGCTTCCCGGCTTCGACTTGGAACTTGCAGCTTTCTTTTTTGAAGATTTGCCAGTCTTTCCCGCATCCGCGGCGGCGGAAGCTTTGGCGGCCTTCCTGCTCTTTATGCTTTTTCTGCTGACATCCTTCGGATCTATGGTTGCTTTGGTGTCGTCGCCGCCAGCCACCGCCGTCTTGGTGACGTTCTTGCCAGCCTTCGCAGTGTTGTGACGCTCGACGTCGGCCTTTGTGATTTCTCCGGCTTGCACGAGCGCGACCAGACACGGCGTCGACAGACCTTCGCCAACAGTGCGCATGCACTTGCGGAGCTCTTCAGTGCCAACGGAAAACTGGCTGCAGTGCTGATAGTAATCGCCTCTGCACGCTTGCCTTACGTTATCGTCGACCGCATAGGCGTAAGCGCTCGACAGCACGAACGCGGCAACGCCGGCTACCAGGAAAATGCCGCTTCGAGCGGAACGCAGACATCTAGAAATTGTATGGCTGCTGACGGGGACAAATAGGTTTTGCAAGCGACTAAACCCAGGTCTGACCTCAAACACGGCACATTCCGACAATAAAGGCTGCCGCGACGGCCGCAACCCGGCCGCTATTAGCGACTAGAACGTGGTTATCAATAAAGTAGTTGCAAGAACGGATGAATTGTTTGCATTAGGGCCCGCGTTGAGCCTCGGGCGGCTAATTCGGGCCCAACACACCAAATTTGCTTGAATTCCGTAGCGTCGAGCTCGCTGTCATGGCATTGGCAGACGCGCTTTTCACAGTAAGGGGTGGGCCCTTGGGTCCGGCAAGTGCGATGAAATCAAAAAAGATAGCACAAACGATCGCAGTTTCGGCAGCGGTGCTGACCTTTGCGGGCACCTCGGCCGATGCCTACTCGCAGAAGGTGAAGAACGCGTGTTCGGCCGACTACTCGAGCCTCTGCGGAAAGTACCGGCAGGGAAGCTCTGAACTCCGCAGATGTTTCGAGAGCAACCGCCGCGTGCTTTCGAGAGATTGCATCGAAGCCCTGGTAAACGCCGGAGACGTGCCGGCGCGATATCTGCGGCAACGCTAGTCTCACACCGTTCCGAATTTCGAAGCTGCGCGATACCGAAGCGGACGTCGCATAAGTCCCGATACTGATCCGTTCGCGCCGTATGACGTTCGTCTCCGCTCATCTTGCATTGCGGTTTGGCGATCGCCACCTGCTTTGTGCTTCGGTGATGGGGCGCGAGGGAGAAGGCTATGAAGTTTTTTGCAGCGGCTGTATTTATCTGCTTCATGTTTTCGGCGGGGAATGTGCGAGCCGATGACATCGGCTGCATCAGCACGACATTCAGGATCATCGGCGCCAACGACAAGGTCTGCATCAGCGCCTTCGATGATCCCAAGGTGCCCGGCGTTGCCTGTCACATCAGTCAGGCGCGAACCGGCGGGCTCAAAGGCACCTTCGGTCTCGCAGAAGATCCGTCGAAGTTTTCGATCGCGTGCCGTCAGGTCGGGCCGATCAACGCGGATGTTTCCAAGCTTGCCGATCAGGACGAGGTCTATTCGGCGAGCACGTCGCTGTTCTTCAAGCACACGCATGTCTTCCGCACCGTCGACAAGAAGCGCAATACGCTCGTCTATGTTGCGATCAGCGACAGGTTAATCGAAGGCTCACCCTATAACGCCATCTCGACGGTGCCGATCATGCCGTGGGGAACGCACTAGCGCTCGCAATCGCCGCCTCGCGCTCCGACACGTTGCCGCCAGCAAGCCTTGCGGTTGTGGATCTGCCTTGGAACCTCCTCGGCCGGGCATCGGTTTTCCCGGCGAACGAACGAAGGAGGCTGCGATGGCCATGACACCCGAAAAGATCGACGAACGACCGGATCATTCCTCCCGCCCGCGCTTTCCGTTTCCTTGGCTTCTTGCGCTGGTGGTTCTTGTCGGGGTGATTGGCATTGCGCTCAGTTTCGACAGCGACCGGAGTCTGTCGGAACGCAATGGCGTTCTGTCGCAAATTGATGCCGATAACGACGTCATCCCAAGCATTGCGCCACGATAACCAGAGGCTGACGTTGGCGCGGTTCCGCTTCCATGGACCGCCCGCGCATATAGAGGCGTACGGACCGTTCGAGAAGACGGTTGACGTCGCTATAGGCGTTGCCGACCGAGAGAATGCAGGTTGCCAGGCGTTCTTTTTCGGCGAGCCGCGAGCCATCGAGGCGAAGCTCTTTCGCGGCGCGCTCAAGAACGAGCGTCATGCGGTCGAGCGTTTCTGGCTGAAAAGTGTGAGAAGAGTCCATCGGTGCACCTCCGAGCTTTCTCCCCCACGCTCGTTGTATACCACACACCAATGTCAGTTCGAAGAACGTCAGACATCGGACAGAAGCAGTGCTCGAAGCATATGCCGATCAGCCGAAGTGCATAAAAGCCCCGTAATTACGGTCGAAAACTCGAGCGTTAAGCCGTCGTTTAGCGTCATTGCAACTTGTCGTGCGCTATCCCATCGCGCGACAAAAGCTCCAGCGCATTTTCGGAAAATACATATTCGGTGCGCTGTGTTCGAGAATTTCTCCCGACGACTTGCAAAAAACCGAGATCGTCCGAGAGTGCCGTGATCTCGCGAAGGGCGAGCGCGTGCGCGATGTCGAACTTGCGGGAGAATGTCCGGCTATCCTTGGCGATGCCGAAGTGGAGGGCCGCAAGTATGGCGGCCCCAAGCTGCGAAAGCGCGGGCTCTTTGGTGCTCAAGGCCGCGACAGCCTCAAGGAATTTTTCTTCCGAGATCTCGTCTTCCGGGTCCGCGCTCATGCCGCCTTTGCTTGCTCGGACAGCCGGAAAGAGACAAGCACGGATTTCGAGGTCGGTGTATCGCTCAGTTCGCCCGCGCTCGAAAGCGGAACGAGGACGTTGAGTTCCGGATAGTAGCCTGCGACCGAGCCGCGCGGCAGTTCGTAAGGGACGACGCGGAAGCTTTCCGCGATGCGCTCGATGCTGTCATCGTACCGGCCGATGATATCGACGCGCTCGCCGGCTTCGGCGCCGATCTCAGCGAGGTCCGCCGGGTTGACGAACACCACGCGGCGCTCGCCGTAAACACCGCGATAGCGATCGTCGAGACCATAAACGGTGGTGTTATATTGATCGTGCGAGCGGAAGGTCTGAAGTACGAACGTGCCTTTGTCCGCTATCGCTTTCTGGTGCTCGGTCTGATCAGGTAGTTCCACGCGTCCGAAGGTCGCCTTCTGCGTTGGCGTGTGCCAGATGCGCTCGGCAGCGCCATTGGGCAGGCGGAAGCCGCGCGGGCGGCGAACACGTTCGTTATAATTTTGGAAGCCTGGGATTGTGCGCGCGATCAAATCGCGGATGCGGTCGTAATGGTGAGCGAGGCCCTTCCAGTCGACGACCGCCGATCCGACCGTCGCTTCCGCGATTCCGGCAATGATGCCGATCTCGGAGCGAAGCTCGCGCGATGCCGGCTTATTGATGCCGCCCGATCCGTGCACCATGCTCATCGAATCTTCGACAGTTACGATTTGAGCGGCGCCATCGGCATTGCGATCGATCTCGGTACGGCCGAGGCAGGGAAGGACATAGCTGACCTTGCCCGGAAGCAGATGCGAGTGGTTGAGCTTCGTCGCGATATTGACAGTCAGCTTCTGGTTCATCAGCGCCTTGGCAATCAAGGGGCTGTCCGGGGTCGCGCGGGCGAAGTTGCCGCCAAGAGCGATAAAGGCCTCGGCCGATCCATCGAGCATCGCGCCGATGGCGGCGATGACATTGTGACCATGCCGGCGCGGCATCGAAACGCCGAATTCCTTTTCGAGCGACTCAAGGAATGCCCGCGATGGCTTCTCGTTAATGCCGACGGTGCGATCGCCCTGGACGTTCGAGTGGCCGCGCACGGGGCATAGGCCGGTGCCGGGGCGGCCAATGTTGCCGCGCAGGAACATGAAGTTCGCGATTTCGCGGATGGTTGCCACCGAATGACGATGCTGCGTGACGCCCATAGCCCAGGTGCAGATCGTCCGGTTGGCGCCGATGTAGATTTGCGCCAGATCTTCCAGCTGCGTTCGCGTCAGGCCCGACTGATCTTCGATCTGTTGCCAGCTCGTCGCGTCGACGCTTGCTCTGTAGAATTCGAAGCCCGACGTGTGCTGAGCCAGGAAATTCCGGTCGAGAACCGATGGGCGTCCGGCGGCAAGTGCCGCATCATCGGCCGCAAACACGGCCTTCGCCATGCCGCGCACGGCGGCCATGTCGCCGCCGAGGCGGACTTGAAAATATTCGCTGGCGATCGGCGTCGAGCCGCCGGTGATCATCTCCAGTTTGTCCTGGGGATCGGCGAAACGCTCGAGGCCTTTTTCACGGACCGGATTGAAGACCGCGATGTTGGCGCCGCGGAGCGCCGCGCGGCGGAGATCGCCGAGCATGCGCGGATGATTGGTGCCGGGATTCTGCCCGATGACGAAGATGGCGTCGGCCTTCTCGAAGTCCTCAAGCAGGACCGTGCCTTTGCCGATGCCGACCGCTTGCTCGAGCGCGACGCCGCTCGCCTCGTGGCACATGTTCGAGCAGTCGGGGAAATTGTTGGTGCCGTAGAGGCGGACGAAGAGCTGATAGATATAGGCGGCTTCGTTCGACGCGCGGCCGGAGGTGTAGAATTCGGCGCGGTCGGGGCTGGCGAGACTGTTCAGGACGCTGCCGATTTCGGCGAAGGCTTCGTCCCAGGTCGTTTGGACGTAACGGTCGCTCGCGGCGTCGTAGCGCATGGGATGGGTCAGGCGGCCTTCGCGCTCGAGGTCGTAGTCCGTCCAGGTGCGAAGTTCGCTGACTGTGTGCTTGGTGAAGAAGTCGGGCTTGACGCGCTTGTCGGTCGATTCCCAGGCGACGGCTTTCACGCCGTTTTCGCAGAATTCGAAGGACGAGCCGTGCTCGGGGTCGCCCCAGGCGCAGCCCGGGCAATCAAAGCCATCCGGCTGATTGGCCTTCAGCATTGTCGCGGCGCCGGAGAGCGGTGCGCCGCTCGCAAGCAGCTTCTTTCCACAGCTCTTCAGGGCGCCCCAGCCGCCCGCCGCCTTCGACTTTTTGCCAATAAATTCGGGTTTGCCCATCGCGCCTTCACCAACGTTTGCCATTTCCCGGCTCGCATTGTGCATGTGCGAAATGAATGGCGACTGCAACGCACAAGCAAGGAATAACCGTTATGCGGAAACGGAATATCGCGTGATGTTTCAGGGTTTTATGGGTTCACGAATGCGCTGGACGCGTGCCTCAAAAGGACGCTCTGCCGACAACGCGCTCGTCGGCGTCGTGCATTGAGGCCAAAAGGCTTGCCGGAAGATCACGTCCACGAAGAATCGCGACGATCTCCAAAGGTTCGCTGACGCCGCGGACATCGACCTTCGAAATGAGTTCGGGCGCGGGCGTCCATCCGGCCAGTCTGGCGACCTCGCGGGAGATGACGATCTGGGCGCCCTTGTCCTTGGCAATGGCTTCGAAGCGGCTCGCGACGTTGACGGCGCTGCCGATCACGGTCATGTCGACGTTCGGGCCGTAGCCGATGCGGCCCATCAACAGCTGACCCGCTTCAATGCCGATGCCGACGCGGAGGGGCCGTCCGAATTCGGCTTCCATCTTGGCGTTGATGTGGTCGAGCGCGAGGTCGATGTCGCGGGCGGCTCTCAAGGCCTGGCGGCAGCCGACTTCAATTCCGTGCTTCTCGCCGAATACGGCCAACAGGCCGTCGCCAATGAATTTGTCGATCCAGCCATCGTGGATTGCGATGGCGCTGCCCGCGGCCGTAAACACCTCGTTGAGCATGAAGACGACGTCGTGAGGCAATTTCTTCTGCGACAGGCGCGTGAAGTCGCGCAGGTCGAGGACGAAGGCCGCGAGAGGCTTTTCGACTCCTTCCGAGCCGAGCTCCGCCTCGTCGGCCGCCTCGGGGCCCGTCGTCGAAGGTCTCAGTAATCGTGTGACCGTCAGCGGGCCGCGCGGCCTGATCTGGCAGGCGAGGCGGACGTTCGGCGGCGCGCCGATGCTTGCAAGCGTGACCGCTTCCGGAAATGTCGCTGGTGGCAAGGCGTCGATGCCTTCGTCGACGCGGACGCGGCATGTCGAGCAGCGCGCACGGCCGCCGCAGACGGACGCATGAGGAATGCCGTTCATCCGGCTGATTTCCAGCAATGTCGGGCCGAAGGTGCAATTCACCGTACCGCTGCCGACGTAATTGATGCTGAAATGCGGCCAGTAGCGCCGCTGAATAGCGGGCCACGCCAGGAGCGCCAAAGCCGCGGCAAGCATCGCGGCAAAGACGAGCCGCACGATCAGGCGCATCGCCGCCAAGCGGTCGGCATTGTCGGGGCTCGGCCAGTGCGAGAGCTGCTTCACTTCGTCGAATGTTTTCGGATCGGCGATCATCTGTGCGACGGAGCGGCCGCCCACCATGAAGCCGCCGAGCGCTGCTATCGGAATCGCGACCGCGATCAACAGCAGCAGGGGCTGGAATTTTCGGTACGGCGCGTAAAGGCGTAGCCAGAAATGAATCCCCATGCAGCCGTGTATCCAGACGATCAGCAAAAGCGTGCTCTGCAGGATCGCGCTGTCCGGCCAGAGCCGCGCGAGTTCGTAGAGGTAAGTGTCGTTCACGCCGAAGATGTCGCGCGCGCCGCGCGTGTTGACGATGTGCGGAAGAAGCAAAAACGGAATCAAAAGACCGAGCGCGAGCTGGATCGATTCCCACGCCGGCAAACGAAGCGTCGCGCGGTCGGAAAGCTTGTCGAGCGCCAGCACGATGTGCGCGACGAGCGCGGATGCGAGGATGATCGTGCCGGGCCATGAGCGCGTTACGGTCCAGCGCCATTGCTGGACTTCGTACATCGCCTGAAGATCAAAAAGTCCAAGCGCGTGATTGAGAAAATGGGTGGTCGCGAAGGTAAATAGGATCAGCCCCGAAACAAGGCGAAGTCTCTGTCTCCAGTCACCTCGCAGAAGGACGTGCATTTCGTCTCCGGTGCAGGGTATGCCCGTCTCGCCGTCCTATTTCTGCTGCCGTTGGTCAAGCAGATTTGTGGGCTAATCAGGGCCGGTCGCGCGATATTCCGCAGCCTGCTGCCGGAATGCACAGTTCGAAAACAATCAGGAGGGTCGCCGACCCGATTCGTCCGTATGGCCGGGTCTCTGCGCCAACCGGCGCGGACGTTCAAAAGATGAAGCCGGTGTTGATGAAGTTGCTGTCGTGATCGCGGACGATCTGGTCCAAGATGCGTTTGGAATCTTCCGTCTGCTTGGCCGCAATCATGGACCGGATCGAGAACGATCTCAGAGCGTCTGTCACCGACAACGTTCCTTCAGCGGAGTCCTTGCGTCCGGTGAACGGGAAGACGTCCGGTCCGCGCTGGCACTGGCAGTTCACGTTTACGCGGCAGACTTGATTGACCAAGGGATCGACGAGTTTGCCGATGGTCTCGGGATTTTCGCTGAAGATCGATACCTGCTGGCCGTGCTCGGAGGTGATGACGTATTCGAGCGCGGTTTCCACGTCGTTGAAGGACATGAGGGGGACGATGGGGCCGAACTGCTCTTCGCGGTAGAGCCTCATGTTTTCTTTGACGGGATAGATCACTGCGGGCGCGAAGAGCGTTCCGCATGCCGTTCCGCCGCCCTTGTTGAGGATGCGCGCGCCTTTCGACTTCGCGTCCTCGACGAGACGCGTCATGTGCTCGACTTTTCCAAGATCGGGAAGCGGGGTGATCGTAACGCCCTTTTCCCAAGGCATGCCGATCTTCAGCTTTTGCACTTCGGCGACAAGGCGCGAGACGAAATCATCGATGATGTCGCGATGGACGATGAGCATCTTGAGCGCTGTGCAACGCTGCCCGTTGAATGAAAGTGCGCCTGCCACGCATTCCTTGACGGCGAGATTCATGTCGGCGTCCGGCAAGACGATGGCGGCGTTCTTGGCGTCGAGGCCCAGAATGGCGCGAAGGCGGTTCACCTTCGGATGCATCTTCTTCAGATGGTCCGCGACCCTGCTCGAGCCGATCAACGTCAGGACGTTGATCTTTCCGGACTCGAGCAATACGGGCACGATCTTCTCGCCGCTGCCGTAAACGGTGTTGATCACACCTGGCGGAAATGCCTTCTGGAAGGCTTCGAGAAGCGGCTTGAACAGGAGAACGCCGAACGTCGGCGGCTTGAACACGACGGTGTTGCCCATGATCATCGCAGGGATCAGCGTCGCGAAGGTTTCGTTCAGCGGATAATTATACGGGCCCATGCAGAGCACGACGCCGAGCGGCGTGCGGCGGATCTGGCCGATCGTGCCTTCGACGACGAGGAATCGCGAGTTGGAGTTGTCGAGTTCCTTCAACGCGGCGATGGTTGCTCGCATGTATTCGACGGTGCGGTCGAATTCCTTTTCCGAGTCGGCGAGGCTCTTGCCGATCTCCCACATGATGAGATTGATGATCGTGCTCCGACTCTCGATCATCAGACGGGTGAATTCCTGCATGCAGGCGATGCGCTGGGCAACGGCCATTGTCGGCCATTCTCCGCGGCCGTCGTCATAGGCTTCAACGGCGGCAGCGAGCGCCTCCATGGCTTCGGGAATTCCGGTGGTCGGATGACTTCCGAGGCTGATTTGCTCGAGCGCGCCGTCGGGTTTGCGAACGCAAATCGCGGAGCGCACGGGAACGGTCGGGCCGGTCCAGCGTTTCAGCTCGCCGCCCAAAAGAATATCGCGCTGATCGATTGGAGATGGCGGGGCATAAACTTCCAGCTCCGCATCATCGGGGAAGAGCGCTCGCAATTGGTCCGTGGTGACCATGTGCCAATGCCTCCGATCTGGAAGAAGAGGAGAACCTTGCAGACGCGCTGCAAGAGCCTGCGCCCTCTTCGATCGGGCGTCCGATCGCGAGGCTCAGCGCATCTTGAAGCCGAAACTCAAGGTGAACCTCGCGACGGGGCTATCGTTCCGTAGTCCGCTCCAAAAGGCAGCCCCCATTCCGCTGCTCGAGAAGCCGGAGTTCAGGGGAAAATCTGGTAGATCCAGGTTTCGCTGAGCGCTTGGCCGTCCTTCGCGAGATAGGCGCGGATGTCAGCGGCCTGCCCGTTCAGGTCTCCCAAGTCGAACATCATGCGCCAGCGCTTGGTGCCGATGACAGGGAATGCTTCGACGCCGCTGATGGTGCCGTGCGATGATGTCACGACCACCTGCGGGCCTCCTCGAACCTCGTTCTCCAAGGTCTTGCCTTCGACGTCGATCATGAATTTTCGCGCGCCGGGTTTGGTGTGGCGAAGGTCGAGGTCGCGGCCGCCGAGACCGCCAAGGCCGATGCGCGTTGCGACGATGCGCGCGACATCGCCTGCGGGCGGCGAGTCCAGACCCCAATACAGCCGGTAGCGCGCGTTGACCACGGAGCCGGCTTCGACAGGTTGCGCGGGGTTCCAAAAGGCGACGATGTTGTCTTCGGTTTCGTTCGGCGTCGGGAGCTGGACCAGCTTGATGGACCCGTTGCCCCAATCCGACAGCGGCTCGACCCACATGCTCGGCCGCCGGTCGTAAAACAGGCTGTCGTCCTGGTAGTTCTCGAAATTGCGGTCGCGCTGGATCAGCCCGTAGCCCTTCGGATTTTCATCGAGGAAGCTGTTGGTGACGATGCGCGGCGGATTGGACAGGGGACGCCAGATGCGTTCGCCACGGCCGGTCCACATCGAGAGGCCATCGCAATCGTGAACCTCGGGGCGCCAGTCGCCGCGGAAGGATCCGGAATTTTCGCCGTACCAGAACATGCCGGTCAAAGGCGCGATGCCGAGCAGATGAACCGGCGCGCGGAAATACAGCTCGCACTCGATGTCCTGCAAAGCGCCACCTTGGCCACCTTCAATGCGGCGGCTGTCCATGCGATAGGCGCCGGTCACGCTCTTGCCTTCGAGCAGCGCATAGATCGTCATGCCGCTGCTGTTCGGTTCGAGCCAGAAGTTCGTGAAGCGCGGAAATTCCTCCGGCTCACCGGTATTGATCGCGAGGCCGCGCGCGGACCCGCCGTACTGGTCGTAGGGATCGGAGGCGCGGAAGTAGGAGGCGCCGAGATAGGCGAGCCAGTCGCTCGTGCCGCCACGGGACATCAACCGAAAACCGGCGAAGCCTGCCGATTTCAATTTCCGCAGCGGGTGGTCGCCCGGCATGTTGAAGTAGTCGGGGCTGTATACAACTTCGCGTGCGGCATTGTTTTCGATCACGTAGATGCCGACGGGTTCGGCATAGAAGCGGCCCTGAGGGAAGAGCCGGACGGTTTGTGCTCCCGGAACGCCGCGCCAGAGTTCCATCTCGGGCTTATAGACGGCTTGAGCGAACGTATCGAAGGTCATGCCCTTCAGGTGATCGCCGTCGTCCGGCGGCGGGGGAGCGACGTAGGCTTCCTTAGAAAGCGCCTTCGCCTTTTGCTTCAGGTCGTCGAAGGAGAACGGCTGTGGCGGTCCGAGTTCGGCGGCCCCGACCGGTGCAGCACTCATTGCAGGTTTGCTGCTCCATCCCACCATGGTGCTGGTCAGGGCACCGGCCAAGACGTGTCGACGATCAAGCATGAAGGGCATGTTGTTTCGATGTCACCAATAGTGGGCTGGAAGTAACAGTGTGGCGCAGCCTATATCTGCTACGAAACGGGATAATTCAACTGGGCGCGAACCCGGCCTTTGAGCGCCTCCGGCAACGTCTCGCGAACGGCCTCTCGCGCGGGCCGATCATCGGCCGCCGCGGGGACCTGAGTTTGACAGTATTGGGACTGCGGCGTCCTACCGCTAGGGCCGGCATGCCCGCTGAGCCCGGTTCATTTGGCGTGCAGTGAACGATGAGCCCGGCCGGCGGTAACGTTTGGAAATGTGGCCAGGAGAAGACCGGCAAGTTCAGCTGGCTCGGACTTGTCCCAATCCAAGCATTCAGAAAACTCCCGTTAGCCAATATGCGGCTTCGATTGCCAATATTGCCGATCCAAACATTGGTGCATTTGAGATTAAACTCTCCGCAACTTTTTCTTTACATACGAAGCTCTACAATGGGCAGGTTCCATTATAGGTAAATGCCGTGCGGCGCAAAGAAGCGATTGTCGGGCGATGATGCTGAGCGGGCCCCCGATCGCAAATGCTGACTACGTCAAGGAGCGGCTACAAGTTCTCCAGCGGGAGATGCTTGTGGGGATCGCTTCCGGCGAGTCGCTCTTCCGCATGATGACGCTGCTTTGCCATGAAGTCGAAGCGCTGGCCTCAGAAGTCATTTGTTCGATCATCGGCGTCGATGATGACGGGCGCCTGAGCTTCATCGCGGGGCCAAGCGTTCCCGGAGACTGCGGACAGGTGAACGGTATCCTCATCGGACCCAATGTCGGTTCGTGCGGTACGGCGATATTCCGAAAGCAGCCGGTTGAAGTTCAGGACATCGAAAGCGATCCGCTTTGGGAGAATTATAGAAACCTCGCTTTGCCATATGGGCTGCGCGCCTGCTGGTCGAGCCCGATCTTGGCAGCAGACGGAAACGTTCTTGGTGCATTCGCATTCTATTTCCGCAAATCGCGCGGAGCGACGGACGTCGAGCGCCTGATCGTCGCCAAGTGTGTCCAGATCTGCGCAATGGCCATCGAGAGTACGGATGCGCGTACCAAGCTCAACGAGCTCGCCTTCTTCGATCCGCTGACGGGCCTTGGCAATCGGGCAACGCTCCGAAAGCGGCTTGCGCTCGTCCTGCAGCGCGCCGATGAGATGGCGCGGTCAGTCGGCGTCTTCCATGTCGATCTCGCTGATTTCAGAGCGATCAACGATCTCCACGGCCATTCGGTCGGCGATGTCGTGCTGAAGAGGGTTGCCGACAGGTTGCGATCGGTCGCTTCCGAGTCCGATTTAATCGTCCGCTTGGGCGGCGACGAGTTTTTGGTCGCGAAAACCTTTTCCGAAGACGATGAAGGCATCAAGCCGTTTGCTCGCGCGATCGTGGATGGCTTGAGCGGCCGTTACGATCTGGAAAGCGGTGAGCGCATTTCGATCGACGCTGTGGTCGGCGTTTCGAATTTTCCGGCTGACGGCAAAGATCAGGATACGTTGGTCGCGCATGCGGAGACGGCGCGGCGCCGTGTCAAAAGAGGTGGCTGCGGGTACGCGCTGTTTGAATCGGAAATGCAGCGGGAGCAGCATCGGCGCCGCATTATGCAGCGCGACGTGGGTCTCGCGGTCGACAAGGGGGAACTGTCGGTCGTCTTTCAGCCGCAAGTCGACGCGCGGACGACCACAGTCGGCGGTTTCGAAGCGCTGTTGAGATGGAATCACTCGGAACACGGACCGATTTCGCCTGCGGATTTCATTCCGGCCGCAGAATCCAGCGGCGCCATTCTCGGCATGGGCGCTTTCGTCCTTCGAGAAGCGTGCAGGGAAGCCGCGCGATGGAAGGCCAAGCTTAGAGTTTCCGTCAACGTCTCTGCCGCCCAGATCGTCGAGTCGGATTTCGCTCAGCTCGTGAGAGATGTGTTGTCCGAAACAGGTCTCGCGGCAGAGCGGCTCGAAGTGGAAGTGACCGAGAGCCTCTTCATCCAAGATTTGGCGACCGCGCAGATGACGTTGCGCGAGATCAAGGAACTCGGCGTCAGCGTTGCCATCGACGATTTCGGAACCGGTTATTCGTCGCTCAGCACGCTCCGGGCATTTCCCTTCGACCGCATAAAGGTCGACCGCAGCTTCGTTTCCGACATGATCAAAAATTCGGATGCAGCCGCCATCGTCAATTCGGTCATCGGGCTCGGCCGCGCGATGGGATTGCGTGTGGTGGCGGAAGGCGTCGAATGCGAGGAGCAGGTTTCAATGCTCCGGCTTCTTCGGTGCCATGAGATTCAAGGCTACCTGTTCGGCAAGCCTCTGCCGATCGATGCCTACGCGCATTTGACGGGGCCGAAATCACCGCGCACATTTTCGAGCGCCATGCCGAAGCTACGCGAGATTTAATCCGCTATGCGCCTTCGCTGAAGGCCATCCACGGGTCGCGTCCAACCGCCAGCAGATCCAGAACATCCGACGTGTGCTCGCCGAGATCCGGGCCGGGGGTGCTTGCCACGCAGGGCTCGCCGTCGATGACGATTGGGCTCCGAACCGTGGGTACAGAGGTTCCATCCGCGCGCGACAGGTCTTGGAGCATTCCTCGCGCGACGACTTGCGGATCGGCAAAGGTTTGATCGAGCCGGTTCACGGGCCCGGCCGGGACACCAGCGGCTTCGAGGTCCGCGAGGAGTTCACCGGAGGATCTTTTCGCCGTTGCCGCTTCTACGAGGGGAACGAGTGCCGCCCGGTTCGCGACGCGGCGTGCGTTGGTATCGAAGCGTTCGTCCCGTTCGAGGCCGGAAAGCCCAAGCACCGCGCAGGCGCGCGCAAATTGTCCGTCGTTGCCGGCCGCGATGATGATCGGGCGATCGGCAGCGGGGAAGACCTGGTAGGGGACGATGTTCGGGTGGGCGTTGCCGAGGCGGCGCGGGGCTTTGCCGGAAACGAGAAAGTTCATGGCCTGATTGGCGAGCACTGAAACCTGGGCGTCGAGCAGGGCCATGTCGATGTGTGCGCCTTCGCCGGTCGTGTTCCGGGAATTCAGCGCGGCGAGAATTCCGACTGTCGCGTAGACGCCCGCGAAGATGTCGGCAAAGGCGACGCCGATCTTCTGCGGCTCGCCATCGGGCGAGCCAGTCAAATCCATGATGCCGCCCATGCCTTGCACGATGAAATCGTAGCCGGCGCGCGGGGCGTAGGGACCGGTCTGGCCGAAACCGGTGATCGAGCAATAGATGACGCCGGGATTGATCGCTTTTATCGCGGCGTAGTCGAGGCCGTATTTGGCAAGGCCGCCGACTTTGAAGTTTTCGATAATGACGTCAGCGTCTTTCGCGAGCGCCAGCACAGCGTCGCGGCCGGCGGGCTTCTCAAAATCGATTGCGACCGATTTCTTGCCGCGGTTGGTCGCGTGGAAGTAGGCGGCCGAGGTTTCGCCAGTGCTGCCGGTGACGAACGGTGGGCCCCACGTTCGCGTCTCGTCGCCGCCTTCCGGCCGTTCCACCTTGATCACATGCGCGCCGAGATCGGCGAGCGTCTGTCCGGCCCAGGGACCTGCAAGAACCCGCGCAAGCTCGAGGACGCGCAGTCCCGCGAGCGGCTTCGTACCTTCCGATGTCGTCATGCGAACGCCTGCAGACCGGTAATGGCGCGGCCGAGGATCAACGCGTGAATGTCGTGCGTGCCTTCGTAGGTGTTCACGGTTTCGAGGTTCAGCATGTGGCGCATGACGTGGAATTCTTCCGATATGCCATTGCCGCCGTGCATGTCGCGGGCGGTGCGGGCGATGTCGAGCGCCTTGCCGCAGTTGTTGCGCTTGATGAGGGAGATCATCTCTGGCGCAATTTGTCCTTCGTCGAAAAGGCGGCCGACTCGCAACGCCGCCTGGAGTCCGAGCGATATTTCCGTCTCCATGTCGGCGAGTTTTTTCTGGATGAGCTGGGTGGCGGCGAGCGGCTTGCCAAATTGTTTGCGGTCGAGCGTGTATTGGCGCGCGGCGTGGAAGCAGAATTCCGCCGCGCCGAGCGCGCCCCAAGCGATGCCGTAGCGGGCGCGGTTGAGGCATCCGAACGGTCCGGCGAGACCGGATGCATTCGGCAGAAGCGCCTCTTCAGGGACGACGACGCCGTCCATGACGATTTCGCCGGTGACGGATGTGCGCAGTGAAAGTTTGCCTCCGATCTTCGGCGCGGAGAGGCCCTTCATGCCCTTTTCGAGAATGAAGCCCCGGATCTTATCTCCATGCTCCGCCGACTTTGCCCAGACGACGAAAACATCGGCGATTGGCGAATTGGTAATCCACATTTTGGAGCCGGTGAGGCGGTAGCCGCCGGGAATTTTTTCGGCGCGCGTTCGCATGCCGCCGGGGTCCGATCCGGCATCAGGCTCGGTCAGACCGAAACAGCCGATCCAGTCGCCGCTCGCGAGTTTGGGCAAGTACTTCTGGCGCTGCTCTTCGCTGCCATAGGCATGGATCGGATACATGACGAGGGACGATTGCACGCTCATCATCGAGCGGTAGCCTGAGTCGACACGTTCGATTTCACGGGCGATCAAGCCGTAGGCCACGTAGCTAGATCCGGAGCCGCCGTACTCGGCAGGGAGGGTGCAACCAAGGAGTCCGAGTTCGCCCAATTGGCGAAAAATATCGGGGTCGGTCTTTTCCTGCGCGTAGGCTTCGACGACGTAGGGCTGAAGCTTGTGCTGTGCGAACGCATTCGCGGTGTCGCGGATCAGCATTTCATCTTCGGTCAGCTGATCATCGAGCAGCAAGGGGTCTTCCCACACGAAACTTGAGCTTGCTGACACGTCGTACTCCCGGATCGATTTGTTGTTGGCGCGCACTCTATTGGGTCAGCCGCGCATTGGGAAATAGGTAAGTCTGATCTATTCTGCTGGTCTGTGATGCCGTCTTGGTGCATTGCCCGTTCGCGCCGGTGGTGGTATCGGGCCGATCGGTCAGGATCTGCCGGCCGATTTCGCGCAGTTTTTATTCAATGCGGCGGTAGATATCTCAAGCGGTCTCAAGCGGTGTGGAAGGAAAGCGGAACATGTCTCGTCGGCCTCTCGTTGGCGTCATTTGCTGCATGCGTATTCCGGAGGACCCGGTGCAGGGCGTTGCCGAACGTTATCTGCGGGCGGCGCCCTTCATGGGTGCGGACTTCGTGCTGGTGCCCTCGATGCCGGAAATCTCGAACGCGGCGTCCATTCTAAGCCGTCTCGACGGGATACTCTTGACCGGAAGCCCGTCGAACGTTGCACCGAGCCATTATCGGAGCGCCGATGCGGGGGAGGGGCCATTCGATCCCCGTCGCGATGAGACCGCGTTCCGGCTGATATCGGAATCGGTCGAGCAGGACCGGCCGGTGCTCGGCATTTGCCGGGGCTTTCAAGAGATCGCGGTCGCCTACGGCGCCAGTCTCCGGCGCGATCTCGGCCAGACCGAGCGGGCGCAGATTCACCATACGCCGTCGGGGCTGCCGATGGATCAGATGTTCGCGCTCGAACATCGGGTGGACCTCGCGTCCGGCGGCATCCTGGAGCGAACGATGGGTCGGTCGTCGATCGTCGTCAACTCGGCACACTTTCAGGGCGTGAACGATCTCGGCAGTAAACTTACCGTTGAAGCGACAAGCGCGGACGGCATTGTCGAAGGGATTCGTCCGGCAAGCGGGGAGCGCATTCTTGCGGTGCAATGGCATCCGGAATGGCGTGTCGCCGACAATCCGGATTCGCGCGAGCTGTTCACCTGGTTCGGCTTGCTGCTCAAGGGGGCGAGCATGCGCGAAGCCGCCGACATCGTCGCTGAAAAGGCAGCGCTCGCTTAGTGCTTTGCGGCGACGATGTGTTCGAGCGCGCCTTGCACGCCGGTGATCAGAACCTGAACGCCGATACAGAGCAACAGAAACGCCGAGAGGCGCGTCAGAATGCGGGTACGCGCGGGTCCGAGCAAATCGACGACGCGCTCGGCGTAGGCGTAGCAAAAGCCGACGAGGAAGGCGATGGCGAGAGCCGCGCCGCAGACTCCGGTGTAGAAGGGCAGCAGCTCGGCGACCGGTGAATTGGGGCGCGTGGCGCTCAAGGCGATCGCGACCGAGATCGTTCCGGGGCCTGTCGTGAACGGCATCGTCAGCGGGAAGAAGGCGACATCGCTGCCCCATGCGGCCGCCTTTTCAGTCGTCGCGTGGTCCTGCTTGCGGTCTTCGGTTTCCTGCGGATTGTAAAGCATGCGCCAGCCGCTGACGGCGACGACCGCTCCACCAGCGACACGCAACGCGTCGATGCTGACGCCGAAAAAGCTCATCAGGGTGGCGCCAATCAGTAGCGATACGAGCATCACGATCGCGGAGTAGAGGGCGACGCGCCAAGCGAGCCAAGTACGTTCGCTCACCGGCCGGCCGATCGTGATCTGGCTATAGATCAGCGCTCCGCCGAGTGGGTTCACGATCGAAAACAGGGCGGGAAACGCAATCAGAAAGTTTGCGGTGATCGCGCTCCAATATTCCATGGGGTGGGCCTATCGATAAAGGTGGACTGATCGCAGCTTCACAGGCCGCATCTTCTTAGCGGCGAAAATTTGCCAGCGATAGCTATGCCGGCGCGCTGCTACCATGATGACGACGGCTCGCTCTTGCCGAAGACTTCGTTCAAGCGCCGCAAGGTGCCGGGCGACACCAGATCGGGCAAGGCGTCGATCGCAAAGAATCCGTGCTCGGCGATTTCGGCAGTCGGGGCCGGAATGCTATCACGGCGCCAGCGGTCAATTCTGAACAGCACGATGTGATCGCCCGGATAGTCTTCGAAATGCGAATAGATCCCGATGAGCTCAGGCGGCTCCAGGATGACGACGCCGGTTTCTTCGAGCACCTCGCGTGTAATCGCCGTTTCGATTTCCTCGCCGCGTTCGACGCCGCCACCGGGGAAATGCCAGCCCGGACGGTAGCCGTGGCGAACGAGGAGTACGCGCGAGGCGTCATCGACGACGATCCCTTGCGCGCCGAGCGTAACGAGGTCATCGCGTTTCGACAGAAGGGTCGTCAATCGCGTCAGCATGCTCATGGTTTCCAGCCATAGAGCCAGTCGAATCCGCTCATGACGCGTGCCGGTGGCGCCATTCTCATCGCGGTGTTGCGGGCAAGGGCGGACGCCCCCTTCATGTGATAGATTCGGCCGTTACGCTCGGATGCTTCCGCTACCTTTGCGACGCGGGCGTGGCGTGCCCGCTCGTATTCGCCGAGTGCCGGTTCAATGTCGCCGTCGCGAGCCGAAATAGCGTTTGCCAACGTGATCGCATCTTCGAGGGCCATGACGGCGCCCTGGGCGAGAAACGGCAGAACGGGATGGGCGGCGTCTCCGAGAAGTGCGGCGCGGCCGGATGTCCAATGCGCGAGTTGCTGCATGCGGTAGAGCGACCAGTTTCTCCAATTGTCAGCGGAGTTCACCAGTGCGCGGAGAGGTTTGGCGAAAGTGCCGACCTTCGCTTTGACGACGTCGGCAACGATCGGGGAATCCCAACCTTCGACGCGAGCGACATCATCCGCGATAACGACGAGGGCAATGTCCTGGCCGCCGTTGACCGGGTAGTGGACGACATGCGCGCCGGGCGAGAGCCAAATATGCACGGCGTTCGGAACGAGTTCGGGCGGCAAATTTTCAGCCGGTACAACGCTGCGAAAGGCGGTTTTGCCGACCGGGATCAAATCCGTTTTTCGACTGCCGCCGAATTGTTCTCTGAGGCCGGACCAGAGGCCGTCGGCGGCGACCAGAAGAGTGGCGTCGAAAGTTTCGCCGTTGGCGGCGGTGGCGCGAATGCCGTCGCCTCGGTTTTCGAAGGATACGATGCCGGTTCCGCGCGAGATGGTGATGCGAGGTTCGGCTTCGGCGCGTGCTCTTAGCGCGACATGCAGGTCGCGCCGGTGGGCCGTCCAATAGGGTGCGCCGTGGCGCTCCGCGATCCAAGACCCAAGAGGCAGTTGTGTCAGCTCGCGGCCTGTTGCGCCATCGCGCACGCTGAGTGCGTCGGGGTGTGCGACTTTCGTTTCGAGGAACTTCGCGACGCCCAGATCGCGAAGGATGCGCGAGCCATTCGGTCCGATCTGGATACCGGCGCCTTCTTCCGGAAATTCGGAGCGGCGTTCGCAAACGAGGACGTCGATGCCGCGCTCAGCCAGCGCGATGGCTGCGGCTAGTCCGCCGATGCCGGCACCGGCTACGATTGCGCTTCTGGGGTTCGCCGACATCAGCCCGCGTCCGAGGCGATGGATCGGCTCGCCCTCATGGCGTCAGGCAGCGTCAGCCACGAGGCTGCCCTTTGGATCGCTTTCATCGGCTTTGAGGCGCGGGTCGTAAATAAAGAGCGTCGAGCAATAGGGGCAGAGAATCTGATTGTCCTGACCCATGTCGAGATAGACATGCGGATGGTCGAACGGTGACCGGGCGCCCATGCAATTGAACTCTTTGACGCCGACGAATATCCGCTCTGCGCCAACGTCGTTTGCAAAGTGTGGAATTACGGCTCCGGCCATGCTTCACCCTTCCAAGACAGGAGATGTTTGGCCGCACCATATCCTCGTGGCATCCGTGATGGTAGGGGACATAAAGACTTTCCAGCAGGTGAGCGGTAGCGGGCGGCATGGACTTCTTTGACAGCGACGGCGTCGAAATTGCCTATCTCGATACCGGAGGCGGCGACGGCAAGCTTCCTGTTCTGCTCATCCACGGCTTTGCCTCCAATGTTGCGACGAATTGGGTGAATACGGGATGGGTCTCGTTTCTCACCAAGGCCGGCTATCGCGTCATTGCGTTCGACAACCGCGGCCATGGCGAAAGCCAAAAACTGTACGACCTCGTCGACTACGGCGCGCCGCTAATGGCGGAGGATGCGCGTCGCCTTCTCGATCATCTCGGTATCGGGCGGGTGAACGTGATCGGCTACTCGATGGGCGCGCGGATTGCGGCATTCCTGGCGGTTGCCCACCCGGAGCGTGTGGCCCGTGTCGTCTTCGGCGGTCTCGGCATCAACATGGTGCGCGGCATGGCGGGCACAGGTCCCATCGCACGTGCGCTTGAAGCGGCGAGCATCGAGGACGTCACAAATCCGACGGCGCGGACATTTCGTGCGTTCGCCGAACAGACGAAAAGCGATCTCAAGGCGCTTGCCGCTTGCATCCGGTCGTCGCGGGCACCGATCTCGGCGGAAATGGCGAGCGAAATCGCAGCACCCGTACTTGTTGCTGTGGGCTCGACCGATGTGATCGGCGGCTCGGCGGATGAACTCGCGGCGCTCATTCCGGGGGCGCGTGCGTATACAATTCCGGATAAGGATCATAATCGCGCGGTCGGCGACCGAAGCTTCAAGGCCGAAACGCTGGCCTTTTTCGAAACCTCGACTTGAGCGGTTGCCTGCCGGAAGACGGCGCGCCTGGTGACCTGATGACCGGGCTGACACGGGGGATGTCGCGAAGCCGGGATCAAGGTCGACCAGGGCACACGCCCCCGCCGAGGCCAGTCAGGGGCCCCGTCGAGTGCTTTACATCCGTCGATGCGTCTTCTGATCGGTACTCAGTACATGCCCGATCGAAGACGCGAGGACGGCGTATTCCAGCTCGCACGCGGTACAAGTTTCGAGCCCGCCCCAGCACCTCTCAGGGCCCTTGCCGAATATCCGTGCTGAGTGACGCGATGATTTCAGGCTTATGTCGGCCTTCAATTGACTGTGGATAACTTTGAGCCGGCAGCCTTCTGCGGCTTGACCGCCACGATGTCGCCCGACGCAGGGCCGCCGCAGTCCGCCTTCGGTTCGACATGGCTCAGGCCCAAATCCGTCTGAAAAATCACGGATAATCAGGATCGACCCGCCGTTTAACCGGCTGTTAACCTTAACCGCCGTCTATTTAGGCCGTCATGGTCTCGCGTTTTCGTATCAGCGTTCTTGTGCCGTCGGCCGTCCTGATGCTTTCGGGACTAGGGCTGCTATGGGGCTGCGCGACGGGCCCGAATTTCGTGGTCAAGGACGATCCTTGGCGCTCGCCGGAAGAGAGGGCCTGCTTGGCGTCGGGCGCCGTGCGGCAAACGGCATTCGTCCGTCCCCGGTCGGCGCTGGGTGGTCCGAGTGTATGCGGCGCGGAAAGCCCGTTCGAGATGTCGGCCGCGGATAACGGGCGCGTCGAACTCCGACCGCCGGCATCGCTTCGCTGCCCCATGATCCCGCAGATCGATAGCTGGGTGCGGGACGTGGTCGAGCCTGCGGCGCGGCGTTATTTTCGCCAGGAACTCGTCGGCCTAACGGTGCTCGCGTCCTATTCGTGCCGGCCGATGAACAGCGTCGAAGGGGCAACGATTTCCGAGCACGCCTATGCGAACGCCATCGATATCGGTGGTTTCATTCTGGCGGACGGTTCGTCGATCAGCGTTCAGCGCGGATGGGGCGCCTCGGAACGTGAGCAGGCGTTCTTGCGCAACGTGCACGACGGCGCCTGCGGATATTTCATGACGGTGCTTGGTCCGAACTACAACAGCTTGCACAGCGACCATTTCCATCTCGACCTTGCACATCATGGCCTTACTGGGCTGAAGAATATCTGCAAGTAATCGGCGGCCATGGGTGAGAGCGTGCAGATCGCATGCAAATCCGCTAGAAGCGCCGCATGACTTGGGATCACGATCCGCCACCCGGAAGCCGGCGCGGCTATCATCATGGAAACCTGCGCGAAGCCTTGATGAAGGCTGCGCTCGATTTGATTGCAGCAAAGGGACCGGCCGGATTCACGTTTGCCGAGGCGGCGCGCGCGGCCGGGGTCAGCCCGGCGGCTCCTTACCGGCATTACCGCGATCGCGATGCGCTGATGGCGGACGTTGCCCGGCGCGCGTTCGAGGCGTTCGAGGCGAAGTTGAAACAGGCCTGGGCGGGTGGCACCCCCGATCCATATACAGCGTTCGAGCGTGTCGGCCGGGCGTATCTCGATTTCGCAAGGGTCGAGCCCGCGCAGTATTCGGCCATGTTTGAATCCGGGCTGTCGTTCAAGGCGTTTCCGGATCTCCATATTGCGGGGGAACGCGCGTTCAATGTTTTGAAGGACGCCTGTTCGGCGCTCGTTGCCGGAATGCCCGAAGCAAAACGGCCACCGGCCATGATGATGGCGCTTCACATCTGGGCGGAAGCGCACGGCATCGCGTCGCTCTTCGCGCGCGGTGACGAAGCCCGCCGGCCCATTCCGATGAGTCCCGAAGATCTCCTCGATGCGGCGGTGCTCATTTATCTCGATGGGCTTGGTGCACGGCCACGGAAGAGCGGCGGCTAGCGCGGCGGCGGGAGCACACCGTTGACGCGTGTGGATAGTCACATGCGGAGCTGATTGTCCGTCCGGCGATATTCTGCCTACAAATGCATAGGGAGATGCGACTCGCTCGCGATCAGTTGCGGTTGATGACGGCGGAATGCTGCCGACCGCAACGGCTGGCTGGCTCAGGCGTTGGCGTAGCAGCCATCGAAACGAATGCGATCAACGAACGTCTGCGACGTTCGGGGTCGATATCGGATGATGATGTGTCGGAGGTGGTAATGCCCGGCAAGTGCCCTAAATGTCAGAATATCGTCGGCAACGTGCGTGCAGAGCAGATCAATATCTCGAATGCGATGGGAAATGTCTTCGCGGGTGCAAGCTACAACTGCCCGCATTGCCAGACGATTTTGGGCGTCACCGTTGACCCGTTCGCGTTCAAAAATGAAATCGCGCTCGAGCTGATGAAGCGGATGAAGGGCGGGCGGTAGGCCGGCGAGCGGCCGGGCTCCGATGAATCGAGATCGGCGCCTCCTGCCGCGGGAAACAAAAAACCCCAACCGGCTCTTGACGTGCCCACTTGCCCTCCCACCTATGTGAATGTAAAATACATTTACATCCTAACCAAGGAGAGGGTGGCGATGACGCAAGTGGTTCAGACGCTCGATGACTTCGGCAGGCCGGCGTGGATTGCCGCGATGGTCTTAGGTTTCATCGTTTTCTGGCCGGCTGGCCTCGCCATTCTGGCCTATATGCTCTGGAGTGGACGCATGAACTGCGGATGGCATGGTGGACGGGGTCGCGGCCGGTGGGAAAGCCGGTTCGCCGATCGATTTGAGCGGGCGCGGTCACGCGTCGAAGACGAGTTTCGTAGTTTCAGCAGAGGCGCCCCGTCGAGCGGCAACAAGGCATTCGACGATTATCGCGAGGCGACGCTGAAACGGCTCGAGGAGGAGGAGCGAGAATTCCGCGCATTCCTCGAGCGCTTGCGGCAGGCGAAGGACAAGTCCGAGTTCGATCAGTTCATGTCGGAGCGCCGTGAGCGTCCGGCACCGAATGAGGGCGCGACGGCCTGATCCAAGAAGAATTCAACGGGGCTGCCTGACGGGCGGCCCCAATTTTTTATCTTCTCAAGCCGACGGAGCTATTCCGATGTTTCATCACCTTCTGCACCTGCCGTTCGTCATTCTGCATTTTGTGGGAATGGCGCTACTCATCATGGTCGCTGTGATTTTGCTTCGGCCGTTCGCACGGCGGCGTTGCGCGATGGCAGGCGCTTGCGGCTCGGCCGATCGCACTCCGGAGAACTCGGCGTTCGAGGATTACCGGCGCGCGACGATAGCCCGTCTCGAGAACGAGGCCGAGGAGTTCAGATCGTATCTCGAGAAGCTGCGCCGCGCCGCGGATGCTTCGGCATTTCAGGCTTTTCTGCAGAGCCGGAAAAACGGCGGCTCCTCCGTTTCCTAAGTCTGACCGCTAGGTTTTCCGGGCGGCTGCATAGCTGGAATTCCCGTTTTTCGCCTATGTTGCCGTTATTTTAGGGGTGTTCCTGTCGCGCGTCGTTTATGGTTTCCCGTGACAGCCGCGGCGGGCTGGCAAGTTTGACGCGTAAGAACCCACGGACCTTAGATGCCCTGGCAATTTCTGAAGAACGCCGTTGCGGCGTATAGCGGAGGACTGCGCTCCGCGCTGGATCACGTCAAAGAGGCGTTCGGCTTGGAAGGCGGACATACGCCAGCCCAGTCGCGTGTCGCCTTCACGATTGCCGTGGTCGCGCTCGCCGCCAAGATGAGCAAAGCCGACGGCGTTTCGTTGCCGATCGAAGCCGAAGCTTTCAAGCGCCAATTCAAGGTTCCCGATAGCGAATGCGCGCACGTCCGGAAGCTCTATGAGCTGGCGAGCCAGGACGTTGCCGGATACGAAACCTATGCGGCGCAGATCGCTCGCATTCTCGAAGGGCAGCCGGAGCTGAAGCTGTCCGTGCTCGAATGCCTGTTTCACGTCGCGAGCGCCGACGGCATTCTGCATCCCGACGAGGATCGCTATCTTGCGCACGTTGCCGAGATCTTCGGATTGACGAAGGGCGAATTCCGGTGCGTCCGGCGCAGCTTCGTCGTCGATGCCGACAGTCCCTACGAAGTCTTGCACATTTCGCCGACGGCATCCGACAAGGAAATCAAGGCGCGCTACCGTGAGCTGGTCAAGGGCCATCATCCGGATGCGCTGGTCTCGAAGGGCGTGCCGCCTGAATTCCTGGCGGGCGCGGAACGCCGGCTTGCGGCCATCACCGCGGCATACGAGGCGATATTGGAAGAGCGCGGCCAGCGCGTTGAACGAGCTCTGGAGCCGACGTGACCTTCAAAGCCGACACGCCGCTTTCCCATCACGTGCATCCCGCAGACAATCGTGAGGCAAGGCGCGGCGGCGTGAAGCCGTCGCTGCTCATTCTGCATTACACGGGCATGAGCTCGGCCGCGAAGGCGATCGATTGGCTCGGGCGTTCCGAAAGCGGCGTGTCCTGCCATTACGTCGTCGACGAAGCCGGGCGCATTACGCAGCTCGTGCCGGAGGAGCAGCGTGCATGGCATGCGGGCGTCTCGTATTGGCGCGGCGAGACGGACATCAACTCGCACTCGATCGGTATCGAAATTCATAATCCTGGGCACGAGCACGGCTATCCGGATTTTCCACCCGATCAGATGGCGGCCGTCATCGCGCTTTCAAAAGACATCGTGCGGCGTCACCACATCGCAGCGGATAACGTTCTTGCGCATTCCGATGTGGCACCGGGGCGAAAGATCGATCCCGGCGAAAAGTTCAATTGGCTGCTTCTTGCGAAGGAAGGGCTTGGGCTCTGGGTGCGGCCATCTCCGGTCAGAGAGGACGATCCTGGACTAGGGTCCGGGGCTTCGGGTCCGCGCGTTCTTCGGGCCCAGGAGCATCTTGCTTCATATGGTTATGATGTGAACGCCACGGGTACACTCGATCCGGGGACGGAAAAAGTTCTGAAGTCCTTCCAGTTGCATTTTCGCCCCCGCCGGATTGACGGCCGGCTCGACCGGTCGACGGAAGTTACGCTCGAGCGGTTGGTCGAGGCGTCACGGAAGCGCGCCGCTGCTTGACGAGGCTTGGCCGGTGCTGTTGATGCAGATCGAGCCGGCCCATGTCCGGCACGTTCACCAACGGCCGGGCAAGCCCAAGCCATTCCGAAGCAGGACCAACCGTGTTCAAACCGCGGCGCCCCGAATTTTTGGCGCTTATTGTTGCGATCTATGCGGCGCTGGTTCTCAATCAGCCCTTCTGGCGGAAATTTCTCGAGGTCGTTGAGCCATCCCGATTCAGCGATTGGTTGCACGTCGGCTCGGCGGTGGTGTCGATCGTTATCGTCGCCTATCTCGTTCTGCTGGCGCTATCGGTAAAGCCGCTCTTGCGCATTGTCGTGCTGCTGTTCCTGCCGGCGATGGCAGCGGCCGCGTACTTCATGAACGAATACGGCATCGTCATCGATGCACACATGGTTCGCAACGTGTTCGAGACGGATACTGGCGAAGCCGGCGATCTGATCACGCTGAAGCTTGTCGCGTATGTCGTGTTTCTCGGACTGGTTCCGGCGGTCCTATTCTGGCTCACGCCGTGGACGAAGCAATCGTTTCGCAGCGAGGCTTTAGGCAAGCTCAAGGCGGCTGCTCTGTCGTTTGTGATCCTCGTTGTCGTGCTGGTGCCGGCTTGGGGAGATTTCCTTTCGCTGGCGCGCGATCACCGCAAACTCAAAATGACGTTGACGCCGGTGAATATCGTTTCGGCGCTCTCGGCCTATGGGCGGCAAATGGCGCGCATGCGGCCGAAGTCCGTTGCTCCCTATGGCGAGGATGCGCGGCGCAACGCTTTCAGCGGCGGGCGCAAATCGCTGTTCGTCATCGTGGTCGGTGAAACCGCACGCGCGGACCATTTTTCGCTCAACGGCTATCAAAGGCCGACGAACCCAGGGCTCGCGTCGATCGGCGATCTCATCAATTATGGGCAAGCTTACTCGTGCGGCACCGATACGGCGCAGTCGGTGCCGTGCATGTTCTCGGGGTTCGGTCATGATCTTTTCACGAACGCGAAAGCGGATGGGCGCGAAAATCTCCTCGATATCCTGAAGCGCGCCGGCATCGATGTTGTGTGGCGCGAAAATCAAGCGGGCTGCAAGGGCGTGTGCGCCCGTATCGCGACGGAGACGCTGACGGGGCATAACGTTCCGACGTTCTATGCGAGCACCGTGAACTTCGACGATATTCTCGTCGATGGTCTCGAAGAGCGCATCGCCAAGCTCGATCGGGATACCGTAATTGTGCTTCATATGATGGGCAGTCACGGTCCCGCGTACTGGAAGCGCTATCCGGAAAAGTTCGAGACGTTCCGACCGGCGTGCAAGGATGCGCAGTTCAGCCGGTGCGATCTGGAGGGCATCGTCAACGCCTATGACAATACGATCCTCTATACGGATCATGTCCTGGCTCGGCTCATCGACGTGTTGAAGGGCGCCGCGGGCCATGGCGTCGATGCGGGCATGATCTATGTGTCCGATCATGGCGAGAGCCTTGGCGAGAAGGGCATGTATCTTCACGGGATGCCCTACGCCATCGCGCCGGAAGCGCAGATCCATGTGCCCATGGTCGTCTGGCTTTCGCCGGCGATGAAGGAGTCGCGCGGTATCGAGCAAGGCTGCCTTCTCGGCCGGAGCGGGAGCCGCGTCGGACACGACAATCTTTTTCATTCGAGCCTTGGGATCATGGGTGTGGCGACCCGCGTTTACGATCCCTCACTCGATCTCTTCGCGGCTTGCCGGAAGCCCGCGTCCTGATTCAACCCGAATGAAATAACGTAGCAGGTGCTCCGTTGACGCGACGATTTCGCGTGAGCCCGCGGCGAAAATAATATCCCCGGTCTATCCGGACTCATGCATGATCGGTCGTGTGACGATCGACGCGCAACGGCCATTTGGAAGGTCAAGCATGATCCGCAGGTTGACTGGTCTGGCGTTCACCATCCTGTTTGCTGGCGCGGTTTCCGCCTTCGCGGATCAGCCTCTCGGGCCCGTGGCGCCCAAGGCGGAGATGAACGCCCGCACCATCACAACCCTGCTGTTTCAGGCGAAGCCCGGAGTGCGGCCGGATTTCTCGAACAAATACCTCGTCTATCTCGATCTTTCCGAGCTCAACTTCAAAGGCGCGAACCTCGCGCACTCGGATTTCTACGGCACGGACTTCACGGGCGCCAATCTCAAGGGTGCCGATCTTTCGCATACCCGGCTCGATCGCTCGGTGCTGATGCGTGCCGATCTTTCGGGGGCCAATCTGACCGGCGCGACGATCCTGCGTCCGACGATCTATGCGGATTTGTCCAGCAACACGCTCGATGCGCCACGCTTTGCGGGTGCGAATTTGACGGAAGCGCATGTGTCGGCGGAACTGTCGGGCTCCGATTTCAGGGGAGCGGATCTGTCGAGGGCGAACTTCTTTCCGTTCGAGGGGCGGCCGGGTGAGGGAACCCTTGCCACTGCCTATCGAAACGTTCTCAAGTACTGCGACTTTTCCGGAGCGCGGATGGCCGACGCCAACATGGAGCGCACGGTGTTGTGGTTTGCGAAGTTCGCGGGCGCCAATCTCCGGGGCGTCAACTTTAAAGATGCCGATCTCTCGCGTGCCGACTTCGCGGGCGCGGACATCGCCGGCGCGGACTTCACGCGGGCTGATCTCGACGGCGCGAATTTCGTCGGCGCCATCGGCATCGCAGAGGCCAAAGGTCTCGGACAAGCGATCAACCTCGACCGCGCACAGCGATAGCGCGCTCGTGTATTCGATGAGGCCGGCGCTGACGCGAGGCTGACATCGCTGCGCTCATTCGACAGATATGGGATGGTCATTAACTGTTGTTAAACAGTATATTGCCAACCTCTCAAAACGACTTCCATACCGGAGTGCCGACATGGCGACACAGATGCCAGCCAGTGTGTTCAGTCCGCGTTCGGGTGTTTTTGTCATCGCGCTTTCAATCGCGACGACGGTTCCATTGATTTGGGCAACGACGGCGAATGCCGTCAGCCTTCGCGTGAAGCTTGCCTGCTCGCGTGACTATTATGCGCTATGCAGTCAGTTTGCTTCCGATAGCCCGGAAGTTCGCCAGTGCATGCGTGCAGCGGGCGAAAAGCTTTCATCCCGCTGCATCAACGCGCTCGTCCAAGAGGGTGAAGTCAGCCAGGCGGAAGTCTCGCACCGCGCCAGTCAGCTTCGTCAGTAGTCCTGCGTCTTGGTCCGGTTCGTGCGGCTTTCCAGTGCGTCTGGCCGCACACGAAGGGCATTTTGCTTAATAGGAACTTGACTTGCGCGCCACGAACTTCGCTAATGTTGCGTTCAGGCGGCCGCGAGTCCTGTTGTTGGGTGACAGGCAGATCCCTACCGGCCGCGTGAGCAGCGAGGGCGGTTCGCATGGTCGATCTTCAGCCGTGGCGGCAAATCGAGGTTTCGGAACCTCGTCCTGACGAAGTCTACGAAGTCACCCTTTTCGACAGGCCGTACCGCTTTCTCGGTTTGAAAGCGCTGCTCGGCGCCGCCGATTTCGACAAGGCGGGGGATCGCAATTGCGGTCTTGCGGCGAAGGACGATGTCGAGCGCGAGGCGGCACGGTCGATCCTCTCACGTTTGACGCTGCAGCATCTCTACGATCGCCCTTTGACGGACGAGCAAGGCCGCGTCGATTCCGTGATGCGGATTAATTACGGCATTGACCGCGATACCTTTGCGGAGATCGCGCCCAAAACTCTTGGCGAGATCAAAAATCTACTGCTCAAAGCGAAGGCTTCCGAAGCCAAGCGCATTGGCGGAGCGCTGACCGGCGTGATGGCGGCAGCAATCGCCAAGCTGATGGACGTGCATGAACTCGTCTATGCCGCCAAGAAGCTGAAGCGTTCGGGCAAGGCACGCACGCTCGTCGGCGCACCCGGAACGCTGTCATCGCGGCTGCAACCCAACCATCCGACCGACGATCTCGATGCGATGTCGGCGCTGATCTACACAGGCCTTTCGATGGGTTCGGGCGACGCGCTGCTGGGTCTCAATCCGGCGATCGATACGGTCGAAAACATTTCGAAGACGCTGACGCATCTCGACAAGCTTCGCCGCGAGACGGGAGCGCCGACGCAGATCTGCGTGCTGTCGCACGTAAAGACGCAGCTCGCCTGTCTCGAGAGCGGTGCGCCGGTCGAGATCATGTTCCAGTCACTCGCGGGCACGGACCGGACGCTGATCGAAGAGTTCGACGTGACGGCCGACGTGCTCGACCAAGCCTATACGACGATGGCGAAGCACGGACCGCTGGCGAGCGAAGCGGCGCAATTCATGTATTTCGAGACCGGCCAGGGCAGCGAGCTGACCTATGGCAAGCACAACGGCATCGACATGACGACGACGGAGGCGCTCTGCTATGGGCTCGCCCGGCGCTACGATCCGTTCATGGTCAACAACGTCACCGGCTTCATCGGGCCGGAGACGCATCGATCCAATTTCGAGATGATCGTCTCGAATTTGCAAGACCATTTCATGGGCAAGCTGCTTGGCCTGCCGATGGGGATGGCCCCCTGCTATACGCTCCATTCCGAAATCACGATGGAAGGCCAGCAGATCGCTGCCGAATTGCTGACGGCGGCGGGCGCCAACTATTTCATGGACGTCTATCTCTCGATCGACCGGATGCTTGCGTATTTCGACACGTGCGGCCACGACGATCAGACGATGCGGGAGGTGCATGGGCTGACGCCGGCGCCGGAATTCCTCGAATGGGCGATCGGGCGCGGGATTTTCGTTCGCGATGAGGATGGCGAAGTCGAGCGCGGTCCGAACTGGGGCAATCCGAAGATTTTCTGCTCGGATGAGGAATTCGAACGGCTGCGCAAGAATTTGCCGGCAGCTTACGGCTTCGAAAGTGCGGGGCCGCGACCGACCGAACAGGTATCTCGCGCGATCAAGGCGAATCTCGCGGCAGCGCGCGAAGCGATTTACGCCGAGGTGACGCCGGAGCGGCTGGCGGGCATCGATTTCCGCCGCGTGAAGACATCGGCCGAGAGTAAGGAAGCGCATCTCAGCCATCCTGACCGCGGTGCGAAGCCGTCGGATGACATGGTTGCGGAGCTTTCGCCGGAGCGCGTCGACGTGCAGATCATCGTTTCGGATGGCCTCTCCGCGGAAGCGGTGCATCACAACATTCCGGATCTGCTTCCGGCGCTCCTCGACGGGCTCAAGGAGCAGCGGATTTCGGCAGGAAAACCGATCCTTGCGCCGTACGGCCGCGTGAAGCTGGCCGAAGCGCTGGGCGACGCGTTGCAGCCGAAGCTCGTCATCAATCTCATCGGTGAACGGCCGGGCGGCGATGCTCTGGCGTCCCGCAGCATGTCGGCTTACATCGCCTATCGTCTCGACGACGACGCGAGACAGGATGCGGTGAAGTTCAGCGGCAATCCGGACATCCGCTACGAATACACGGTGATCTCGAACATCTATTCGGGCGGGTTGCCGCCGAGCGAAGCCGCCGTGCAGATTGCCGAGCGCGTCAATCAGATCCTGACGGCGAAGGCCGCGGGCAATCGTCTCGAGCGCGCCATTCACGATCGCTCGCATAATCAGCGAATAGCGATGGGGGCTTAGCTTTCACCAATCCACTTGATGGGGGATCTCCCTTCGATGGCAAAATTCATCGAAGGGTTTCTTTTGCGGCTTGACAGGCAACCAAATGGTTGCATATTAGGTTCATGAGCATGGACGACGTTTTCAAAGCGCTTGCGGATCCGGTGCGGCGTCAGTTGCTCGATAGCTTGCATCAGCGCAATGGCCAGACGCTGGGCGAGCTTTGCGAAGGACATGACATGTCGCGACAGGCCGTCACCAAGCATCTCGCGATCCTTGAGGACGCAAATCTCGTTGCGACACGTAAAGACGGCAGGGAGAAGCTCCACTTCCTAAATCCCCTGCCAATCTTCGAAATTGCCGACCGGTGGGTCCGAAAATTTGAGCATGGGCGTCTCAGAGCGCTCGACGAACTCAAGAAGAACCTGGAAGGAAAGTCCGATGGCAAACGATAAGTTCGTCTACGTGACGTACATCCGCACAACTCCCGAAAAGCTCTGGGAGGCGCTGCTGACACCGGAATTCACGAAGCAATATTGGTTCGGCGTGACGCTCGAGAGCGATTGGAAAAAGGGCTCGGCCTGGAAAATGGTCTTTCCCGACGGGCGCGTCACCGACAGCGGAGAAGTGCTGGAGGTCGAGAAGCCGAGGCGGATCGTCTTGAAGTGGTTGAACGAGTGGATGCCCGAACTCAACGCCGAAGGATTTTCCCGGTGCACGATGGAGATCGAGCCGGTAGAGGGCGCGACGAAGCTCACGGTCATCCATGAGATCGACAAATCGAAGTCGAAGGTCATCGAGGCGGTCGGTGGCGGCTGGCCGAGGATCCTGTCGAACCTCAAGACGCTTCTTGAGACGAACGAGCCGCTGGCGATGACGAAGGGCGGATGCAAATCGGCGGCGTAGAGAACCTCGAAGGAAACACCATGGCAAACGATCGTTTTGTTTACGTCACCTACATTCGCACGACCCCGGAGAAGCTGTGGGAGGCACTCCTCAAGCCGGAATTCACGAAGCAATATTGGTTCGGCGTCACGCTCGAGAGCGATTGGAAAATCGGGGGGGCGTGGAAGATGGTCTTGCCGGACGGCAGCATCGCTCACGACGGCGAAGTCCTCGACTTCGAGCCGGAAAAGCGTCTCGTCTTTCGCTGGCGGGGTGAACGCAGCGCGGAAATCAGAGCCGAGGGCTTCTCTCGATGCTCGATGGAGATCGAAGAGGTTCCGAGCGGCGTGAAGCTCACCGTGCTGCACGAGATCGACAGGCCTGAGTCGAAGCTTATTGAGGATGTGTCAGGCGGATGGCCGATGATTTTGTCGAACCTTAAGAGCCTGCTCGAGACGGGTGGTCCGATGGCCGGGCTTCTGGCCACTTGCAGATCGGCGGCGTGAGCGGGCCGGAAACCTCCGTCATCTCCGGCCTTCATTCTCTTTGCTCACTCGGCCGAAGGTGACGGAGCCTTTTTTCCTCTCCCGGAACGGGAGAGGATGCCCGTCGCGCCGGAGGCTCGCCTTCGGCGAGGAGGCCAGGTGAGGGACTTGGATAATGGACGATAAAGTCCCCTCATCCGCCCCTTCGGGGCACCTTCTCCCGATGGGAGAAGGCAGTCTGGTCTTGACGTTTGGTCGTGGACATCGCTTATCTCATTGTACCAGCTGGCTGGACGGCCGCTGCCGGTTTTCGTTGTGGCGAAACGCGCTCTAAAGGCTCGCGAGCTGACATCCGGCAGAGGAAAGTCCGGGCTCCATGAGGAATACGGTGGCGGCTAACGGCCGCCGGGGGCGACCCTAGGGAAAGTGCCACAGAAAACATACCGCCAAGCCGGACTGCCTTCGGGCAAAATCCGGCGGTAAGGGTGAAAAGGTGCGGTAAGAGCGCACCGCGCTGCTGGTAACAGCAGCGGCAGGGCAAACCCCACCGGGAGCAAGATCAAATAGGGGTGGGCGCGCGGAGCGGGAAACCGCAGACGCAAGGCGCGTCCTCACGCTACCCACCCGGGTTGATTGCACGAGGCGTCTGGCGACAGGCGTCCCAGATGAATGGTCGTCGCGGAGGAAGCTTTGGCCAACTCCAGACAGAACCCGGCTTATAGGCCAGCTGGTATTTTCTTTTCACTCGCCTTGAAGGACAGGGCGGGTCGTCTCAACTCGCGAGGGTGCGAATTGATACGGTTGCTCAGCTTCGTTGCTGCTTGGTTTTTGACATGTGTACCAGCGATGGCATGGACGGAACGGGAGATCAGCACGGGGGCGCTTCACGGCACGCTCATCACCGCTGACGGTTCGAAATCCAAATCTCATTCAAACGCTACCGTTCTGATCCTGGCGGGCTCGGGTCCCGTCGACCGGGACGGCAATCTGGCGGACGCGCGCAACGATAGCTTGAAGCATCTCGCGCACGATCTTGCCAATCTCGGCATCGGTTCGCTGCGCGTCGACAAGCGGGGCGTTGGCCAGAGCCGCGTCGCGGGACTGCGCGAGGAAGATCTGCGCTTCGATACCTACGTCGTGGACGCCGTTGAATGGCTGAACGTTCTTCACGCGAGGCGCGACACCGGCCGGATCTTCCTACTCGGGCACAGCGAAGGCGCTTTGATCGCGACGATGGCCGCGCAAAAGGCGGACGTCGCCGGTCTTATGCTGATCGCTGGTGCCGGCGAGTCTGCGGGACGCGTTCTTGTGAGACAGCTTTCCGCCGCCGGGGCTCCGAGCGAACTGCAAGATGAATCGAAGAGAATTTCCAAAAGCCTCGAGCAGGGAATTCGGGTCGTGAACATTCGGCCGGAACTGATGAGCCTCTATCGTCAGAGCGTGCAGCCCTACCTGATGTCATGGCTGCCTCTCGATCCGGCGGCAGAGCTTTCGCGCGTCAAGCATCCGGTTCTGATCGTGCAGGGGACGACCGATCTCCAGGTTACGGTCGAGAACGCCAGCCTCCTGGCCTCAGCCCAACCCGACGCCAAGCTCGTCATGATCGACGGCATGAACCATGCGTTGAGAGAGGCACCCGCGGATCGGGCCGCAAACTTTGCGACGTACCGCAATCCGCGATTGCCTCTCGCTAAAAATCTTGTGCCGGCGCTTTCCGACTTCGTGAGCGCGCACTAGCGCTCAACGTGTGACGGTCAGCCGGTATCGTCGCTGTCTCGGATCGGCGCCGCTTGTTCCGGAGGCTCGACGAGCTTCCGGTAGAGATGCCATGTGGCGTGGCCGAGGATCGGCAGGGTGATCGCCAGTCCGACGAGCAGCGGTATTGCGCCGAGCAATAGTCCGGCGGCGACGATCAAACCCCAGAGGGCAATTGGTCCCGGATTTTCAATCGAGGCGCGGACGGATGTTCGGACGGCGGTGCCGATGCTGACATGGCGATCGACGAGCATCGGGAAGGACACGACGCTCGTCACGAGCACGAAGAGTGCAAACATGAAGCCGAGCAAGTTGCCGGCGATGGCGAGTTCCGTGCCTTTTCCGGTCCTGAAGACGTCATGGATGAAGTCCGAAACGGATGCGGGTTCGCCACCCATGATCTGCGTGTACATCAGGTTCGCGGCGTAGAGCCAGGCGACGAAGATCGCCGCCAGCACGAGGCCGAGCACGAATATTCCGCCCATCCCAGGGCGGTGGATGACGGAGAATGCGCGGATCGCGGAGGTGTCGAGGCCTTCTTCGCGCCGTCTGCTCAACTCGTAAAGTCCGACCGCAAAGAACGGACCCAGCAACGCAAAGCCCGCGACCATCGGATAGACGAGGGAAAGCAATCCGTAGCCGAACAGGATGCGCGCAAGAATGATGCCGATGACCGGATAGATGAGGCCCGCGAAAACAAGGTGGGTCGGCATCGCGAGGAAGTCATCGTAGCCTTCGGCAAGCGATTTCCAGACGTCGGCTGTCGTAATCCTGCGGACTGCAGGGTCGGTGTCGCGCCAGATAACGGACGCGGGCCATCTGAAATCGCGGCCCGGGTATGCGTGGGGTCGTGCGGTTGGGGATCGAGAAACGGTGTTTGCCATATCGGCACCTGCTGATGTTGTGGCGCCAAAGTGATCGATGGCCTTTGGCACCGGACAATCGGAGCGCCCCGCCTCGCCTTCTGCGCAAAGGATGCGCTCTTCCCCGAAAGCTTCAAGTCAGGACTGCGTTACCGTTCATTCGATTTATAAAAATCTATAATTTTCAAAATATTATTTCTTTATGTTCATCCGTTATCTGATGCCTGAAAGTTCGGTTGCTGTGGACAGATGATGCAATTCCGCTTCGCACCACGAAATATCCTTAATATTCCGTTGACGACCATCAAATCCCATGCGATCCCATAAAGGCCCGTCCGCACCGGGCAGGACACCGTGGCCGGGCGCCGATTTGGTAGAGGGCCCAAATTCGAGCGACCGCCACGGCCCCTTACTTGATTATTTCGGTGACACGGACGCTTCCCGCGCTCCTGCCGTCCGAAACGAAGGGTCTCAATTTTGGTTCGGCTCTTCCGCTGCGGGGAGCCGGCGACCGACAAGACAAAGCGTAGCCAGTAGCTGAGTGGAGGACGAAAACCGTTAGCTGAGGGATGGACCGCTTTGTCTCGACATTCACAAACAAGATCGACGCCAAAGGCAGGGTTTCCATTCCAGCCTCGTTCCGCGCTGTCCTCGAGCGCGACGGGTATGCCGGCGGCATCGCCGGTGGTCTCTACTGCTACCCCTCGCTCGATGCTCAAGCACTCGATGCAGGCGGCGAAAGACTTGCAAAGAAAATCGACGGGCTTCTCGCGGGCTTGCCGGACTATTCGGATGAGCGCGATGAACTGTCTGTCGCACTCTACGGTGACGTCCAGGTTCTCTCGATCGATGGCGACGGCCGCATCGTCCTTCCTGAAAACCTTCGTGCCCACGCCAACCTGGACGCCGCCGTCTCGTTTGTTGGACTTGGTGAAAAATTCCAGATGTGGGAGCCCAAACTCTTCGAAGCCCGCCGCGCCGAGGCGCGGAGCAAAGTTCAGGTAACGCGGAAACTTTTTGCAGCGGGGAGCCGCCCGTCAACTGACGGCGGCGACGAGGGGGCACGGGAATGACGCGCGGTGGCGGGGCAGAGGGAGCCTCGCAGGGGCCGGCTGAAAAGCCTTCGCGCCACATTCCCGTGCTCGTCTCGGAAGTTCTCGAGACGCTCGCACCGAAGGACGGTGAAACCTATATCGACGGCACCTTCGGCGCGGGCGGTTATACGCGCGCCATTCTCGGGGCCGCCAACTGCAACGTGCTCGCTCTCGACCGCGACCCGACCGCAATCGCCAACGCTACGGCAGTGCTCGAAGACGCCGGCGGTCGGCTGGCGCTCATCCAATTGCCGTTCAGCCAGATGGAAGAGGCGGTTCGCGAAAATCTTCCGGCCGGGCAGGCTGATGGCGTCGTGCTCGATATCGGCGTCTCGTCAATGCAGCTCGACGATGCCGAGCGCGGGTTTTCATTCCAATCCGATGGGCCACTCGACATGCGGATGTCGGTTTCCGGTATGAGTGCAGCGGATTTTCTCAATACGGCGGAAGAAGAAGAGATCGCCGACGTCATTTACACGTTCGGCGAAGAGCACCGCTCGCGCGCGATCGCTCGCGCCATCGTCAAGCGGCGGGATGAGGCGAAGTACTCGCGGACGCTCGAACTCGCCGATACGGTCTCGCGCGTTTTCCACGGGCGGAAGATCGACGGGCGGCATCCGGCGACGCGGACGTTTCAAGCGCTCCGGATTTTCGTCAATGACGAGCTTGGCGAACTCGCGAACGCGCTTGCGGCGGCGGAGCGGATCTTGAAGCCCGGTGGACGGCTGGTCGTCGTCAGCTTTCACAGCCTCGAAGACCGGATCGTGAAGAAGTTTCTTACCGAGCGAAGCGGGCGCACGGCTGGTGCTTCCCGGCATCTGCCACCGGAATCGATAAAATCCCGCGAGCCAAGTTTCCGAATTGTTAACTCCCGCCCGTTAACACCTTCTAAAGGTGAATTGGATGTGAACCCTCGTTCACGGTCTGCACGTTTGCGGGCCGCAACCCGCACGGACGCGGCGGTTTGGCCCTTGGATCTGGACGCATTGGGGGTTCCTCGACACCGATAATGCTGAGCTTGGAGACAAGCTGAACGGGAATTGTATCAAAATGCGTCTCTTGAATGTTGCCGCCTTCTTTTTTGCAGTCTCCAGTGCGCTGCTCCTTTATGCATTGAACTACGACACGCGCCGCCTTGAGGCCGAGCTTCAGGCGAAGGAGCGACAGGCAGATCGTGCCCGCAGCGATATCGCGGTTTTGAAGGCCGAGCGCAGCACGCTGGCGCGTCCCGATAGAATCGATGAGCTGGCACGGCGGCTCGGGCTTGGACCGCCGCGGGCCGAGCAATTCCAGCATGGACGGGAAGTTTCCGAACTCAGTGAGCGCCAGGGCAGCGCCAATGGCCGGTGATCGCGCAGACTTTCTGATCGGGGGCGCGAGCGCGCAGATGATCCGTGGTGCGGGAACGCATGCGGCGTCCGGGCTCGGCCAGACGCGGCGACGCGCGGAGGCGGCCGTCTACGGCGTATTATTTTCGGCATTCGCTGTCGTTGGCGTGCAGCTGCTCGTGCTGGCGGCCGGACGGCATTCGGATATCGCGCTGGCGATTTCGGAGCCGGTTGCGGCGACGAGCTTCAGCCGTCCCGACATCGTCGATCGCAACGGGCGTTTGCTCGCGACGGATCTCGAGGCTCCCTCGATCTTCGCTGATCCGGGCGTCGTTCTCGATCGCGACGAGGTCGTGGAAAAGCTTTCGACCGTGCTGCCCGATCTCAATGCATCCGAACTGATGCGCGCGCTGTCGGACCGGTCGCGCCGGTTCGTCTGGGTGCGCCGTGGCGTGTCGCCTGCCATTGCACAGAAAGTGCACGATCTCGGTTTGCCGGGCGTTTCGTTCCGTTATGAGCTGAAGCGTGCTTATCCCGGCGGCAAGATGGCCGGACACTCGCTCGGCTACGTCGATGTCGACAACCGCGGCGTCGCCGGAATCGAGAAATATATCGATGACAAAGTCGGCGTCGATCCGGTGCATTCGGCGGTGCTTTCCAATCGACCGCCGGTGCGCCTCTCGCTCGATCTCGGCGTTCAACACGCGCTCGAAGATGAACTCGACGACGCGATGCGGCGCTATCAGCCGGAAGGCGCGGCGGGCGCAATTCTCAACATCAAGACGGGCGAAATTCTCGCGAGTGCATCGCTGCCGCAGGTCGATCCGAGCTGGCCGACGCAGGCGCTCGACGACAAGCACATCGATCGCATGACGGGCGGGACCTACGAGCTTGGCTCGGTGTTCAAGACGCTCACTCTTGCGATGGCCTTTGACGAGGGATTGGCAAAGCCCGATACGGTACTCGATGTTAGGCAGCCTCTGGAAGCCGGGCGGTTCACTGTCACGGACATGCACCCATCCCGCAAACCGCTGACCGTCACGGAAGTTTTCACGCATTCGTCGAACGTCGGCGCCGGCATGCTGGCGTTGGAGGCGGGGCCGGAGAGGCTGCAGGCCTTTCTGAAGAAGGCGGGCATCCTCGAGCCGATGCAGACCGAGGCGGGTGCGATCGCGACGCCGCAGGTTCCTTCGCGCTGGAACCGGGCGACGACGATCACCGCTTCGTTCGGGCACGGCATTGCGGTTGCGCCGCTGCAGTTCGCGGCTGCCGCTGCGACGCTCTTCAATGGCGGCAAGACCGTGCATCCGACGTTCTTGAGAAAATTCGACGCTGGGACCGCCGATGGCAAACCAGTGATCAGCGCTGCGACATCGCGCGAACTGGCTGAGCTGATGCGCGCCAACGTCGTCGATAAGGACGGCACGGGCGGGAAGGCCGACGTGCTGGGTTACCGGGTCGGAGGGAAGACCGGCACTGCCGATATCGCGAGCAAGGGCGGATATACGTCCAATGCCGTCATATCCTCGTTTCTCGCCGCGTTTCCGACGGACGATCCGCAGTATCTGACGTTCATCGTGCTGTTCGAGCCGAAGGGCATCCCGGACACCAAGGGACACCGGACGGGTGGTACGAACGCCGCACCTGTGACCGGAGAGCTGATCGCGCGCGTCGCAGCCCAGCTCGGCGTTGCGCCGGAGTTCGCTACAGCGCGTCAATGACATATCGATGAAGCCACTTTCGGCCGCATTTGACGGCCTCGATGGGGGCCCGTATCAAGCTCCGAGCCAAATGTAAGGGCAGACGAATAGAGGGCGATAAGCGGGGCCATGCGGCTTAGCGATGTGCTTCCAGCCGGTATCGAATTGCCGCCGGGCGCGGCGGATGTCCAGGTAACGGGCATCACCGCCGCGAGCGCAGCCGTCGGGCCGGGCGCGATTTTCGCCGGGCTTCCCGGCACCAAGGTCGACGGCGCGTCGTTCGTTTCCGACGCTGTCGCGCGGGGTGCTGCGGCGGTCATCGTCGGCCGGAACAAAGGCGTGACGGTTCCGCCGGGCGTCGCACTGATCGAAATCGACAATCCGCGCGCGGCATTGGCGAAAATCGCGGCGAAACTGGCAGGGAGACAGCCCGCGTGCGCCGTCGCCGTTACGGGGACGAGTGGCAAGACGTCGGTTGCGGACTTCACGCGGCAGATCTTTTCGGCTCTCGGCCATAGCGCAGCGTCGATCGGGACGGTCGGCATCGTGAAGCCGGGTGGCGCGGTCTACGGTTCACTGACGACGCCCGATCCTGTCACGCTGCATGCGACGCTCGCGGCATTGGCGGATGAAGGCGTGACACATCTCGCGTTCGAAGCGTCTTCGCATGGGCTCGATCAGCACCGGCTCGACGGCGTGGAGCTGGCGGCCGCGGCGTTCACGAACCTCGGCCGCGATCACATGGACTATCATCCGACGGTCGAAGCGTATCTCGATGCGAAGCTCCGGCTTTTCACGGAGCTTCTGAAGCCCGGTCAGCCGGCGGTGATCAACGCCGACGGAGCTTACGCGATGGATGTTCTCGCCGCAGCCAAGGCGCGCGGGCTCCGTGTGCTGACGGTCGGGGCGCTGGGTGAGACGCTGAAGCGCACATCGCTGACGCGCGAGGGCTTCCGCCAAAACATCGGCATCGAGGCGGGCGGCAAAACGTACGCGGTCGATCTGCCGCTCGTCGGCGCTTATCAGGTTGAGAATGCGCTCGTCGCGGCAGGGCTCGCGATTGCGGTCGGCGAAGAGACGGGCGCGGTACTCGCGACGCTCAGCGGCCTCAAGGGTGTGCCGGGACGGCTTGAAATCATAGGTGAGCGGAACGGCGGTCTGGCGATCGTCGATTATGCGCATAAACCCGAGGCGCTGGCGGCGGCACTCGACGCGTGCCGACCCTTCGCGACGGGGCGGCTGATTTCGGTATTCGGATGCGGCGGCGATCGCGACAAGGGTAAGCGGCCGATTATGGGGCGGATTTCCGTCGATCGCGCCGACATCACGATCGTGACCGACGATAATCCGCGCAGCGAGGTCCCGGCGCAAATTCGCAAGGAAATTCTTGCCGGCGCGACCGGCGCGCGCGAAATCGGGGATCGCGGAGAGGCTATTGCGACGGCGGTGAAAATGATGTCTCCCGGGGATGTCGTGCTTGTGGCCGGAAAGGGCCACGAAACCGGCCAGATCATCGGCGATCGCATCGTGCCGTTTTCCGATCACGATGAAATCCGGCGGGCGCTCGCGAGTTGACGATCTGATGCATCCACTCTGGTCCTCTTCCGAATTGAGCGCCGCGCTCTCGGCTGATGCCGAAGGCGGGTCGGGCGAAGCCATTACCGGCGTCTCCATCGATACGCGTTCGTTGCAGCCGGGCGATCTTTTCGTGGCGCTGAAGGACCAGCGCGATGGACATGATTTCGTTTCGGCGGCGTTCAAGGCGGGCGCCGCAGCGGCGCTGGTGAGCGAAGCCTATGTGCGTCAGCCAGGAGACGGCGCGTTGTTCCGCGTGGCGGATACGCTCTCGGGTCTTGAAGCTCTGGGTGTGGCGGCGCGCAAGCGACTTGCTGGCGAAGCGCGCATTGTCGGCGTGACGGGGAGCGCGGGCAAGACCGGCACCAAGGAAATGCTGCGGGCGTGCCTGTCACTGCTCGGTGCAACGCACGCATCGGAAAAATCCTATAACAATCACTGGGGCGTTCCGCTGACGCTGGCGCGGATGCCGCGCGAGACGAAATTCGGCGTGTTCGAGATCGGGATGAATCACGCGGGCGAGATCCGACCGCTGACGAAGATGGTCAGGCCCGACGCCGCAATCATCACGACGGTCGAACCTGTGCACCTCGAGCATTTTCCCTCGGTCGAGGCTATTGCGGACGCCAAAGGCGAGATCTTCGAGGGGCTGGCGCCGGGTAGCGCGGCGATCATCAAATTCGACAACCCGCATGCGGGCCGCCTCAAGGCAATCGCTTCGAGCCTCGGAGCTAAGCCGATGACTTTCGGGTTTGATGCCCGCGCCGACGTGCAGGGAGCGCATTTCACGGCATCGGATAGCGGCAGCGACATGACCGTCTCGATTAACGGCGGCGGCAGCTTTCCTGTTCATCTTGCAATTCCCGGACGGCACATTGCCGAAAATGCGCTGGCTGTGGCCGCGGCGCTTTATGCCATCGGTGCCGACGTCCGGAAGGGCCTCGAAGCTCTTACCAATCTAGCTCCTCCAAGCGGACGCGGGGCGCGCAGCACGCTCCATATCGGCGACGGGAAAGCGCTGCTAATCGATGAGAGCTACAACGCAAATCCGGCCTCGATGCGGGCCGCTCTGGCAACGCTTGCCGCAGTGCCAAGGGCCAAATATTCGCGACGTATTGCCGTCCTCGGCGACATGCTGGAGCTTGGCAGTGAGGCGCCGGCACTTCATACGGGCCTAAAAGGCGCGGTTGACGAGGCGGACGTCGATCTGGTTTTTGCCTGCGGACCGCATATGAAAGGTCTTTACGACGCCCTACCCGCGGCCAAGAAAGGCGGTTACGCTTTGTCGTCTGCGACAATCGGAACCGCACTTGCCGAAAATCTACGTGCGGGGGATGTCGTGATGGTCAAGGCATCCAATGGAACGCGCCTCGGTTCCGTGGTCGCGGCGCTCAAGACGCAATTTGGAAACGACGAGCCCGCTGCCTAGGCGGCGTGGATCATAAGGGGGAAGGAAGTTTTCACCGCATGCTCTACGAGCTCGTCAATTTCAGCGACCAGATCAGTGCGCTGAACGTTTTTCGATACATCACCTTCCGGACCGGCGGTGCGATCTTCACCGCGCTTCTGTTCGTGCTGATGTTTGGGCCGGCGATCATCGATCTTCTTCGCCTTAAGCAAGGCAAGGGTCAGCCCATCAGGACGGATGGGCCGCAGTCGCATCTCTTGAAGCGCGGCACGCCGACGATGGGTGGTCTGATGATCCTCGCGGGCGTCACGGTGTCTACGCTGCTGTGGGCTCAACTTTCCAACGGCTATATCTGGGTCGTGCTGGGCGTGGCGCTGTCTTATGGCGCCATCGGTTTTTATGACGACTTTCTCAAGGTGACAAAGCGCACGACGGCGGGTTTCTCCGGCCGAATCCGATTTTTGCTCGAAATCCTCGTTGCGGCGATCGCCGGGTTCGCGCTTATGATGCTCAGCCCGAAAGGGCTCAGCACCGATCTCACATTCCCGTTCTTCAAAGACTTCGTGGTCAACCTCGGGCCGTTCTTCGTGTTGATGGCCGTGCTTGTGATTGCCGGCGCGGGAAATGCCGTCAACCTCACGGACGGCCTCGACGGTTTGGCTATCGTTCCCGTGATGATCGCGGCAGCGACGTTTGGCGTGATCGCCTATCTTTCCGGTAACGCGAAGTTCGCGGGCTATCTGCAAATTCATCACGTGCCGGGTACGGGCGAACTCTCGGTCATTTGCGGGGCGCTGATCGGCGCCGGTCTCGGCTTCCTGTGGTTCAATGCGCCGCCCGCCATGATCTTCATGGGTGACACCGGTTCGCTGGCGCTTGGCGGCACGCTTGGCGCGATCGCGGTTGCGATCAAGCACGAGATCGTGCTGGCGGTCGTCGGCGGCCTATTCGTGCTCGAGACGCTGTCCGTCATCATTCAGGTTTTGTCGTTCAGATGGACGGGGAAACGCGTGTTCAAGATGGCGCCGCTGCACCATCATTACGAACAGAAGGGGTGGAAGGAATCGACGGTTGTCATCCGGTTCTGGATCATTTCGGTCATTCTGGCGCTCGTCGGCCTTTCGACGCTGAAGCTGCGCTAGAGCGTTTCCGCTTTTCTTTGAATCGCGAAAACGCTCCAGCCTTTTGGTTTTGACGCAATTCCGGACGCAAAACCGTTGCACACTTTTGCTGGAATTGCTCTAGGACGCCAAACGACGCGACATGCGGTAGAGTCGGGCCAATGATTCGCGCCACGTCTTTTCAAGGCAAATCCGTTGCAGTGTTCGGGCTCGGGGCATCGGGGCTCGCGGCTGCCGAGGCGCTACGTGATGGCGGCGCCATAGTCGCTGCCTGGGACGATGGCGTTGCGGCCCGCGAGGCCGCGATTGCCAGGGATATTCCGCTTGCCGACCTTAGCATCGCGGATTGGGCGGGGTTTGTTGCCCTCGTGCTGGCACCGGGCGTGCCGCTGACGCATCCCGAACCGCACTGGACGGTCAAAAAGGCGCGCGAGAACGGCGTCGAGATCATCGGCGATATCGAGATTTTCACGCGCGAGCGGGCTTTGCATTCGCCGGGCGCACCTTTCATCGCGATCACCGGAACCAACGGCAAGTCGACGACGACGGCGCTTGTCACGCACATTCTCCGGCATGCCGGGCTCGATGTGCAGATGGGCGGCAATATCGGGCGACCGATACTGACGCTCGATCCGCCGGAGCCTGGACGGTTTCACGTCATCGAAATGTCGTCGTTTCAGATCGACCTGACGCCGACGCTGGAGCCGACGGTCGGCGTGATGCTCAACGTGACAGCCGATCATATCGACCGGCATGGAACGATCGAGAATTACGCCGCCATCAAAGAGCGCATCGTGCAGGGCGCCGATATTGCAGCGGTCGGCATCGACGATGAATACGGATTGGCGATGCTTAGACGGCGGATCGTCGCCGGACCGGCGATCGCCTTCAGCGCGGAGAAATCCATCGCTCCCGGGTACAGTTTGCTCGACGACACGGTGGTGTGCAGCAACCGGGAAGGGCTGGCCGTCAAGCTCGGGTCGTTGAAGGGCATTCCGACGTTGCGCGGGCGGCATAACGGGCAGAATGCGCTGGCCGCAGTTGCGGCCGTGCGCGAGTGCCTGAACGCACTCGGCAGATCGACTGACCTCGATTGGCAGGGGGCGTTGTCGTCGTTCCCAGGCCTGCCGCATCGGCTCGAAGAAATCGGCCGTCTCGGCAGGACGCTCTTCGTCAACGACAGCAAGGCGACGAATGCGGATTCCACCGAGAAGGCGCTCAGTTCATTTCCTCGCGACATCTTTTGGATCCTCGGCGGCAAGCCGAAGGCTGGCGGTATCGATAGCCTCACCCCCTATTTCGGGCGTATCTCCAAGGCTTATCTGATCGGCGAGGCGGCGGACGAATTCGCACAAACGCTCGAGGGCAAGGTGCCGTTCGTGCGGAGCGGCACGCTCGATGAAGCCGTGTTGGCTGCATCGCGCGATGCACAATCGAGCGACAGCGCAGAGCCGGTCGTACTGCTGTCTCCCGCTTGCGCGAGTTACGATCAGTTCCGGAACTTCGAAGTTCGTGGCGAAAGTTTTCGAGGCCTTGTCGCTTCGCTTCCCGGGATTGCGATGCGAGCGGTCTCATGAAGCTCTCGCGCGCAGACCGCAGTTTGCTCGCAGAATGGTCGTTTACGATCGATAGGGGCCTGCTGATCGCGCTCGTTTCGCTCGTCGTGATCGGTGTCGTGCTGTCGGGCGCGGCTTCGCCCGCCGTTGCGCTGAAGAAGGGCTTGCCCACCTATTACTTCGTCGAGCGCCACATTTTCTTCGCGGCGCTCGGCACGGCGCTGATGCTGGTCATTTCCTTTTTTTCGCCGAACGGCGTGCGGCGCCTCGCAGCGGTTCTCTTTCTCGTCGCGGTCGCCGGGATGATCGCGGTGCTGTTCTCGGGGGCCGAAATCAAGGGCGCGCAGCGGTGGCTGAATTTCGCCGGCTATTCGGTGCAGCCGTCGGAGTTTGCGAAGCCGGCCTTCATCGTCATCGTCGCGTGGCTGTTCGGGGAGGCGTCGTCCCGCAGCGATATGCCGGCTCTGCCGTTCGCGTTGGCCCTCTGGGCTTTCTTCGCGGGCATCCTCGTCGCGCAGCCGGACGTCGGACAGACGGTGCTGATCAGCTCGACCGCTGGGCTTCTCTATCTGCTTGCGGGGCTGCCGGCCATCGGGGCCGGGTTGCTGGTTCTCGCGGGCAGCGGGGGCATGTGGCTCGCTTATGAATATTTTCCGCACGTGCAGTCGCGGTTCGCGAAATTCTTCGGTTCGGCGCCGCTCGAGAGTTCGCAGGCGGGGCGCGCGATCCAATCGTTCGCCGAGGGTGGCCTGTTCGGACGGGGGCCGGGTGAAGGCACGATCAAGTCGATCCTTCCGGATGCCCACACCGACTACATCTTCGCGGTGATCGGCGAAGAATATGGCGCTATCGCCTGTGTGGCGCTGCTTGGTGTCTTCGCGTTCATAACCATCAAGGCGATGCGGCGCGCGGCCGGCGAGCCGAATGCGGCCGACCGTCTGGCGATCCAAGGTCTGGCGCTCGTTTTCGCGCTTCAAGCGCTCATCAATATGGGTGTGAACATCGGCTTGTTGCCACCGAAGGGTATGACGCTGCCGTTCATTTCGGCGGGCGGGTCGTCCATGCTGGCGCTTTCTGTCACGGCGGGGATGCTGCTGGCGCTGACGCGCCGGCGCCCCGATCCACAACGCCTCAAAAAGCCGCGATGGATTCCGGCGATCGACGAAGTACAACTCGCAAGACCAACACCGAAATCATGAGCGAGATTTGAATGACCGGCGTGCAATCGATCATGCTTGCCGCAGGCGGAACGGGTGGGCATCTTTTTCCAGCGTTCGCTCTGGCTGAAGAGCTGAAACGCCGGGGCATAGCCGTCGATCTGATGACCGACATGCGCGGGGACCGCTACGGCAGTGGCTTTCCGGCGCGCAACGTCTATCAGGTTCCGTCCGCCACACTGGCTTCGCGTGCGCCTTCTGAGATTGCCAAGACAGCGACTTCGCTCGCCCGCGGAACGCGCGCCGCCTTCTCGATACTCGGCAAAGTGAAGCCCGCCGCCGTCATCGGCTTTGGTGGTTATCCGACGCTCCCGCCGCTCGTCGCGGCCCGGCTGCGCGGGATTCCGACGGCGATTCACGAGCAGAACGCCGTGCTCGGTCGCGCCAACAAGCTGCTTGCCAAGCGCGTGACGGCGATTGCGACATCGTTCGAGCGGACGAAGTTTCTCGAAGGCAAGCTCGCCGAGAAGGCCGTGCTGACTGGCAATCCGGTTCGCCAGTCCGTGATCGATGCGTCGGCGCGGCGCTACGAACCGCTGTCCGATGACGATGTCATCCGCATTTTGATTTTCGGCGGCAGCCAGGGGGCACGCTTTTTCTCCGACACCGTTCCGCTGGCACTTTTCGCGCTTCCCGATCAGCTCCGGAAGCGGCTGCGTGTCGTGCAGCAGGCGCGTGAAGAGGATCTGGAACGGGTAATCGAAGCCTACTCGGAGGCCAGCATCAGCGCCGAAGTCGCGCCGTTCTTCGCCGACCTTCCGGCGCGGATGGCGGCGGCGCACCTCGTCATCGGCAGAGCGGGTGCATCGACCGTCGCCGAATTGACGGTCATCGGCCGTCCGTCGATCCTCGTGCCGTTACCGCATGCACTCGACAACGATCAGCTCAACAATGCGCGCCGCCTTGCCGAATCGGGGGGCGCATGGTGCTTCGAACAGCGGAATCTATCGCCGGAACGCATCGCGGACGAGTTGGAAAAGCTTTTGCAGGCGCCGGCCGCCCTTGCGACGGCGGCCAAGGCGGCTAAAACCGCTGGACGTCCGGACGCCGTCCGGAATTTGGCCGACTTTACGCTCGCTTTAGCTGAGAAGACGTATTCTCGTGCACGGCGAGAGCATTCGAAACCCTGAGACGTCATGATCCGGCGCCCCAGTTAGACTCATCGAGGTAATTTCCATCCATGCAGATGCCCCGCGACATCGGGCCTTTCCATATCATCGGAATCGGCGGCATCGGCATGAGCGCCATCGCCGAAATTCTGGTTGCCAAAGGCTACACAGTTCAGGGCTCCGACCAGAAGGAGAGCGCCAATGTCAAAAGGCTCAGGGCCAAGGGCATTCGCGTTTTTGTCGGCCATGATCCGGTAAACCTCATCGGCGCGCGCTATGTCGTCATCTCGACGGCGGTGAAGCCGCTGAACCCGGAACTCGTCGCGGCCCGCCAGAAAGGGCTGACCATCATCCGCCGCGCTGAGATGCTGGCGGAGCTGATGCGGCTTTATTCGACGATCTCGGTCACAGGCACGCACGGCAAGACGACGACGACGTCGCTCCTCTCGCACATCTTCACGGAAGCGGGTGAAGAGCCGACCGTCATCACCGGCGGCATCATCAATTCGTGGGGTTCGAATGCCCGGCTTGGCCAGGGCAAGTGGATGATCGTCGAGGCAGATGAAAGTGACGGCACGTTCACGCGGTTGCCGACCGAAATCGGCATCGTGACGAATATCGATCCCGAGCATCTCGATTATTTCGGGTCGGTCGAGGCGATGCACCGCGAATACGAAGCGTTTTTGCGGAACATTCCATTCTTCGGCCTCGCGGTTGCATGCATCGATCATCCGGTTGTTCGGGACGTGATCCAGCGGCTGAACCTTCGGGCGGACGGCCGCAAGCTTCTGACGTACGGTCAAAGCAAGGACGCCGATCTCGTGCTTCAGTCGGTTCGCATCGACGGGAACACGACGACTTTCGATGCGGTCCTTGCGGCGCACGTCAAGGGCGGCGCGCGACGGCTCGAAGGCTGGTCGGTGCCGATTCCCGGTTCGCACAATGCGCTTAATGCGCTTGCGGCCATAGCGGTCGCGACGCATGCGGGTTTGCCGGACGCGAAGATCAAAGCCGCGATGGCGGGATTTTCCGGCGTCAAACGGCGCTTTCAATTCGCCGGCGAATGGAACGGCGTCGGCATCTACGACGACTACGGCCATCATCCGGCTGAAATCGCCGCGGTGCTGGCGGCGGCGCGGGGCGGCAGCAAGGGCCGCGTGATCGCGGTGGTCGAGCCGCACAGGTTTACGCGCGTTCGCGATCTCTTCGACGAGTTCGCGCAGTGCTTCAAGGATGCAGATAGCGTCGTCGTTGCTCCGCTCTATACGGCGGGCGAAAGTCCGATTGCGGGCATCGACAACCGGACTTTGGCTGATCGCATCCGGACGCTCGGGGGACGGCCGGCCGAAGCCGTGGATGATCCGAGCCTGCTCGTCCCGGCGATCAAACGCCTGGCGCGGCCGGGCGACATCGTCATCTGCCTCGGCGCGGGGAATTCGACGGAATGGGCGAACGCATTGCCGGGATGGCTCGCGGAAGCGCCGCAGCGGACCGGGAGCAACGGCTGATGTTCGATGACATCACCGGCGAACTTGCTTCCGCCATGCCGGATCTCCGGGGAAGGCTCAGCGCGAACGCGTCGCTTGCCGATGTCACTTGGTTTCGCGTCGGGGGGCCGGCGCAAGTGCTCTTCATGCCGGCGGACGAAGCCGATCTCGCCTACTTCCTCAAGCACAGGCCGCGCGAGCTTGCCGTTCAGGTCATCGGGCTTGGGTCCAATCTACTGGTGCGGGATGGTGGCGTTCCTGGCGCCGTTATCCGGCTTGGGCGCGGCCTTAGCGAAATCAAGGTCGATGGCCAGCGCCTACGGGCCGGCACCGCCGTTCCCGACGTCAAAGTGGCGCGCGCCGCCGCGGACGCGGGAATTCGTGGGCTTGCGTTCTATCGCGGAATTCCGGGATCGATCGGCGGGGCGCTGCGCATGAATGCGGGCGCGCACGGACGGGAAACGAAGGATTGCCTCGTTGGTGCGCGGGCTGTCGATCCGGAAGGCAATATCCATGTGCTTTCGCTGGCAGACATGGGTTTCACCTATCGCCACTCGGGCATCCCGAAAGATTGGATTTTCACCGAGGCGACGTACGAAGGCGAGCCGGGTGATCCGGCAGAAATCCTGAAAGAGATGGACGAAGTCGCCGACTATCGGGAGAAAAATCAACCGATCAAAGAACGGACGGGCGGCTCGACGTTCAAGAATCCGCAGGGCCACAGTGCCTGGAAGCTGGTCGATCAAGCGGGTTGCCGGGGATTGCGCGTCGGCGGAGCAAAAGTTTCCGAGATGCACTGCAACTTCCTGATCAACGACAAGCAGGCTAGCGGCGAAGACGTCGAAACGCTTGGCGAGACGGTGCGCGCGCGCGTTTTGGCGACCTCCGGGATCACGCTCGACTGGGAGATCATCCGGCTCGGCATTCCGAAGCCCGGCCGTCCTGTCGGCGAGGCGCTGGCGGCGGAAAGTGCCGCTATTCACGCCAGCCAAAACTGATCAAACTGCGAATGCATCTCTGACCTAAGCGAGCCAGCCATGAACGAACTCGGCCCGGTGCCCAAGCGCACGCGTATCCACGTCGCGGTTTTGAAGGGCGGGCTTTCCGCCGAACGCGAGGTGAGTTTGAACTCGGGCGCGGCAGTCGGCGAAGCGCTTCTGCAGGAGGGCTACACGGTCACCGAAATCGACGTCGACCGCGATCTTGCGAGCAGGCTGCAGGAGCTGAGACCGGACGTCTGCTTCAACGCGCTGCACGGAAAATTCGGCGAGGACGGCTGTGTGCAGGGCATCCTCGAGCTTTTGGGAATTCCCTACACCCACTCGGGTGTGCTCGCCTCGGCGCTCGCCATGCACAAGGAGCGGGCGAAGGACATCATGAAGCTTGCCGGCGTGCCTGTCGCCGAAGCCAAGCTCGTGACGCGCGGGGAGGCTCTCGGAGGCCACGTGATGCCCGCGCCATACGTCGTCAAGCCGGTGACGGAGGGGTCGAGCGTCGGTGTCGTGATCGTGCCGCCGGATACGGAGCGGCCGCCGAATTCCATCGCCGCCGGGGGCCCGCTGGATGAGATCGTGATGGTCGAGCGCTATATTGCGGGCCGCGAGCTAACTTGCGCTGTCATCGGCGATTTTGTGACGGACGTGATCGAGATTGTGCCCTTAAGGGGACTCGCTTTCTACGATTACGAGTCGAAGTACGCTCCGGGCGGTTCCAAGCACGAGCTGCCTGCACAACTTTTACCAGATATTTACCAGTTGGTCCGTTCCTTAACCTTAAGGGCGCATCAAGCTTTAGGCTGTCGCGGCGTATCGCGGGCTGACTTCCGCTTCGACGATACCGCGGGCGGAACCAACGAGCTGATCTGCCTCGAAGTCAACACTCAGCCGGGCATGACGGGGACCTCCCTGGTGCCTGAGCTGGCGGGGTATGCCGGCTGGTCGTTCGGTGACCTCGTCCGATGGATGGTCGAGGACGCGAGTTGCAACAGGTAGAGAGCAAGCAACGGTTCTGGTGGCGGGCAGCACACGATGCGCCAACGCCTGAACCGGATGCTGCTCACTGGATGGCCGAGACGCGCGGCGTCGCGACGGTCAGCAAACGCGTCGCCGGCGGCGCGGCCAAGCGCTCACCTTTCGCTCTACAAATTCCGCGCGGCGAACGCCGCTTTCGCAGGTCGCGGCGCGCGCAGCGCTGGGTGAAGCCTTCGGCCATCGCCGCAGGCGTTTTGATTTTCATCGGTGCAGCCGCGTACGCGTTGCCGCTCGGCAAACTCGGCGCGATCGATTTCGCTGCGAAGGTCAACGACGTGATGGTCGCTGCAGGATTTGGAATCGATCAGGTAAATGTTTCGGGCCAGCACTATTCGTCGGATTCCGATGTTTTTGACGCGCTCGATCTTCCGAACGTCAAGACATTCGCGGCGTTCGATTCCGATGCGGCGCTGAAACGGATCGAACGGATTTCCTGGATCGATACCGCGCAGATCACGCGCGTTTATCCGGGAACTCTCGACGTCGTCGTTCGCGAACGGACGCCGGCTTTCCTTTTGCAGCGTGGTGAAACGAGTTTTCTTGTCGATGCCACGGGACGCACGCTTGGACCCGCCGCTCGCGGCTCCAACTGGAATTTGCCGCGGGTCAGCGGCGAAGGCGCCGAGAGCGAAGCCATCCTGATGCTCTCAGCCTTGCGGCAATACCCGCAGATCGAACGGCAGTACGCATACGGGGAACGCATCGCCGAGCGCCGCTGGCGGATCGTGCTCAAGAACGGCACCGCGCTCGAACTCGGCGCCGATCGCGAGATCGAAGGCTTCGAAGAAGTCGCGACGGCGCGAGAGGCCACGTCGGCGCTCAAGGGATCGCCGATGATCGTCGATGTTCGCACGCCGGGCCGGATTGCGATCCGGCCTCTGGATGGCAATTCAGGACGGACGGCGTCGAAGGCGGGTGCGCAGACCGTGTCTCTGGTTTCAGAACGGCCCTAACGGAGATTTTTGTGGCGGATCGGCGCAATTACCGGACCATCGGGCTTCTCGATATCGGCACCAGCAAGACTGTTGCCGCCGTCGTGGTGGCTGAACACAGCGCTGGTGCAGCCAAGCCGTCGTTGCGGCTGGCGGGCCTCGGCATGCAGCGTTCGAAGGGCATCAAAGCGGGCGTTTTGACGGACCTCGACGAGGCCGAGTCGGTCGTTCGCGGCGTCATCGGTCAAGCCGAGCGCGCGGCTGGTATCTCGGTCGGCGGTTTCACGCTTTCGATTGCGGCCGGGCGGCTGTCGTCGGTTCATTGCACGGCGCGAACCGAGGTCGAGACAGGTAGCGTGACTCACGACGACCTCGCGCGGCTGATGGCGGCGGGGGAAAGCTATGCCGAGCGCAATGGACGGACGCTAATACATCTCAATCGTCTTGGCTACGATGTCGATGGGGCAACCGGTGTCCGCGATCCTCTCGGACTTTCGGCGCGCAGGCTTTCAGCGGGGCTGCACGCGGTCACGGCAGACGAGGCGCCGCTGCGCAACCTGCTTGTGCTGGTCGACAGGTGTTACGCGAGTTGCGACGGCTTGGTCGCTGCTCCCTACGCGAGCGCGCTTGCGGTAACGACGGCCGAGGAGCGCCAATTCGGCGTCACCTGCATCGATTTCGGGGCCGGAACGACGTCCATTGCGATGTTCGCCGATGGTGCGTTCACGGGAACCGACGTCATTCCGGTCGGCAGCCAGCACATCACCTACGACATCGCCAAGGCGTTGCAGACACCACTCGCCGAAGCCGAGCGAATCAAAACGCTTTATGGCACACTTCTCAATGCCCAGTCCGACGAGCACGAGTCGTTCTCCTACCCTATCTCGGGCGAAGAGGACGATGCGAGCTACGAAACCAGCAGAGCGCGGCTCACGGATATCGTCCGTCCGCGCGTGCAGCAGATCATGGGGCTTGTGCGTGAGCGTTTGGCGCTCAACGCGGCAAGCCGATACGCGGGAGACAAGGTTGTTCTGACGGGCGGTGCCAGCCAGCTTCTGGGATTGCCGGAGGTCGTCGCGAACGAGTTCGGCAGAACCGTGCGCATTGGACGGCCGACGGATCTTCCCGGTCTCAACGCAAGCCTCGCGGGACCACAGCTTGCTACGCTCTCGGGGCTGGCAATGATTGCGGCTCGAGGCGAAGGCGAATTGAACGTCGCCCGGGGCCGGAAGACGGTGACGCAGGGGTATCTCGGCCGCGTCGGTACATGGCTCAAGGGCGGGTTTTGAAGACGTGTCGCAGAACGAGTTGAAATCGCCGAAGTGATGGGCGCGGGAGCCCAGCGTAATCACGCGAAACGGCAAACTATCAATGTCGAGGAAGCTATGAGCATCAAGCTGCAATTGCCGAAGCTGGTCGACGCCAAGCCGCGGATCACCGTGATCGGCGTTGGGGGCGCCGGGTGCAACGCCGTCAACAACATGATCGCAGCCGGATTGCAGGGCGTGCAATTCGTCGTCGCGAACACCGATGCGCAGTCACTCGAAGCTTCGAGTGCCGAACATCGCATCCAGCTCGGAGTCAACCTGACGGAGGGCCTCGGTGCGGGTGCCCGGCCGGAGATCGGCGAAGCGGCAGCAGAAGAAGCGCTTGAAGAACTTCGCACGCATATTGCCGGTGCACATATGGTGTTCATCGCCGCCGGCATGGGCGGCGGCACGGGCACGGGCGCTGCCGCAGTCATCGCCCGGATCGCGCGCGAGCTTGGGGCGCTGACGGTCGGCGTCGTCTGTAAGCCGTTCCAGTTCGAAGGCGCGCGGCGCATGCGCATCGCGGAAGCCGGCATCCAGAGCCTTCGCCATCTCGTCGATACGCTCATCGTCATTCCGAACCAGAACCTGTTCCGTATCGCGAACGAGCGGACGACTTTCGCGGAAGCGTTCGTGCTGGCCGACCAGGTGCTCTATTCGGGCGTCGCCTGCATCGTCGAGCTGGTGCTGAAGGAAGGCCTGATCAACCTCGATTTCGCCGATGTCAGAACCGTGATGAGCGGCATGGGCACGGCGATGATGGGAACCGGCGAAGCGACGGGCGAGCGCCGGGCTATCCTCGCGGCGGAAGAGGCTATTGCCAATCCGCTGCTCGACGACGTGACGCTGCGCGGGGCCAAGGGGCTTCTGCTCTCCATCTCGGGCGGCCGGGAGATGACGCTCTATGAAGTCGACGAAGCGGCGAGCCGGATCCGGCAGGAAGTCGATCCCGATGCGAACATCATCGTGGGCGCGACGTTCGAAGAGCAGCTCGGTGATCGCCTGCGGGTGTCGATCGTCGCCTCCGGCATGAACAGGGCGGCTGAATCGATCGTCGGTCAGCAGGGCGGATTGCGCGCGATCGCGGGCGCACAGGCCGTCGCGCAGCAGGCTGCCGCGCCCCAGCCTCAAATGCAGCAGCCGCGGCCCACGGTTCATGCGCCGGGCGCATCCATTCCTCCTCCGCCGCCGTCGGGGGATCTGCAAAGACGGCTGGCCGAAGCATTGCAGCCTCCGGCAGGTGCTCACGGCCAGAATATTTCGCAACCTGTCCACAGCGAAACTCCACGACAGAATCGTGACAGCTGGATTGCGCCCGGAAACGTCATGATCGAAGACGGCCTGGAAAATTTTCCTCCCCTCTCCGGAAATGCTTTGTTACGGACGCCGCCCCTTCCGTCGGGGTCTCAGGGCCAACATTACGACTCCCGATTCGAGCCGCAGGCACCCGCCGAAATTCATCGCGGAGGGCGCCGTCTGCCGGGCATCGAAGAATTTCCTCCGCAGGCGCAGAAGGAATGGAATGCGCATCACGGAGCGTCGCCGCGCGCGAGTTCGAGAGATGCAGAAGAGCCCAGAAAACCTGGACTTCTTGAACGTTTCGCGGGGCGGGGAAGAAAATAGAAAGTACGCACAACAAATGTCTACAATGCGCTATGCTTTCGATCTTAAATCGTGAAAAATGCGTGCCGAGGGCAGGTGATTTTTCTCGCCAAAAACGCGCAGAAAATGGGGCTGCATCAAGACGGCGACGACGTCAAGCATGGTTGCCAAAGCGTAACACAGTGTAAGAAAGCGTGATTTGTCGGTGTTTGGCGAAGCAGTTAGCTTTTGTGCATCGACCACTTGCGATGCGCCTTTTGATCAGAGCAGACACGGCCGAAATAAGGCTGGCTCGCCCTGAACTTTAAAGGGGATCGTCCAAACGGGGTCAGGGGGTTGGTAGGCCGCATTTATGCTGGGGAGCAGCGGCCCGCCAAAAGAATGAGGGACGGCGCTGTATGTCGAATCGATTCATCGGTGCGCGGCAAACCACGCTTGCCCGCGAGATCCAGTTGACAGGCACGGGGGTGCACAGCGGAGCTCCGGTATCACTCACACTGCATCCGGCAGAGGCTGATACTGGGCTCCGCTTTCTCGTTACAAAACGAGGAAAAGTCATTTCGGAAATCGCGGCACACGTAGCCAACGTCAAAAATCTTACACTTTGTACCGTCATCGGCGATGACGCCGGAGCAACGGTCGGAACTGTCGAGCATCTTCTGGCGGCCCTTCGCGGCCTCTCCATCGACAACCTCTATATCGAGATCGACAGCAAAGAAGTTCCGATCATGGACGGCAGTTCGGCGGTTTTCGTCGACGCCATCGATCGGGTCGGCATCCGGGAGCTTTCCGAGCCGCGCAAATATATCAAGGTTCTGAAGCCGGTTCGCGTCGAGGAAAATGGCTGCTGGGGCACGCTTGACCCACACGCCGGTTTCCGCATGGACGTGGAAATCGACTTCCAGTCTCCAGTCATCGGCAGGCAGCGTCTGCAATACGAGATGAGCCCGGGCGTGTTCCGTCACGAGCTTTCTCGCGCCCGTACCTTCGGGTTCATGAGCGACGTCGAGAAGCTCTGGAAAGCCGGTCTGGCGCTCGGCGCCGATCTGACGAACACCGTGGCGATCGGCGAAGACAAGGTCATGAACAAGGAAGGGCTCCGCTATCCGCAGGAGTTCGTCCGCCACAAGATGCTCGACGCCGTTGGCGACCTGGCGCTGGCCGGTATGCCGCTGCTCGGGGCTTATCGCTCCTACCGGGGCGGCCATCGTTTGAATTCGATGGTTCTGCAGGCCCTGTTCGCTGACGCTTCGAACTGGGAAATCGCGCAGGCACCGCGTGCACGCGCTACCCGTTCGCCGGTCCATCTGGTCCCGCAAACCGTCGTCGCAGCGGAATAAGCGCAAGCTTATTCCCTGTTCGATTTGGCGCACGGCCCAGGCGAGATTCTCTCGTTCGGCAGCCCGGAATGCACCACATTCTGGCGATAGCCTAGCGGAGGTGGGCCGTTGGCGGGGATATGCTGGCGATTCACCTTTCGGGGCGAGCTTCGGGGTGCTATCCGCATGCGATCGTCGATAGGATTTGGCTGGCGTTGAGACAACGTCGGCCTGTGTGGGAAGCAACGCGGCGCATGATGATATCGACGCGAGACATCAAGAAAGTTCTTGGGGCTGCAACAGTCGCGATGACGCTTGCCGTCGCCGGCTGCTCGGGCAACAAGCTCGATACATCGGCTCTCAATCCGGATCCGCCCAGCAAGATGTATGCTGACGCCGATGCGCTGATGGCCAAGGGCAGTTTCGAAGACGCCGCGACAAAGTTCGAGTCCGTCGATCGCGAGCACCCGTATTCGCAGGAAGCGCGCCGGTCCATCGTCATGGCGGCTTACGCCTACTATCGGGCCGGAAAGTCGCCTGAGGCAATCGCCTCGGCCGAGCGCTACATCACGATGCATCCGGGGACGAAGGAAGCGCCACTGGCGCACCACATCATCGCGTCCGCCTATTTCGACGACTTGAAAACCGCGAACCGCGATCAGACGCCGGCGCGCAAGGCGCTCGAGCAGTTCAAGATATTGAAGAGCCGTTATCCCGACAGCGAGTATGCGCGTGATGCCGACAACAAGATCCGCATCTGCCAGGACAACATCGCGGCCAACGAGATGGAAGTCGGCCGGTACTACCTCGACAAGCACAACTACGTGGGCGCGATAAACCGTTTCAAGACGGTGGTGAGCGACTATCAGACGACGGCGCACGTCGAAGAAGCGCTGGCGCGCCTGGTCGAGTGCTACATGGCGCTCGGCATCACCAAAGAGGCTCAGAACGCTGCGGCTGTGCTTGGCCACAACTATCCCGACAGCAAATGGTACAAGGATTCTTACACGCTCTTGGCGAACGGTGGATTGGCCCCGCGCGAGGACGGCGACTCCTGGCTGTCCAAGACATGGAACGCCGTGCCGAAGCTGAGCGTACCTAAAATGAGCTTTGGCAACGGCTGATTTGCCGATTTTCGTCTGAAAATCACATCGTGCTAGAGTTTGAAGCGCGGCCGGATATCCGCCGCGCTTTTTGCTTTGCTTCGCAAGTTATCCGAGATCGTCATGTCTCCAGCGGGTTCGAAAAAGACATCCAAGGGCCGCGCATCCGCGCCTGCAAAGAAAGAAACGGCCGGGGCGGAAATCACTCGGCTGGCGGCCGAGATTTCCCACCACGACGATCTCTATTACCGGCATGACGCGCCCGAGGTCTCGGACGCGGAGTACGATGCGCTCCGCCGCCGCCTTGCCGAATTGGAAAATGCTCATCCGGAGCTTCGCCGTTCCGATAGTCCCACAAACAAGGTCGGGGCGGCGCCTGTCGCTGCGTTCGGCAAGATTCGGCACGACGTGCCGATGCTGTCGCTCAGCAATGCGTTCGACGATCAGGATGTCGTCGATTTCGCCGAGCGGGTGCGCCGCTTTTTGAAGCTCGGCGACGACGACCTTTTGGAGGTCACGGCCGAGCCCAAGATCGATGGGCTTTCGATTTCCATACGCTACGAAGCCGGCGTGCTCGTCCAGGCGGCGACGCGTGGCGATGGCACGGAAGGCGAGAACGTCACGGCGAACATCAAGACGGTCGGCGAAATTCCGCATCAGCTCAAGGGCCGGAATATTCCCGACCTGATCGAGATTCGCGGCGAGATCTATCTCGGACACAAGGATTTCGAAAAGCTCAACGCGGCACAGGCGGCAAGCGGCGACAAGGTATTCGCCAATCCCCGGAATGCGGCTGCCGGATCGCTTCGCCAGCTCGATCCATCGATAACGGCGAAACGGCCGCTGCGGTTTTTTGCATATACCTGGGGGGCCGCCTCGGAGCTTCCGGCGGATACGCAAGCCGGCGTCGTTGCGAGTTTCGGAGCGTGGGGCTTGCCGATCAATCCGATGATGCGCGTTTCGACGACGACCGAAGACCTGCTCGCGTTCTATCGCGATATCGAGCGCAAGCGCGCGTCGCTCGGCTACGATATCGACGGCGTCGTCTACAAGGTCAACCGGCTCGACTATCAGGAGCGGCTGGGGTTCGTCTCGCGCTCGCCGCGCTGGGCCATTGCGCATAAGTTCGCCGCCGAACAGGCAACGACGGTGCTCGAAAAGATCGATATTCAGGTGGGGCGCACCGGAGCGCTCACGCCGGTCGCGAAACTTCGACCTGTCACTGTCGGCGGCGTCGTCGTTTCGAATGCGACGCTGCACAACGAGGACGAAATCGCGCGGAAAGACATTCGCGAGGGCGATACCGTCGTCGTCCAGCGCGCGGGCGATGTCATTCCGCAGGTTGTCGAAGTCGTGCTCGACAAGCGGCCGTCGCATTCAAAACCGTTCGAATTTCCGACGGTCTGTCCGGTTTGCGGCAGTCACGCCGTGCGTGAGTCTGTGGAAGAAACGGGCCGAGCTGACGTCGTTCGCCGCTGCACGGGAGGGCTTATCTGTCCGGCGCAGGTGAAGGAACGTCTCAAGCATTTTGTTTCGCGCAACGCCGTCGATATCGACGGGCTCGGGGCGGAAAAGATCGAGTTTTTCTTCGACACCGGGCGCATCAAGTCGCCGGCCGACATCTTCACGCTCGAGATGCGGGATCGGGATTCGGATGAACCGCTGACGAAGGTCAGGGGCTTCAAGGAGACATCGGTTCGCAAGCTCTTTTCCGCGATCGATGCCCGTCGTGAGGTTGCGCTCGACCGTTTTCTTTTTGCACTCGGCATTCGGCATATCGGGGAGACAACGGCGAAGGATCTCGCCAAGGCCTACGGAACGCTCGAAGCTTTGCGCGCGGCCGTGGATGCTGCCGTCCTGGGCGGCAAGGGCAGCGATGCTTATGAGGACATCGATAATATCGAAGGTATCGGCGAAACGGTCGTCGACGCGCTCGTCGATTTCTTTGGCGAACAGCACAATCAAGAACAGGTCGATGCGCTATTGTCGGAAGTGAAGGTCAAGCCCTACGAGCGGCTGCAGACGAAAGCTTCGCCCGTTACCGGCAAGACGGTCGTCTTCACCGGAACGCTGACGAAGCTGACGCGGAATGAGGCGAAGGCACAGGCGGAACGGCTTGGTGCAAAGGTTTCGGGTTCCGTTTCGAAAAAGACGGATTACGTCGTCGCGGGCGCCGAGGCCGGATCGAAGCTCGACAACGCGCGTGCGCTCGGTGTGACGGTGCTCGACGAGGACGGGTGGATTGCGCTCGTCGGTCAGAGCTGATCGATCGTTCCGGTTCAGCTCGACTTCAGCGCGATGAACATCTCGCCGTCGCGCATCGTGATTTCGATGCCGTGGTCGCCCTCGGCCGCCAGCGCCAAAAGTGTGACGATGTTTTCTGGGCGCTCAATGCCTGCCGCGGCTTTCAAGGGCTGCGGAAAATGTGGTGCTGCCGTCAGTTCGTAGATTGAAAACATCATTGCTCTCCCTCATGCGTGTGCATGTGGAGATGTAACGATGGCGGGTGTTTTCCGCTGTAACCGATGGGACAGGCGCAGCGCGAACTAGACCGGCTGCGTTGCCTGCTTCAGCCAGTTGCGTGCCGCGGGATCGAGGCCAGGCGCAAGCGTGTCGTAGACGTGCTTGTGGTAAGCGTTGAGCCAATCACGCTCGCTCGTATCCAGCATTTTTGAATTGATCAGCCGGCGATCGATCGGCGCGAGCGTCAGCGTCTCGAAGGCCATCATCTCACGCTCGCCGCCCTCGACGGGTTCGGGCAGCGTCACGAGCACGACGTTCTCGATGCGGATGCCGTACTCGCCGACTTTGTAGTAGCCGGGCTCGTTCGAAATCAGCATTCCGGCGTGGAGCGGCGCCATCCCTGCACGCGAGATCGATTGCGGTCCCTCGTGCACGGAAAGATAGCTGCCGATGCCATGGCCGGTTCCGTGATCGAAATCGGCGCCGATCTGCCAAAGCGCGCGCCGTGCGAAAGGATCGAGATCGATGCCGCGCGTGCCTTTCGGAAAGCGCGCGGTCGCGACGGCGATATGGCCTTTCAAAACGGCGGTGAAATGCCGTTTCATGTCTTCGCTGGGTTCGCCGATTGCGACCGTGCGCGTGATGTCGGTCGTGCCGTCCGGATACTGGCCGCCGCTGTCGATGAGGAAGAGTTCACCCGGGCTCATTCGCCGGTTGGTGTCTTCCGTCACGCGATAATGGACGATGGCGCCGTTCGGCCCTGAGCCCGAGATCGTCGGAAAGCTGACGTCGCGAAGCATGTTCGTGTCGCGCCGGAATTCTTCGAGCTTTTGGACGGCCGTAATCTCGTCCAGCGTTCCGTCGGCGGCCCAATCGTCGAGCCAGGCGAGGAAGCGGACGACGGCGTGACCGTCACGCAGGTGGGCGGCGCGTGCGCCGATCACTTCGGCATCGGTCTTGATCGCCTTCGGGACGATGCAGGGGTCTTGTCCGCGGGCGATGAGCTTTGGTCCGAGTTTCGCGCCGAACCAATAGGCGGCGGTTTCAGTATCGAGGCGGACGCGCTTGCCCTTCGCTTTCAGCTCTTTCAATCGGGCTGCGAGCATTTCGGGCGGGAGAAGCTTCGCGACCGGCGCGACGGCGGCGCGTGCCTCGGGATCGAAACGATCGGGTGCGATGAAGAGTTCGGCTTTGCCGCTCGCCGGTACGATTGCGAATGCCAGAACGACCGGATTGTGGGCGACGTCGCTGCCGCGAATGTTGAAGAGCCAGCAGATGGAATCCGGCAGCGTCAGGATGACAGCGCCTTGGCCTTCCTCCTTCAGCCGCGCTTGCAACTCAGAGAGCTTGTCGACGGGTGTTCTGCCGGCGAACGCGATCGGCTGTGCAATGACCGGATTTTGCGGAGGTGCGGGCCGGGCCTTTCCCCAAATGCTATCGATCGGATTGCTGGCGAGCGCTTTGAGCTTCAGTCCTTTCGCCGAGATGGCTTTTTGCAGCCGTTCGATCTCGCCGGTGGTGTGGTTCCAGGGATCGAAGCCGATGGTTTGGCCATTGGCCAGATGCCCGGTCAGCCATTCGGAGATCTTGTTGCGAGGCAGCAGCGAGACCTCGAAGATGTCTGTGTCGGTTTCGGATCCGGCCTGCACGGTGTAGCGGCCGTCAACGATCAGGACGGCTGCCCGTTTCGTGACGATCGCGATCCCGGCGGAGCCTGAAAATCCGGTCAGCCATTTCAGACGCTCGGCAGAGGCGGGAACATATTCGCCCTGATGCCTGTCGGCGCGTGGGACGAGAACGGCATCGAGCTTTGTGCGTGCCATCAGTGCACGAAGCGCCTTCACGCGTTCGGCGACGCGGTCCGGCTCGGACGAGGATTCGAATGTCTGCAGCATGGGTGCGTTTCTAAGCGGCAGTGCTCAAGCGGGCAATGGCGGATTTCAGCGCCGTTCGAGCGTCAGCGTGGACCATCCCGTCAAGCGGTCGTGGCGGACGAGCGAGAAGCCGTGGGCTCGGTAGGTGGCGAGGACCTCCGGCGCCTGTGGAATCAGAATACCCGAGAGCACCAGCGTTCCGCCGGGCACGACCGAGCGGGAGATTGCAGGCGCGAGGCCGATCAGAGGCCCAGCCAGGATATTAGCAATGAACAGGTCGAACGGGGCGCGGCTCCGAACTTTCGGGTGTCCGATGCCGCTCGCAACAACGAGCGCGATACGGCTCGCGGCACCGTTGAGCCTTACGTTTTCCGTGGCGACCTTCACCGATTGGGGGTCCATGTCGGCGGCGATGATCTCTGCATACGGCAATGCCTTCGATGCCGCGATGGCCAGCACGCCCGAACCGCAGCCAAGGTCGAAGACCCAGTTGAAGGACTTTGCGCGCGTCAGCCTGTCAATCGCCAGGAGGCAACCGAGCGTCGTCGCGTGATGTGCGGTGCCGAAGGCTTCTCCGGCGTCGATCAAAATAGCATTCGGACCGCCAGCGATGCGGCCCTTGTCATGGCTACCGTGAATGGTGAAGCGGCCCGCATGGACGGGCGGCAGTGCCGCTTGAGAAATCGCGACCCAATTGAGGTCGGGCACGGTCTCGACGGTGAACGGGGGCAGCGGGCCTTGCACGAGAGGCCCGAGCTCGGTTGCCAGATCGCGATCGCCCGCATCGGCATCGAAGTAGGCTTCGAGCCGCCAGCGATCGGGTCCGTCTTCGAAAACGGTCAGTGCGTCCGGCGGCGGCTCGAGCAGATCCTGCAGCGCGTTGCCGGTCTCATAAGCAAGTGAACGGTCGCCAAACTGCGCCGCAAATTTTTTGAATGCCATTCGATTTTTCAGTTCTAGGCCGGTCGGCCCTCGAACTCATAGCCTTCCGTGCTGACGGGGTCGGGTAGGTGATCCAGGAACAAGTCCCACTTGGCGTCGATATGCTTCGCCGCCTCGGCCGGTGGCAACGTGACGAAGGAGCCATCCGGCTTTTCGACGACGATGCCGTCGCGGATCAAACGATCGAGCGCGTCGTCGATCTCGAAATCGATTTTCACACCGAAGGTGCGGGTCAGGTAGTTCTCGATGGCGAGGTCGATGGACGGCAGATCGGTACGCGTCGACTTTTCCTTGGCGAGAACGCTGTAGAGCAGCATTTCCTCCTTCACGTCCTCTTCGGCGCCGCGGGCCGCGATTTTGAGGATGACGCCGCGATTGTCGGCCATGGTGTGGAAATAGAGGTTCTGCGCCATGATGACCATGTAGCGCTGCTTCTGGTTGAGGAAGCCCATGGCTTGCCGGGCGGCGATGCCGCCCAGACCCGCCAGCGCGCCAAGCGCGGCGATCGGATTGCTCATCAGAAGCGCGACCTTGCCGGCCGCGCCTGCCGCGCCCATGCCGATGCCGCCGCTTGCCGTAACGCCGAGACGAAGCTTATCCAACGGCCGGAAGCGGACTTTGGTGTTCGGGAAGATCATCTCGACGTCCGTGCGCGGAAGGTTCTTGAAGAGCTTCAGGTAAATATTCTTCTCGTTCATGCTCTTCGGGAAATGCGCGCGGTTGCGGGCGACGTGTTTCTCCGCCGCCTCGCGCGAGAGTTTCATGTCGCGCATGGCTTCTTCAACGCACGTTTCGACCGACTTCAACTTGAACATGATGAAGAGCCGCTGGAAAATCGGAACGTCAAATTCTTCCTTGCGCAAAAACTTGCGAATGCGGCGCCGCTCATACTTCCGGTTCGACGCGCCGCGATAGAAGATCGAGATGCGCTCGAACTCTTCCATATCGACGAACAGATCGAGGCCGTAGTGGCTATCGCGCGTCATAATGAGTTCGATATTGCTCGGATCGATGCGTTCGTAGTTGGCCCGCTGCAGCAGGCTTTCGACGCCTTCGAAAACCCGGTGCTGTAACGACGCACGCTCATCGTCCGAAAAGCTGCGCGTCATCAGCAGGTCGCTGTCGGGGGAAAATGCTTCATAGGTCTGCTCGAGATCGAGAAGCAATGCGAAGTACTGCTGCTGGCGCCAGTAATCGAGATAGCGAAAGAAGCGGCGCGCGTCGGCGGCTTGTCCGGCCGGCCAAAGATAAGGCTTCGTCAGGCGGTCAAGTAGGGCAAAACGTGTCACGGGAATGAAGCGCTCACGTTTGCGCGTATCGTCGGGCTCAAGAATGTCGATCGGCTGGCGCTTGGCGTCTTCTGGAACCTCGGCTGGCTTCGCTTCGAAGTCCGTGAGATCCGCCAGCCGCTGAAAAAGGCCTTGCCTCCGCTCTAATCGGCCTTCCGCAAAGTCTGCCGACGCCATACACAACTCCCCGAACTTTTTGTTTCGATCCCAGCTTCTTACGCAATGAAGTTCATAGCGGGTCGCTGGAGATCACGCGAGCCTGGCAACCCTTCGTCGCGGAATGATGACGAGCATTTCGCCGAGACCGATGCGGATTGGCCAGCCCTACCTGAGGTTGATGATACATCACTAAGTTCCATGGCGCGCACAATTTTTCGGTTCATAACTTTCGGCTTTGGCTTAGTAGACACGATCTTGGGCTAGGATCTTGCACAACTGGAATTAGAGGGGAATTTTCGCTTTCGGGGGCGGACGATTATGGGGGCTTTGCGTTTCTTGGCCTCGGGCTTTGCAGTTTGCATGGCCCTTGGGTGCGGTGCCGTTGCGGCAGACGAGCTCGTATTACCTTACAGTTGCACGATGGATCGAGGTGCTCCACGCCTCTCGCCGTCGGAAGAGACGACCTATCGCATCATCGGTCCTCGGGAGGATCTCGCTTTTCCGTCATGCACCGGCTCGGCCGCGTGGACGTGCGAGACGATGATGGTCTACAAATTTTCGATCGAATGCGCGGGCCAGCGTGTCGCCTGGGCCAAGGTCGCGGCATCAGCGCGTGCTTCGGGCGTGCGGCTACCGGATCAACTTCCACCCGGATACGCGCCCGTGAGCAAACTCAGGGGCCGTTTCGTTTTCCCAGGGTTCGGGCATGCCACGACGCTGGCGCATGTCGCATCACAGGAGCTTTCCCCTGATGCCGTCATCGAGCCGGCTGCGCTGCGTTCCGAACGCGAGCCCGAGCCTGAGACGAAGCCTTGGATTACGGTCGTCGATCCGGCGGCGGCATCGGCTTCCGGGGCTGCTCCCGGGAATGCGTTCAAAGTTGCCGGCGTTGTCTCAATGCTTCTTGTCTCTCTGATGGCGGCATGCCTGTTCTGGGTGCGGCGGCGGCAACTCGGATCATTCGAGTTCCTGCAATTCGCCGGATGGACGGGATCGCTGGCTGCGCGCCTCAGAGATTTTGGGGCGGCATCGTTTGCCCGTGGAACCTCGGCTTTTGGCAAAAGCTATGAAAGTTGGAGGGCGGCAACGGCTCACGACGGCGATGATGGGGAAGATGCCAATCCGTTGGCTCACGTGCACACACGGTTGCACGAAACGGAGACTCTCATTGCCGGCCTTCCGGGCGATCTCCTGTTGCGGGATGTGCTCGCATCGGAACTCGATAGTTTGTACGACCGCGCGGCGGAGCTTGGACGTCGCGTTGGGCAAATCGCGCCAGAGAAGTTACGGGCGTCGGTTCGCGCGATCACACGCGATCTCGATCGTATCGCGCGCATTGCGCACGGGGCCGCGCCGGCGTCTCACGATGAGAGCGCGGACATAGCGGAGCACGACGCGCCATCGACGGTGTATGAGGCTTACCGCATCCTTGGACTCAATTCCGATGCGCCGGACGCTGCCGTCAAGAAGATCGTCGATGCGTTGCGGATGTCCTGGCATCCGGATCACGCGCGCGATGAAGCTGACCGCCGCTATCGCGAACAGCGCATCAAGCAGGTCAATGCCGCGTGGGATTTGTTGAAGGTCAGGCAAGCAGAGGCGGCTTGAACGAAATCGACAAAATAAACGGCACCGCTCAGATCCAAGCGGTGCCGTTCATTCGAGTCCAAACTCAGTTCTTCTTCAACTCATGATGAGTAGCGATGGGCGACCGGAAGATTTCGAATTTCCTCCTCGGTCAGCGGCGTCGTATCAGTCAGCAGGTAGTTCCTGCGATTTGCCCGGCTCAAATCACGCTGAACACCAATCCGCCGCGCGGGAACGTCCCCGTCCTGTCCGCGCACGACGCCTATCTTACCCCTTAACGGGAAGCGGTAAGTGCTCATGGATAGCTCCTTTCAAGGACTCTACCCTCCCAAACAACGGTCCCCCGTTTCGGTTTCACGTCCCTGAAAATTTATTTCAGATCAGGGACTTAAAACGCAAACGCGTCCGATCAACGCCGGCAACCCGGCGTCGTAAAGTTTTGATTTAGCTGATGAACCCCCACGCTCAACGAGCTGGGGATAACATGTCCTGCAATTACGGCAATAAGAAGAAACTCGCGGCGAGAATTAGACATCGCCTGAGCATTTGCTTTCGCAAATCCGTCACACAAGATCGACGAAACTCGCGACAACGCGCTTCGTCGAACCATCATCGAATTCGATGGTCAACTTGTTCCCGTCGACGGCCGTTACCGTTCCCTCGCCGAATTTTTCGTGGCGCACGCGCGTACCTTTTTTGAACGACGGCGCGTCGGCGGTTGATGCGGCTACAAGTTCGCCTTCGAGCGTCAACGGTCCTCGGGATCTCTTCTTCGGATCCTTCTTGCTGCTGCTCCAGGATTGCTGGGCGCGCTGCCATCCGGGCGTATTGTACGTCGAGCGGAACGGTTCCGATCCGCCCGCGCGATCGAAGCGGCTTTGCCCGAAGCCTCCACCATAGCCGAACGGATCAGGCCTGCCGCCGAACGGCATCTCGCTTTCGACCACTTCGACGGTCGCGACGGGCAGCTCGTCGACAAAGCGGGACGGAAGCGCCGATTGATAGAGGCCATGCGTCCGGCGGTTCTGCGCGAACGAAATCTTGGCAATCCGCTTCGCACGCGTGATGCCGACATAGGCGAGCCGGCGCTCTTCCTCGAGGCCTGCCTTGCCGCTTTCGTCCATCGAGCGCTGATGCGGAAACAGGCCTTCTTCCCAGCCCGGCAGGAAGACGATGCCGAACTCCAATCCTTTGGCGCCGTGGAGCGTCATCAGGGAGACGCGGTCGCCGTCGCTGCCCTGCTCGGCGTCCATGACGAGCGAGACGTGCTCGAGAAAGCCCTGCAACGAGTCGAAGTCGTGCATGAAGCGCACGAGTTCTTTCAGGTTTTCGAGTCGCGACTGGGATTGCGGACTTTTGTCGGCCTGCCACATCGCCGTGTAGCCGGATTCATCGAGGATCAGCTCGGCGAGATCGGTGTGGCGCATCTGTTCCAGGCTTGCGCGCCAGCGTTCGAACGACTGCGTCAGGTCGAACAGCGATTTGCGTGCGCGCGGCGTCAGTTCGTCGGTTTCGACGATCTCGCGGGCCGCCTGATAGAGCGGAATGGCGCGGGCGCGCGCGAGCTCGTGGATGCGCTTCACGGTGGTGTCGCCAAGGCTGCGCTTCGGCACGTTGACGATGCGCTCGAATTTGAGATCGTTGGCGGGGTTCGCAACGACGTCGAGATAGGCGATCGCGTCCTTGATTTCCTGACGTTCGTAAAAGCGCGGACCGCCGATGACGCGATAAGGAAGGCCGAGCGTAATGAAACGATCTTCGATGGCGCGCATCTGGGACGACGCTCGCACCAGCACGGCCATATCGTTTAGCCGTTCGCTCTTGCGCTGAAACTGCTCGATCGCCTCGCCGATGGCGCGGGCCTCGGCTTCGTCGTCCCAGAAGTTCGCAACGCTGACCTTCGCGCCTGCGGCGCCGTCGGTGAAGAGCGTCTTGCCGAGCCGGCCATCGTTCTTGGCGATGAGGCCGGACGCGGCGGCGAGAATATTTCCGGTCGAGCGATAGTTGCGTTCGAGCCGGATGACTTTGGCTCCGGGGAAATCCTTCTCGAAACGCAGGATGTTATCGACCTCGGCGCCGCGCCAGCCGTAAATCGACTGATCGTCGTCGCCGACGCAGCAGATGTTCGGCGATCCCTTCGCTAGGAAGCGCAGCCATAGATACTGCGCGACGTTGGTGTCCTGATACTCGTCGACCAGAATATAGCGGAAACGACGATGGTAGTCGGCGAGCACGTCGGGGTGCTCGCGGAACAGCCGCAGGCATTCGAGAAGCAAATCGCCGAAATCGCAGGCGTTGAGATCCTTCAGCCGGGCCTGATAGGCCGCGTACAGTTTTGCGCCTTGGCCCGCCGCGAAATTGTAGGCTTCGCCTTCAGGAACCTTATCCGGCGTCAGGCCGCGATTTTTCCAGCTGTCGATCAGGTTGGCGAGCTGACGCGCAGGCCAGCGATCCTTGTCGATGCCGTTGGCTTCGATGACCTGTTTCAGCAGGCGCACCTGATCGTCGTCGTCGAGGATCGTGAAGCCTGGTTTGAGGCCAACTAGTTCGACATGGCGGCGGAGGATCTTGACGCCGATCGAATGGAAGGTGCCGAGCCACTGCATGCCTTCAAGCGTGCCGCCGATGAGCGTGCCGATCCGCTCGCGCATTTCGCGCGCGGCTTTGTTCGTGAATGTGACAGCGAGAATTTGTGACGGGTAGGCGCGGCTCGTTGCAAGAATGTGCGCGATGCGCGTCGTCAGCACGCGCGTTTTGCCGGTGCCGGCGCCTGCAAGCACCAGGACCGGACCTTCCGTCGTTTCGACGGCGTCGCGCTGCTCGGGATTGAGGCCTTCGAGATAGGCCGGCTGGCCGCGCGACGCCGCTATCGCGCGCGCAGAAATGGACGGGCTGTTCCTGTCATCTTGGCGCGCTGCTCGGGGCGCCTCTGGCAGATCGAACGGCGGGTCGTCATCGTGCGGCAAATCTCCGCTGCCGGCGGCGCCCGGTTTCTGAATTGAGGTCATGGCACTCAGGTAAACCACCGAGGCTGAACGTACAACCGGCGCGGCGCCCCGCCGCGGGCTCGCGGCCAGCGTTTTGTCAAAACGATCCACAGCTATTCAAACGTCTGAAAAGACGAACATTCCAGACAAAGTACATGTTCCGTGTTCGGGTCTATGCGAGGGCTGCCTGAAGCGTTTGGCTGCCGTTCTCGGAAGACTGCTCCGTCAGGATTGTACGGTCACGAGCTCATTCAAAACCGCGGGTCGGATTATGACGATTTCGAATCGAACCTTGGGATCGCTCTATTGCCGTTCGCGAGTGGCGAAGTCGATCGTAAGCCGTCAATTGTCGATCTCGCCAGCGTGGAAAATTCCACGACCTTCTATGACATTTACAAATCCGCTAAGCTTATGATCTAAGGTTCTCAATTCAATTTGTGGGCGTACCGGTACATGCCCGTTGGAATTGAGCCAAATTTCAAGTTCAGAGTGAACTGCCGCCGTGCCATACAGGTGTACAAGGCAGGGACGTTATTTCAATGATGTCCGCCAGTGTGCTTTGCGTTTCGGGCGCGGCTCAAAGAGACGTTCATGAACAATGGGCTATTATATTTTGGCGGCCTCCTGGTCGTTGTTCTTTCGGCGCTTTTTGCCGTACCCAATTTCGTCGACTGGAACGGATATCGCGGCGTCTTCGAGGAGGAGGCTTCGAAGGTCCTTGGCCGTGATGTCCGCGTCGGTGGTTCCGTCAACCTGAAGCTACTTCCAGTCCCATACGTTCGCTTCGAGAAAGTTCGCATCTCCAACCTGACCGGTCAGACGGGCGAGCCGTTCGTCCGCGCAGAGAGCTTCACGATGTGGCTTTCGGGGCCCGCGCTGCTGCGCGGGGTATTGGAAGCGAGTCAAATCGAACTCGATAAGCCGGTTCTGACACTTGCCGTCGATGATAGGGGCGGCGGGAATTGGACCAACATCGAGTTAAAGCCGGGCGATCTGCCGTTCGTGCCGCATGACGTGGCGCTTCGCTCGGTGCGGCTCCGGGATGGTGCGATATCCATCTACAACGCAGCGTCAGAGCGTGTCGCATCATTGGACGGCATCGACGGCGAACTGTCGGCCGACGGCCTCAAAGGTCCCTTCCGTTTCAAGGGGTTGGTTTCCTGGTCGGGAGCCGCGCACGACGTCAAATTGGCGACCGATATTCCTGGCCCCGATGGAGCATTTGCACTCAAGGTTTCCGCGCGCGGCGACAGCTCGCCCATTGCCTACATGCTGGACGGCCGCGTTTCAGACTTGAGCAACAAGCCGACGTTCAAGGGCAACTGGACCGGGAAACTAGCCATTCCCGGTAGCGAAACGGTTGCCACCGCTGGCAAGGCGCCGCCGCTCCTCGATCTCAAGGCGGACGTCACCGCTGATGCGCTCGGCGCAAAGTTCGAGAAGCTCGCGCTGTCGCTCGACGATTCCGCCGCCCCGCAAATGATCACGGGATCGGCTGTCGCGACCTGGACAGCGTCGCCCCGGCTCGATCTTTCACTGCAATCGAAATGGCTCGACATCGACAGGCTTGCGGGCGCGGGGCAGGGAAGCGCTTCGTTTGCGAAGCTCAAGCAACTTACCGGCGGTTTGATGCAATCCGTTGCAGGCGACAGCACGGCGACTGCGAAGATCAATCTCGAACAGGTGAAGGTCGGCGGCGAAAACGCGGGCGGCCTATCGATAGATGCAGTCCGGCAAGGTACCATCACGCATCTCAATACGTTCAAGGTGAGCCTGCCCGGCGGGTCGCGGCTCGATCTTGCGGGCGACCTCAAGAACAACGCGGGCAAGTTCAGCTTTGCCGGGAATGCGTTCATCGGCGGCAGCAGTTTCGGACGTCTCAAAGCGTGGGCGGAAAAGTCCGGGGTTCCGATCGATTTCAACGCCGACGGTTCTTATTCGGCCGCCGGCAAGCTCGAAGTCGATGACACGCACTTCGCTTTGACGGATGCCTCCGGAGATTTGTCCGGCCGGGCGCTCGCCGGTGAACTCAAGATCCTGCGCGGCGACCGGCAGCTGACGGATTTGACATTGCAGGCTGCGGATCTCGACACGCGAGAGGTTTTCCCGAAAATTGCCGCTGCCTTGAACAGTGAATTCCGGCGGTCGCTTGGTCTCCACAAAGTCGAGGGTGCAGAGGATCCGCGCGCGGTTTTGCCTGGTGACGTGCGGCTGCGCGTCATCGCCAGCCGGCTGACTGACGGCGACGTCACCTATCGCGATGTCGATGTTTCATTTGCGATCGAAGGCCGCGACGTCAAGCTGCCCGTGGCGCGGCTGACCACGGCGAACGGACTTTCGATCGAACTCGAAGGCCGCGTCGAGACGCGCGATGGCGGACCGGCCGGCACGTTCGCGTTCGATCTCGTCGGCGGGACACCCGACGCGATGCGCGATCTGGTGAGCAAGGCCGGGCTTTCGACCGTGCTCGGCGAGGAGCGCTTCACCGGATTGAAAGCCGGAAAGATCGCCGGGCTCATCCGGCTCGGCCTCAGGTCGCCGACGGCGACGGACGTGACGTTCGACGGACTATTGAACGGCGCCAACCTCACCGGCACGGCGGAATTCGATGGTGGTCTCGGGGGGTGGCGCTCGCAGCCCAGCCGAATTCGCACTTCGCTCGATGCGCCGTCGTTATCGTCGCTGCTGACGACTCTTGGTCGAAGCGGCGTGAGCGACCGGGCCGTCAGCGCCGATCAGGCGGCTCAAAAGTCTCGTGCGTCGCTCGTCACGGCGGGGATTATCGGCGCTGACGCGGAAGCGCGTGCGGACATCACGTCACCCGATTTCAATATGAGCTTCACCGGCAAGACGCGCTGGCCGGAAAATGCCAAGCTGGCGCTCGACGGAACGCTCGACTTCAAGGCGGCGCAATTTACCGACGCGCTCGTTGCTGCCGGGATTTCGCTGCCGAGCGGAGCCGAAGACGTTGCGGCGCGTGGTTCGCTGCAAATTGGTCACGACGCAAATGCCTGGACGCTCGCGACGCGCGACTTCTCACTCGGCATGTCGACCCTTGCCGCTCATTTGACTGTCACGCCGAAGGCCGAAGCCGTGCAGGTCGATGGCAACATCGATGCGGATCGCGTCGCGTTTCAGAGCCTGCTCGCGGCCGTCACCGACGCCCGGCCGCAGCAACCGGCGGCGACGGCTGGATCAGATGTTGATAACGATGCTGCGGCGGATGCGCAGCCGATCTGGCCCGAGGGGCTGTTCAATTTCGCGGCGCTCGGCAGCACGCACGCGACGCTCAAGATCGCTTTCAAGACGCTCGATTTGAGTGGTGGCCTTGCAACGCACGACGGCAAACTGACGTTGATGCTCGGTCCCGGAAAGCTTGCCGTAAGCGATCTCAACGCTCTGGCAGCCGGCGGACGGTTGAGCGGGAATATCAGTTTCGAGAAGGCATCGAACGGGGTCGCCTTCGCTTCGACGCTGAAACTCGATCAAGCCAAATTGTCGGCGGTCAGCGCGACAGGGAAGGGCACGGCGACGATCGATCTCAAAGCGGAGGCACGGGCGCAAAGTCCGGCCGGTCTCGTCGCGGTCATGACGGGCACGGGCAACGCGAAATTTGCGGACGCGCAAATTTCAGGCCCATCGACCGCGACCGTCGCACAAATCGTCGACGATATTCTTGGCGGAAAATTGCAGAACGAGCAGCGAGCCATATCGGCGGCTCTAGCCAATGGGCTCAATACATCGAAGCTGACGATCGGCAATCGCGAGTTCGCCGTTTCGATCGCCGATGGCTCGATCAGGCTCGACAAGTTCGTGCTCGACAGCGCCGACGGTCAGCTGGAGGGCAACGTCACCGCCGATCTCGCGATGCTCGACATGAACGCGGCTTTCCAGCTTACATCGAACGTCAGGCCCTTGCCGCCGCCAGCAATTCCGCTGTCGAATTGGACGCCGCCGGCTCCGAAGGGGCCGCTGCCTGCCGTCGTGGTGCTTTATGACGGCCCGCTCGACAATCTCGGCGGCCTGACCGTCAAAGCGGATGTTGCCAGCCTTCAGCGCGAACTCGTCGTGCGGCAGATGGAGCGCAATGTCGAAGAGCTCGAGCGATCGCGGCGCATCGATGAAGAGCGTGTTCGTCTGGAGAAGGAACGCCGGAAGAAGCTCGCTGCCGAGCGCGCAGCGGCGCTAGCGGCTGCGAAGAAGAAGGAAGCGGAACGTTTGGCGCCTGGCAACACCGACGCGGCCGGGACTGCGAATACGCCGACCCACGCACAACCTAACGTGCTGCCCGCTACGCCGCCCGTGCCGCCGCAATCGCCATCGACGGGAAGCGATCCGCCCGCGCAAGCGGCAGAGCCGCAAGATGCCGCGAAGCCTCAGGACGCGCCGGGTAACACTGTGTTGACGCCGAAAATATCGGTCGAGCCTCTTCCGCCGGATGGCGCAGCTGGCGGTGAGTCGAATGCCGCGACCGGTACGGTCGTGATCGACCCTGAAACAGGCTTACCTGTTCCAAAGCCCGAGCCGGCAGTGCGACCATCGACAGGACGTTCGACGAGCGCCCAGAAGCAGCCTCGCCGGACTTCTTCGGACGAAGTGATGAAGAGCCTAGGCGGCTTCCAGTAGATTCCCCGACCCTGACGGGCGGCAGCACCTGAGTGGTTAGTTGTCGTCCATCTTGAGGGCGTTGATGAACGCCTCTTGAGGGATTTCGACTTTTCCGAACTCGCGCATCTTCTTCTTGCCGGCTTTCTGCTTGTCGAGCAGCTTTCTCTTTCGTGAGATGTCGCCGCCGTAGCACTTGGCCAGGACGTCTTTGCGGAGCGCCTTGATCGTTTCGCGGGCTATGACCTTGGCGCCGATCGCGGCCTGGATCGGAATCTGGAATAGATGCGGCGGAATGAGCTCCTTCAGCTTCTCGCACATCGAGCGGCCGCGGCTTTCCGTGCGCGAACGATGCACGATGATCGACAGCGCATCGACCGGCTCGCTGTTGACGAGAATGGAGAGTTTCACGAGGTCGCCTTCCTCGTAATTCTTGATGTGATAGTCGAAGGACGCGTAGCCGCGCGAGACGCTCTTCAGGCGGTCGTAGAAATCGAACACCACTTCGTTGAGCGGCAACTCGTAAACCACCATGGCGCGCGAGCCGGCGTAGGTGAGCTGCTTCTGGCGGCCGCGCCGGTCCTGACATAGCTTCAGCACGGCGCCGAGGTAATCGTCGGGGACGAGGATGGTGGCCTCGATCCACGGTTCCTCGATGTGATCGATTTTCGGGATCTCCGGCATGTCGGCCGGATTGTGCATCTCGACGGTCGTGCCGTCATTCATATGCAGGTGATAGATGACGCTCGGCGCCGTCGTGATGAGATCGAGGTTGAACTCGCGCTCCAGCCGCTCCGTGATGATCTCAAGGTGCAAAAGACCCAGGAAGCCGCAGCGGAAGCCGAAGCCCAATGCTGCCGAGCTTTCCGTTTCGAACGAGAAGCTGGCGTCGTTCAAGCGAAGCCTGCCCATTGCCTCGCGCAGGTCTTCGAAATCGGCGGCATCGACGGGAAAGAGGCCGCAGAAGACGACGGGTTGCGCCGGCTTGAAGCCTGGCAGGGCCTCGGGGGTCGGATTTTTTTCGTCCGTGATCGTATCGCCGACGCGGGTGTCGGCAACTTCTTTGATGGCGGCAGTGAAGAAGCCGACCTCACCGGGGCCGAGCTCATCGAGCATTTCCTGTTTCGGCCGGAAGATGCCGACGCGCTCGACCTGATAGCTGCCGTCCGTTGCCATCAACTTCACGCGCTGGCCCTTCTTCAGGGTGCCGTCGATGACGCGGGCAAGCACGATGACGCCAAGGTAGGCGTCATACCAGCTGTCGATCAGCATTGCCTTCAAAGGCAGTTTCGGGTTGCCTTTCGGGGCCGGCAGGCGTTCGACGATGGCTTCGAGCACGGCTTCGACGTTAAGGCCGCTCTTGGCCGAGACTCCGATCGCGCCCGAGGCATCGATGCCGATCACGTCTTCGATCTGCTGCTTGACGCGATCCTCGTCGGCGGCCGGTAAATCGATTTTGTTAAGTACGGGGAGAATCTCGAGATTGTTGTCGAGCGCCTGGTAGACGTTGGCGAGGGTCTGGGCTTCGACACCTTGGCTCGCGTCAACGACGAGGATGGCCCCTTCGCAGGCGGCGAGCGATCGCGAGACCTCGTAGGCGAAGTCGACGTGGCCGGGCGTGTCCATCAGATTCAATTGATAAAGCTCGCCGTTTTTCGCCCGGTAATCGAGCCGGACGGTCTGAGCCTTGATCGTGATGCCGCGTTCCCGCTCGATGTCCATCGAGTCGAGGATCTGCTCCTTCATTTCACGATTTGAGACATTGCCGCAAAGCTGGATCAGCCGGTCGGAAAGCGTCGACTTGCCGTGATCGATGTGGGCGATGATCGAGAAATTTCGAATATGTGAAATGGCTGTCATGGGCGGGGCTCATAGCACCCGGAACTGACCGGCAAAAGGGGCGTTAAGCCACTGAGGGGGTTGCAGGGCCTGATTGATCGCCGCACGTCGATAAGAGTGGCGGGAGCGGTGGCGGTGTGCCAGAAACCTTCTCGCGCCCTTTGTGCTCCCCGGCGCCCCTGGAGAACCGATATGGCGAATTCATCGTTCGAGGCGAACCCGGCTTTTACCAAGCTCGGGGATGATGCGAAAAAGGCAGTCACTCAGGCGTTCGACGCCATGGCCAATTGGCGGGCGGAGCTTGCCGAACTCGGAGAGAAAAACAGCAACGCTGTCTTCGACAAGATGGCGGAGGCGGCCAAATCTCTTGGTTGGCCCACGGATTTCGTCGAACTTAGCCGGAAGCAGATGCAAAGCGCGTCGAAGCTGCAACTCCAAGCCGTCGATCAGGTCATGGATGTTTGGGAGAAGCAGGTGAAGGCGCTAGGCAATCCTGGGCAAATGCCGAGCTTTCCGACGTTCCCGAACTTCCCGAACGTACCGGGATTTGGTGCCGGCTCCGGTTTCCCGCCGTTTTCAAGTACCAACGGCGGCGCCTTCCCCGACTTTGGCAGCGGCGGGGCCGTCAACCCTGTGCAGTTCTGGCTGCAAGCAGCGGAGATGTGGCAGAAGGGCTGGCAGCAGGCCATGTCCACATGGCTGGACGGTCAGCAGACGCCGGGAAGCAGGTCTCCCGGTGGCAGAGGCAACGCGCGCTAGTGCGCTGACGTCGCCCGCAATTTGAAGATTCAAGGCGCTGGTTCCCTGTGGAACCGGCGCTTTTATCGTTTGATATATCGCAATGCCGCAACTTTTCTGCCGGGTGATCCTGTTGCGGCGGCGTTTCGCTGTGTCTATCGTTTCGGCCGCGAAAGCCCGCACGCGGACAATGTTCCGCGCAAAAACAATAACAGTCTGCGCGAAGGCTTCGCGCTAGCACGGGGAACGCTCTATGACGATGTCGAACCCGGCTTCGGCGCGCGCCGCAAGCGTATTTGGACGCGATTTTCTCGCCTCGATTGTCGTTTTTCTGGTGGCCTTGCCATTGTGCATGGGCATCTCGATCGCGTCGGGCCTGCCACCGACGACGGGCATCATCACCGGCATCATCGGCGGTATCGTCGTCGCGACGATCTCCGGCCAGCCTATGCAAGTCAGTGGGCCGGCCGCCGGGCTCACCGTTCTCGTCTATATGCTGGTTCAAGAGCACGGCGCCGCCATGCTCGGCACGATCGTGCTTTTTGCCGGGCTCATTCAAATGCTGGCGGGCTATTTGAAGCTCGGCCAATGGTTCCGCGCGGTGTCGCCGGCCGTCATTCACGGCATGCTCGCAGGCATCGGCGTGCTGATATTCGCCTCGCAGTTTCACGTCATGTTCGACGGCAAACCGATCGGCAGCGGCGTGCAGAACCTGATCGGAATCCCGAACGCCTTTCTCGATGCGATCCGCAGCGGTGACGGACGTCAAACAGCCGGGCTCGTCGGATTGCTGACCATCGTCACGATCGCCGGGTGGAGCGCTTATTCACCCAAATCCATGAAACTCATGCCTGCGCCGTTGGTCGGCGTCATCGTGGCGGTGATCGCGGCGAAGTTTCTCGGGCTGGAATCGATCAAGTTCGTCGATGTTCCAAGCAACATCTGGGAATGGTCGCTCCAGATGTATCCGACGCCCGCGAAGCTCATGAGCATCTTTGATCCCGGCATGATTGTCGGCGCGGTTTCCATTGCCTTCATTGCGAGCGCGGAAACGCTTCTCTGTGCAACGGCCGTCGATCAGATGCACACCGGGCCACGCACGAAGTACGACAAGGAGCTTTTTGCGCAGGGGGTCGGCAATTCGATCTGCGGCGTTCTCGGTGTGTTGCCGATGACGGGCGTGATCATTCGCTCAAGCGCAAACGTCGCGGCGGGAGCGCAGACGCGATGGTCGGCAATTCTCCACGGCGTCTGGCTTCTGCTTCTCGTCGCGTTCTTTCCCACGGTGCTGAAGCTCATTCCGCTTTCCGCGCTCGCTGCGGTTCTCGTCTATACGGGCTACAAGCTCGCGTATCCGAAGATCCTGCCGACGTTGCGATCGTTCGGTTGGGCCGAAGTCGGGATCTACGTGGTCACAGTCGTCACCATCGTGCTGACGAACCTTCTGGATGGCGTGCTCGTCGGCCTCGGGCTGTCGCTTCTGAAACTCGTCTATGCGTTCTCGCATCTCGAAATCACGACGCAGGATGGGCCGGACAATCGGGTCGACATGCATCTCAAGGGATCGGCGACGCTCGTTCGCCTGCCGATGCTCGCGTCGGCGCTCGAGGGGCTGAAGCCTGGCGCGCAGGTTCACGTCCATATCGAAGATCTCGATTACATCGATCACGCGTGCATCGATCTCTTGTCGAACTGGGATCGTCAGCATGGTTTGAGCGGCGGCTCACTATCGATCGAATGGGATGCGCTCAAAAACAAGTATCAGCAACGCAGCGGCAATGCGGTTGAGCGTGCCGCCGCCAAGGAGAGCGCGGCGGGCGCGCCGGGGGCCAACGCAGTCGCCTAGCTGCGCGGCTTACACAACGGCTCCAGGGACGGTTTATGTTCGTTTGGACGATGGTCTGGCGGCCAGCGGAGAGATCGCTTGCCCTGCATGCGAATTGCGCATAGATTAGAATTATTCTAATTCTAGGGTAAGGGCCAATGCGGCAGTTCAAAGATCTTGATCAACGCGAAATCCTAGCGCTCGCAATTTCGCTGGAGGAAGAGCACGGCCGCATTTATGCGGATTATGCGGCGGGGCTTGCCGCCGACTATCCGGCGTCGGCGAAAATTTTCAAGGAGCTTGGAGAGGAAGAGAACGAGCACCGGCGCTGGCTGATCGATCTCTTTCAGCGGAAGTTCGGCGACCATATTCCGCTCATTCGCCGTCAGGACGTAACCGGCTTCGTTCGCCATGATCCGATCTGGATGATCCGGCCGCTCGGCATCGAGAAGGTGCGCCGGCAGGCCGAGCAGATCGAGGCGGAGACGCGGAGTTTCTATCAGTCTGCACTGGCGCGCGCTTCCGACGCTGAGATCCGCAAGCTTCTCGGCGATCTGATTGCGGCCGAAAACGACCATATCGAGATTGCCCACGACGTCGCTGCCGTAGAGCTGACCGACAAAGCGAAAATCAGCGAAGATCAAGCGGCGCGGCGCTCTTTCGTGCTTCAATATGTACAGCCCGGACTGACGGGCCTGATCGACGGCTCGATCTCGACCTTGGCGCCGATCTTTGCTGCAGCCTTCGCCACGCATAATACCTGGCAGACATTTCTCGTCGGCGTCGCTGCGTCGGTTGGCGCCGGGATATCGATGGCCTTCGCCGAGGCTCTTTCCGATGATGGGGAGATCTCGGGGCGCGGCCATCCGTGGCTGCGCGGCTCGGTCACAGGATTGATGACAGCCCTTGGCGGTCTTGGACATACACTTCCCTATCTCATTCCGGATTTCTGGACCGCGACCACAATTGCCGTCTGCGTCGTTTTCTTCGAGCTTTGGATTATCGCTGGAATTCGCTCACGTTTCAGCGAAACGCGGTTCTGGCGCGCGGCGTCGGAAGTCGTGGTCGGCGGCCTCATCGTGTTTATGGTGGGCATCCTTATCGGCAGCGCTTAGATAAGAGGCCTGGAAGGCCTCACTCAGGCCATAGTCTCTTGACGCTCTCCAGGCGGCTGGCAAAAGTGCCGGCTCTCATCAATGGCCGAAGGCATCTCATGCGCGCAGGTTTTCTCGTTTTCTCGGTGGCATCACTCATGCTCGCGGGGCTCTCCGCGACCGCCAGTGCGGAAAGCACTCCGCCGCCGCCGCCGAACAAGCGCAATTGCCAGAACACGATACCGTTCGACCGCTGGCTCGCCGACTTCAAGCGCGAAGCCATATCCGAGGGCATTCGTCCGGAGACGATCGAGGAGACGATCGGCGGCATGACGCCGGATCAGGGCACCATCGGGCGCGACCGGAAGCAGGGCTTCTTCTCCCAGACGTTCATCGATTTCTATTTCAAGCTCGCCACCAAAGGCCGCGAGCAGATGGGCCGCACTTACCTGCAGCGCTTTCGCCCCATCTTCGATCGTGCCGAGCAAGAGTTCGGTGTGCCGGGCGCGGTCATCACCGGGTTCTGGGCTCTCGAAAGCGACTTCGGCGGCGGCATGGGCAAGCTGCCCGTCATGCATTCACTCGTGACGTTGGCGTGGGATTGCCGTCGCGGCGATATGTTCCGTGAAGAGCTGAAGGCGGCGATGAAGATCGTCCAGCGCGGTGATCTGACCCCGGATCAGATGATCGGCTCATGGGCGGGCGAACTTGGTCAGACGCAATTCCTGCCGCGCCACTATCTCAACTACGGCATCGATTACGACGGTGACGGGCGCGTCGATCTCATTCGCAGCAATGCCGACGTCATCGGATCGACGGCGAAGTTCCTCGCGTCGATGGGATGGCGTCGCGGCGAGCCGTGGCTCGAGGAGGTCCGCCTCACGAAGGAGCTGCCTTGGGATAAGGCCGATTTGGCTATTCAACTGCCGCGCTCGCAATGGGCCACGTGGGGCGTCGAAGGTATCGGCGGCAAGCGGCTTCCGGCCGATAGCCTTCAGGCTTCGCTCCTGCTGCCGATGGGACGCAACGGCCCGGCCTTTCTCGCCTACCCGAACTTCCTCGTTTACACGCAGTGGAACCAGTCTCTGACCTACGCAACGACGGCGGCACATCTTGCTGCGCGTATGGCGGGCGCGCCGAACCTCAGCCGAGAGAGCGGCAATGTCGCCTCGCTCAGCTATGAACAGCTCAAGGAGCTGCAAAACCTCCTGAAGCGCCGAGGCTTCGATGTCGGCGAGATCGACGGCAAGCTTGGCGCGGGCACGCGCAAGGCCGTCAAAGAAATGCAGATGAAATTCGGCTTGCCGGCTGACAGCTATCCGACTGCTGAGCTGTTGACGGCGCTGCGCGGGCGTAGCTAGCTGGCTTTATACGATGACGCCGGCGGCTCGTGTTCTGCGAGCCGCCGGCGTTGTCATATTCGATCACTGCTATCAATCGCCGTTGGCAATTAGTGCAGCTTGACCTGCGGTTCGGTGCGGCGGGTCAGCAGGCGCGAGAGCGTGTCCAGTGCGACCTTGATGTATCCGTGCAGCGCGACCTCGTGCATCTTGTAAAGCGACCGATACATTATCTTCGCGAACCAGCCTTCGATGCGCAGCGACTTGCCCTCGATGAAGCCCATCAAATTGCCGACGGTCGAATATTTGCCGAGAGAAACCAGCGAACCGAAGTCGCGGTATTTGAAAGGCGCCAGATCCGTCGCGCCGTTCATGCGGCGCTCGATCTGCTTCACGAGGTGGCTCGATTCCTGATGCGCTGCCTGGGCGCGCGGAGGGATCGGGGCCGTTTCGCCGTCGGGCAGCAAGTAGGCGGCATCGCCGATGACGAAGATGTTGTCGTCCTTCGTCGTCTGCAGCGTCGGTTTGACGATGAGCGTGTTCATACGGCTCACTTCAAGGCCGTCGAGCTTTGACAGCACGTCAGGGCCTTTGACGCCAGCGGCCCAGACAACAAGCTCGGACGGAATGAACTCGCCGTTGCCGAGCGTCACGCCTTCAGCGGTGACTTTCGTGACTGGACTGCCGACACGGATATCCACGCCGATGCCGCGCAGGATGTTCGCGGTCGCGGCGGAAAGGCGTTCGGGAAGCGCGGGCAAAATGCGGGGCGCCGCTTCAATCAGCGTGATCTGGAAGTCTTTTTCGGGATCGAGCTTATCGAGCCCGAATTCGATAAGCCCACGGGCCGCGTGGTGCAGCTCCGCCGAAAGCTCCGATCCTGTCGCGCCGGCGCCGATGATCGCAACGTGGAGCTGGCCATCTCTTACGGGGCCTGGCTGCGCGTAGGCGCGAACGCAGGCGTTCAGAAGACGCCGGTTGAACCGCTTCGCCTGCTCCGGCGTGTCGAGCATGATCGCATGCTCCGCCACGCCCGGTGTTCCGAAATCGTTTGAAATGCTGCCGATCGCGATGACGAGCGTGTCGTAGCTGAACCACCGGTCCGGCGTAATCTCCCGGCCTTCCTCGTCGTAGGTCGCGGCGAGATGCACGCGCTTGTTGGCGCGGTCGAGCCCGATCATTTCGCCATAGCGATAGCGAAACCCGTGCCAGTGCCCCTGAGCTTGGTAGGACAACTCATGACGACCGGTATCCATGCTGCCCGCCGCGATCTCGTGCAGGAGGGGCTTCCAGATGTGCGTGCGCGCACGATCGACGAGGGTAATTTCTGCCTTGCCGGTACGGCCCAGTTTTTTGCCGAGCTGGGTCGCGAGTTCTAGTCCCCCCGCGCCGCCGCCGACGATGACGATACGATAGGGCTGCTTTCCGGTGGTGCCTTCGGGCAAGGTAGCGGGAGCCTGCAAATTCATATTGGCCTCATGCGCAAAGTCATGTCGGCGGCATTGTCAGGAACGCAGTTCGCCGCCCGTCGCCTTCTTAACATCCGTTACTATTTTTTTGGTTATCGTTTCGATCGCCTGATCGGTCAGCGTTTCCGTCGCAGGCTGGATCGTTATTTCTATGGCGATCGATTTCTTTCCTTCGGCCGCAAGACTGCCGCCTTCGAAAACGTCGAATACGTTGACGGAACGGATCAGCGTCTTGTCGGCATTGGCTGCGGCTTTCACCACGTCCCCTGCGGCGACGTCTTTCGGGACGATGAAGGCGAGGTCGCGTGTTACCGGCAACAGATCGGATGCGGCAAGCGGCGGCTTGGCGCGCGATTTCTTCTTCTCCGGCGGCAGGGCGTCGAGGAAGATTTCGAAAGCGGAAACCGGGGCTTCGACGTCGAGCGCCTTGAGCGTCGCCGGGTGAATTTCACCGAAATAGGCGAGCACGGTCTTCGGGCCAAGCTTGAGCGCTGCGGAGCGGCCCGGGTGATACCATGCCGGGGCGTCGCGCGTGACTTGCGCCTTCGTCGGGTCGAACCCGAGCGCGGACAGCGCTGCGAAGACGTCGGCTTTCACATCGAAGACGCCGACGGCATTGGCGTTGCCGTCCCAGTGCCGGTTCGCGCCAGCCAAACGCGCCGTTCCGGCGCGGACGCCTGCGGCACTCGTGTACTGATCTTCCGGCTGCTCGCCGCGGTAGGCCTGGCCGAGTTCGAACAGGGCAACATCGGCCAGTCCGCGATTGCGGTTGCGCGTCACGGCAGTCAGCAAGCCGGGCAGCAGTACCGGACGCATTGACGACATTTCGACGGAGATGGGATTTCCGAGGTCGAGCGCCGGAGAGCCGCCGCCAAAGTGCGTTGCCTGCTCCTTCGGGATGAAGCTCCAGGTCACGGCTTCGACGAAGCCGCGGGCTGCGAGGAGACGGCGGGTGCGACGGGCGCGCTTCTGCTTCTCGGTGAGGACGGCGCGCGCGATGCCGTCAGCGCGGGGCAGCGGCGTCGCTGGGATGCGGTCGAGACCGGCGATGCGGACGACTTCTTCGACGAGGTCGGCGGGGCCGTGGACGTCAGGCCGCCACGTCGGAACCGTTACTTTCGCGGCGTTCGGCTTGCCTGAAATCGTGAAGCCCAGGGCTTTGAGCGTATTGGAGATTTCCGTTTCGGTGAGATTCACACCTGACAGCTTCTCGACCCGCGCGAAATCGAACGGAATGACGCGCTCTTCGATCGGCTCTTTGCCGGCGACCTTGGCTTTCGAGGCTTCGCCTCCGCAAAACTTCAGGATCATGTCGGTGGCGAGATCGAGACCGGGACGAACGGAAGCCGGATCGACGCCGCGCTCGAACCGGTAGCGGGCGTCGGTCACGAGGCCGGTCTTGCGGCCTGTCGCGGCCGTGCGGACGGGATCGAACCAGGCGCTCTCAATGAGAACAGCTTTGGTCTCGGGGGTGCAGCCCGTGCTTTCGCCGCCCATGACGCCACCGAGACCCAATGGTCCGCTGTCGTCAGCGATTACGCACATCGTGTCGTCGACAACGTATTCCTTGCCGTCGAGTGCGAGAAACTTTTCGCCGTTTTTGCCGAGGCGAGCATGCAGCGCACCCTTGATCTTGTGTGCGTCGTAGACGTGCAGAGGGCGGCCGCGATCGAGCGAGATGTAATTCGTGACGTCGACGAGGGCGTTGATCGGGCGCAAGCCTGCAGCTTTCAGCCGGTTCTGCATCCAATCGGGAGACGCACCATTCGCGACGTTGCGGATCGTTCGCGCGGCGAACACCGGGCAGGCATCAGCCGTTTCGGGTGTAAACTCAAGCTTGACCGGGATTTTGCAGTCGAAGGCTTCGTTAAGCGGTGCAAGCTTCGGCTCGGGCTTCAGCTTCCCTATTCCTGCGGCCGCGAGATCGCGCGCGATGCCGCGCACGCCGGTGCAGTCGGGACGGTTCGGCGTCAGTTTGACTTCGATGATGGGATCGTTGAGACCCACGACATCGATATAGCGCGCGCCCACGTTATTGGCCCAATCCGCGGGCAGATCGAGAATGCCGTCGCTTTCCTCGGAGAGCTCGAGCTCGGCGGCCGAGCACATCATGCCGTTCGAGACGACACCGCGAACCGGCTTTTTCTCGAGCGTGATTTTCGAACCTGGAATGTAGGTTCCGAGCGGCGCGAACACTGAGACCATGCCGGCGCGGGCGTTCGGTGCGCCGCAGACGACTTCCATCAGCGGCTCGCCCTTGGCGACTTCGACCTGGACGACCTGCAACTTATCCGCGTTCGGATGTTTCTTCGCCTCGACGATGCGGGCGATCTTGAAGGCGCCGAGAAGCTTCGCCGGATCTTCGATGCCTTCGACCTCGAGGCCGATGGCCGACAGCGTCGTCGCGATCTCGTCGACGGATTTCTCCGTGTCGAGGTGATCCTTCAGCCAGGAGAACGTGAATTTCATTTCGTAGGTCTCGTAACCAGAATTCCCCTCCCCAGCGGGGAGGGGGTAGGGGTGGGTAGAATTCGCGACAAGGTGATAGCGGGTTCAATCCTGGTCCGCTACCACCTGCGATGCCGCTCAGTCCTTGAATGGGTCAAACTCGCCCTCTCCGGCCATAACTACGGCAAAAGGCGTCAGCCTGTGCAACACGCGCGTTGATGTCGCGTGGTACGCAAGAACCTCATCCAGGCGCCTGTAGGCCATCGGGCTTTCGTCGAGGTCGGCACCGATGAGCGTCACCCGGCGCCGCTGGAGCCAGGCGTCCATTTCGTCGCGCGAGAACCGGCGCTTGGCTTCCTTGCGGCCAAACAGACGTCCAGCGCCATGCACCGTCGAATAGAGCGACGCCTTTGCTTCAGGGCTGTCAACGCCCTCGAGGATCACTGCGTCATCACCCATCGAGCCCCCGACGAAGCCGCGTTGCCCGGGAAATGCCGGCGTTGCGCCTTTGCGGACAACCCATAAATCGCGTCCGTCGTGCGTCTCGCGCCAAGCGTAGTTGTGATGGTTGTGGACCATGTCGGTCACCGTGCCACCGATGATCTGACGTACGCGCTCCACCACCCACTCGCGGCCGGCATACGAATAGCGGCCTGCAAGTTCCATCGCAGCGATGTAACGCTGCCCGAGCTCGCTATCCTCATCAACCACTGCAGGCGGTACGTTCATACCCTCCTTTCCGCCCGCAGCTTTGAGGTAACGCGTTGCGCTCGTGTGGCCGAGGCCACGGCTGCCAAAATGCACGCCGATCCAAACGTAACCTGCTTCATCGCGCATCAAGTCGACATAGTGGTTGCCCGATCCGACCGTGCCAATCTGGTTGACCGCCTTCTGCCGATAGGCCTCCATATCGGAGGCCTTCCAAGCATTGGAATCGTCGAACAGTTCATGCTCAACCCGCTCGTTGTTCGAACGTCCAATCCCGAACGAAACGATGCGCGCGATATCCTTGGCGATATTTCCAACGCGGCTTTCGATTTCTTCGAAGCGGGTATCAAGGCGCACGGCCATGTTTCCGCATCCGATGTCGAAGCCGACACCGGAGATGCTGATCTGCTTTTCGTAAGCGATCACGCCGCCGACGGGCTGCGCGTAGCCAAGGTGCCCGTCGGCGCAAATGACGCCGGCGACGGCATTGCCAACGCTCATGCAGTTGCGCATTTGCACGACCGTCGCTGCATCGTGCTCGCCAATGACGGTCAGCGGGCTGTCGTGATATGCTGCGTCTTGCGGCTTGAGTGCCGCAATCTCGGCGCCCGCCGCGTCAGCCTCGTGCGCCATGTGCTCATCGCGGGCGGCCTGACGGAACTGGCACCAGGCAGGCCATGCCTTCATGCCGGGCCTTTCGACTTTCACATCAGGATCGGCGTATCCGGCAGCCATTGCAAGTTCGCGGGCGCGCGCCTTGTAGGGATCTGAACGTTCCATTGCGTTCACCATTTTTATGATTATGAAAACAAAAAAACCTCCGCAGCGCTTGCTGGGAGGCCCACATCGAGGTCCGAGAAATTATTGGATGTTACCTTGATGTAACTCCATCAACTCCGATCCGATCGACGCAGGCCAAGCGCGGTTGCAGACTGCCCATTTCTGGACGCCGATCTGCAAACAAATATGCGCGTGCGCGTTTCATATCGTCGATTCACGGAGTTGAGTGCGGGCCTTATGCTTCATATGCGCCGTGCACGTCAAGCTCTGTACGCACTAACTGCTCAGTCCGCCGCCGAGGGTCGGGACGTCGAGCATCGAGAAGCCGTAGTGGCTCAGCCACTTCAAATCGCCGGAGAAGAACGAGCGCAAATCGGGGATGCCGTACTTCAGCATCGTCAACCGGTCGAGACCGACGCCGAATGCGAAGCCTTGATACTTCTCGGGATCAAGACCGCAGTTCCGAAGCACGTTCGGATGAACCATGCCGCAGCCGAGAATTTCGAGCCACTGGCCGGGCTTGCCGATCGCTTCGGCGCCGATATCGACTTCCATCGAAGGCTCGGTGAATGGGAAGTGCGAAGCGCGGAAACGCATCTTCACTTCATCGACCTCGAAGAAGGCCTTGCAGAACTCCTGGAGCACCCATTTCAGGTGGCCCATGTGGGTCGACTCGTCGATGACGAGGCCTTCGACCTGATGGAACATCGGCGTGTGCGTCTGATCGCTGTCCATGCGGTAGACGCGGCCGGGCGCGATGATGCGGATCGGCGGCTTCTGCGCGACCATCGTGCGAATCTGCACGGGGCTCGTGTGCGTGCGGAGCAGCAACCGCGAGCCATCAGCTTTCGGCGAGAAATAGAAGGTGTCGTGATCCTGGCGCGCTGGGTGCTCGGCCGGGATATTGAGCTTGTCGAAGTTCATCTCGTCGGTCTCGATGTCCGGACCTTCGGCGACCGAGAAGCCCATATCGGCGAAGATCTCGACGACCTCGTCGAGAACCTGGCTGACCGGATGAATGCGGCCCTCGGCGACGGGGCCAAGGCGCACCGGCAGCGTGACGTCGGCGCGCTCGGTCTTGAGGCGTTCATCGAGCGCGGCGGTTTCCAGCACCGCCTTGCGGGCATCGAGTGCGTCGGAGACTTTCGACTTCAGCGTGTTGACGGTCTGGCCGAAGCTTTTGCGCTCTTCCGGGGGTAGCGAGCCGAGTTTGCTCATCAGCTCGGACACGCGGCCCTTCTTACCGAGCGCCGAAACGCGGACCGCGTCGAGCGCGGCCAAGTCGCCGGCGCTCGCGATCTCGGCGAGTAGATCTTTTTCGAGGACTGCGAGGTCGTTAGCACCGCTCATAGGAATCCCCTCGAGTCGGAACCCGAAGCCGATGCACTTATCACACGCCTCCCCTCAGGGGAGGGGTTGGGGTGGGGTGAAGAGCTAGGCGGGCTGATAGCAGTAAGACTTAATTTTTGCGCCATGAGTTCGCTTTGCGATCAGTGGTTTCGCGGCTTCTCCCCACCCCTAACCCCTCCCCGCTGGGGAGGGGAAGTGGGGTAACAGTTGAAAACCAACAAAACTGAAAGCCGAACGGCGGCGCCAGGATTAAGCGGCTTTCTTGACCTTGTCCTGGTCAGCCTTTGCGACCGGCGAAGAGGCGGCGGCTGCAGCCTTGTCGACCAGTGCCTTGAAGCCCGCCGGATCGTTGATCGCGATGTCGGAGAGAACCTTGCGGTCAACCTCGATGCCGAGGTTCGTCAGGCCGTTGATAAAGCGCCCGTACGTCAGGCCGTGCTCGCGGACGGCAGCGTTGATGCGCTGGATCCAGAGCGCGCGGAAATTGCGCTTGCGGCGCTTGCGGTCACGATAGGCGTACTGCTGCGACTTCTCGACCGCCTGCTTGGCAACGCGGATCGTATTCTTGCGGCGGCCATAAAAGCCCTTGGCGGCCTTGATGACTTTCTTGTGCTTGGCGTGGGCGGTAACGCCACGTTTGACGCGGGCCATTGGAGAAAACTCCTGGAATTAGTGCTTCAAGATGGGAAGAGATTTCGTTTGCCGCTTGGGGGCTTCCTTGGAAGCCAACGCCAAGCGCCGGGAGATCTCAGCGGTTATAGGGCATGTACTTCTTGACGATCTTCGCGTCAGAATCGTTCAGCACGCCTGTGCCGCGCGCCTTCTGAATGAATTTCGCCGTGCGCTTGATCATGCCGTGACGCTTGCCTGCCTGGGCGGCAACAACCTTGCCCGTGCCGGTCATCTTGAAGCGCTTTTTGGCGCCGCTCTTCGTCTTCATTTTAGGCATTTTGCTTGTCCTTAGTTTTCGCTCACGGGGCCCGCCGGATGCTTGCGCTGGCGCGCTTCACATCCTGGCCCTCCGCGGGGGCGGCGCTTGCGCCGGGGCCGCCTTGCGGCCTCGGACCTAAAGGTCCGAAGTGCTGGCGGCTCGGGTTGCGCCCGACAGGCCTTACGGCCTGAAGTGCAGATGCCTTTCGGCGTCAGCACTCTCGGCAGCTGCGAAGCTGCCGGTCCTGCGAAGGGTGCTTTTTGCGGTTTCCGCTTGTTTTTCAAAAGCATAAGAACCGCCACGGCATGCCTCGCCGGGCGGCTCTGGGTGGGTTTATAGGGGAGCCATCGGAACTTCGCAACATTTTCGGCAAGCGATGCGAAAAATGCAACGCTTCGCAGGTTTTCGATGCGACCTCGCGAAAATCGCAATGCTCACACTAGAACCAAGTACAGAGTTAATGCGTTGTTAAGGGCGCAAAAGCACGAGGGAGACGGGCCGTGAAGCAGATCATCGATCAGATCGTCAGTTTGCTCCAGCAGGGCATCACGGCCATTTTCAGGTTCGTCGAGCTTGTCTGGCAGTGGTCATTCGGCGAGATGCTGGCGATCTTTCAATCGAACTGGCAAGCGCTGCCGGTTTGGAAAATCGCGGTTCTCGCGCTTGTCGTGATCGCCATCATCTACGTGCTTTACAAGGGTTTCTTCCAGCTCTGGGCGGCGGCGGAGCAGATCTTCAAGGCGTTTGTCGAGCTGTTGATGGTTCTCGTTTCCATCCTGCCTTACGTGCTGATCGCGGGCTTGATCGCAGCGGCCGGCAGCTACGTGATCCAGCACGTCAACTTCTAGAGCTTTTCCGCTTTTCTTTGAATCGCGAAAACGCTCTAGCCTTTTGTTTTGACGCAATTCCGGACGCAAAACCGCTGCGCACTTTTGCTGGAATTGCTCTAGCGCCAAGCGTTCAGGCTTGCGAAGCTGGCTCGGCGTCGGCGGGCTCGCTTGTATTCGTGTTCTTGCTGAAGACGACACGCGTGCGGACGTAATACAGCGAGGCAAAACAGATCAGCAGAGAGATCGTTTTGCCTTCGATCGGGGGCATGTTCATGTTGTGCACCGTCAGCCAGATGATGCCGGCAGTCAGGAGCAAGCCGAGGAGTGACGTTCCGACGAACTCCATGAACAGCCGATGCCGCGATTTGTGCGACATGTCATGCAGGAAGACGAAGTTCGTCGTCAGCGCGAAATTCACGACCATTCCCACGCAGTAAGCGGCGACGCTCGCAAGAACGGGAAACCCGAAGAGGTATGTGAGGCTGAGAAAGATCGTGTAATCGACGACGGTCGAAGCCAGGTTGACGCCGGTATAAAGCAGGGCATGGCGTACCTTGGGGTGCATTCCGACGGCCTTCTCGCGACTGATTTCAAACGATGCGGGAGATAAAGCGGGCTGGCAAGAGGACCGCTGTAACTTGGGAAACATCAGGACTTTTCGGGTGGGCGATTTACCAGCGCGAAGCCTTCATCCGCTGCTTTCTAGGCTGTTCGGAAAACATCGGTTATGCGCCAAATCGACCGGAGCCATTGCTCTCACCTTCGGTATTGCCGCCGGTGCTTCGCGGTCCACGATGGTACGCAGCAGAAAATTTCCATTTGCTGCGGATTGCGTCTCGTTAGCTGCCGTTGACTGGCGCGGGCATCCACATCTGGCAAGCTAGGATAGCTGTGTTGAAGTGGCGTACTTTGAGAGTTTGGTCATGAGGCTCGATCCGTTCGTCGTTGCGATTTTCTTTTTGGCAGCGCTGCCGACTGCTGCGATCAGTTTGCGTTCTGCAACCGGCTGGCGCGTAGGCGTGGTCTTCGCGGCGTTCTATCCGGCGTTGGTCTTGCTCGTCGGAATTTTGATGATCGCCGCATTTATTTCGCTTGCCGCGCTCGGTCTGGTGGACCTCGATTGAGGACCAAAATCGCTTAGCGTTTCGCGGGGAACAGCGGCGATAGCCGCGCTGTGGTGCGGTGGGCTGCATCAAATGCAGCCTACGGAGCAGCGCCATGTACCATATCGTTCATATCGGCTTGAACAGCGACGCGCTAAAAAAGCTGGACGAACTGCGGCAGGCTTATCCAAACCTCTATAATCGGCAGGATATTATCCTTCGCCTTCTCGCAGATGCGCACCAGAGTTTGGCAAATAACGTGCCGCAACCCAAGCTTCAACTCGCTGCGTGACGATTATTGCAGAAACTCTGACTAATTCAGTGTTCATTCAGTTTTTAGACGACACATTTTTCGCGCACGTTTGTTGCGTGCGTTTCTTAAATGCGTTCGATTAAATTTCGGAGATGAACATGCGTATTGCACCGCTCCTGGCTGCATCCGTTGTCGCTATCGGCTTGTCCGCGGCGAGTTCCGGTTCGCAAGCTGCCCCGTTAGCACCCCTAAAGGGTCTCGAGACAAACCAGTCACTGGCGACGCAGGTGGATTTCCGGCGATCCTGCTGGCGGTGGCGCCGCATCTGCGCCGATCGCTGGGGTTGGGGCGGCCCGCGTTTCCGCCGTTGCATGTGGCGTCACGGCTGCTGACGCTCTCACGTCATGCGCGGCAGGTTCGTTGCAATCGCCGCGCATTTTCATATGTGCATATTCATTCGCCGCAGGCGGGTCGCCAACAGGCTCATGACGCGTAGTGCGAATTGCGGGTCGTTGCGCACGACGGCTAGAAATGCCGGCTTGTCTATCGCGACGACTTCGGTTGGTTCGGCGGCCATTGCTGCCGCACTTCGCGGGCCATCGTCGATCAGCGCCATCTCACCGAAAATGCCGCCGGTGCGGACGTTCTCGAGCACCGTGCCATAGGTGATGATGTCAACCCGGCCTGATCGCACCATGTACATGGCGTCGCCGGGATCTTCTTCGAGGAAGATCTTCTCGCCCGCCTTGAAATGGCGAAATGGCGCGCCAATGTGGTCAAGTATCGAGAAATCAAATGGCCGGTCATCGCTCATGCGGCCGTTCCCCCGAAAAGACCTGTCGGATACGGCAACGCTAGAACCGTCCGTCAGCGAGAGCAAGTCCGCTGGCTAAGGATCAGAGCAAATCGGGAGTGAGACGAAGGGAGACAAGGGCGGGGCGGATAACCCCGCCGCAGTCAGATCATTTGGGGGCGAGCACCATCACCATCTGGCGGCCTTCGAAGCGCGGTTCGCTCTCGACCTTGGAGATGGACTCGGTGTCGGCTTTCACGCGCTGCAGCACCGCCATACCGAGTTGAGAGTGCGCCATCTCACGGCCGCGGAAGCGCAGCGTTATCTTGACCTTGTCGCCGTCTTCGAAGAAGCGTTTGATTGCCCGCATCTTCACGTCATAGTCGTGATCGTCGATGCCCGGACGCATCTTGATCTCTTTCAACTCGACGATTTTCTGATTTTTGCGGGCCTCGGCGGCCTTCTTCTGCTCTTGGAATTTAAACTTGCCGAAATCGAGGATCTTGCAGACCGGCGGCTCCGCGTCGGGCGAGATCTCAACGAGATCCAGTCCGGCCTCTTCGGCGCGGGCAAGAGCATCGAATTTTGCAATGACGCCGACGTTCTGGCCTGTCTCATCGATGAGACGGACTTCCCGGGCCCGAATTTGGTCGTTGATGCGGGGCCCTGAGTTTTCCCGGCTCTGAGGCTCGGGTCGCATTGGTTTACGGATGGTTCAGCTCCTTTTGTGGTTCCAATTATGACTGGCGACAGATTCCACCCCCGGTCAGCGGCGAACATGGGAAGCAACGGGCGCTTAAGTCAAGCGGGACGCTTGAGCAAAATTGGCAAATGAGGCTATTTCGCCCATTTTCCGAACACCTCCCTTTGCCGCATGGCCTTTTGGCAAGGCAATTGGCCGCTATCGCCAGTGGTCGGCGATCCATGGGGTGGGCAGGACGTACTTGTAAAATTTCTTCCAAGTTGCGTTCACGGGCCAAATCCCATCGCGGGCCTCATCGGGGTCCGGCTTGCCGTGAAAAGCCACCACTCGCGCTTCGGGCGGCAGACGCGGGGCGATGAAGAAGTTCAGCGGCCAGGCCGGAATCAACGAATGCTTGAAACTCAGGCACCATTCCGGCGGGAAGAAAACGACGTCTTTGCTTTCGGCCGATATATATTGCTGCTCAATCCGGTAACGGCCAAGAATTGCTTCCGGATTGGCATTAAAGGTATCGAAGATGTGAGACATCTTCCGGACGGGAAATCTGTAAATCGAGGTATTGCCTATCCGCTCATTGGGCTGGGTCCAGTTCTGCGCAACGCAGAAGCGACCCGGCTCGAAGTCGAAGAAGTCGTCAATCTGTCCGGTGATGACAACGTCGAGATCGAAGAATAGGACGTCGCCTTCAAGATCAAGAAGCGGATACTGCCAGAGCGACAACTTCCGCCAGGGCGTCGTGAATTCGCGCTCGGGCAGGTTGATCGGCGGGATCGGCGCAATTTGCACCCAGGGGTCCGCTCCCTCTGCGTCGTCGGTGAAACAAATTAGGCGTGTCTCGCGCCGCGCATTTCGCCGGACCATAGATGCCAAGCGATTGAGGTATTCGATACCGTACCGAGTTCCCCACTTTATACAGATTACTGTTTGCATCGCCTCGTTTGTTGCTCTCGCGTCCCTACCCGTATCGGCCACCCAGCCGAAGATCTTCTTATCTAGTACTAATGGGAAAAAAGGCCATAAGCGTTTGGGCTAGTCCCACAGCATTGTCTCACGCTGTTTACAAGTCAAATGGGGCTTTGATCAGTTGGAAACCCGCTTACGAAAGGAATTCGAGCGGACACCCGGCGCCGATCGCCGAGCGGAATGTGGTCTATTTTACGAGTGAGCGCCTCCACGGCGCCGTTAAGCGCTGAGCAGACGCTGATAAACGGCCAAGGTTTTCGAAGTCAGCTGGTCCAGCGTAAAGCGGCTGCGGACGTTGGCCGATCCTCTTTCGCCATAGGCTTTCCGCTTTTCAGCCGGCCAGCGAAGCATCGTTTCGATCGCGTCAGCGACGGCTTTCGGATCGGCGTATGGCACGCGCAAACCGGATGCTTCGTCCGGTTTGACGTCGGGCTCGGTCAGCGCGACTTCGCGGCCGGGGCCGGTATCCGATACGATCATCGGCACGCCCATCGCCTGGCCTTCGATGGCGACGCGCGGCAGCCCTTCCTGCTCCGAAATATTCAGTGCGATGTCGCTAATCGCGTAGGCGGCGGCCACGTCGCGCACGTGTCCCGGAAAGCGCAATTGGTGCGCGACGCCGAGCTTTTCGGCCTGGGCTTCGAGCTGCTCCTTGAAAGCCGGTTTTTCGATTTCGCCCGCGAGAACGCAGACAACATCCGCGGCGCCGCGCTCCTTCAATATTCCGAGGGCCGAAACAAGATGGTGCTGCGCTTTGCGGGGCGTGATACGGCCTGCCAATATCAGCACAGGTTTCGATCCGTCGGCATTCAGCAGAGTTCGAACCGCGGCAAGTCTTTCAGGCGTCAGCAGCGCCGGATCGAAGACGGTTGAGTCAAATGCTCGATGTATGACGGCGATGCGCTTCTCGGGCGTGTGGTAGCGCGTGCGGATGAGGTGCGCCATGTAGTCCGATACCGCGATTACAGTATCGCTGCGCGCCATGACGCTGTTGTAGAAATTCTTCAGCCGCGTTTTTTCGGAATATTCGGAGTGGTAAGTCGTTACAAAGGGCGTGGCGGTGCGCCGGGCTGCGTAAAGGGCGCTCCACGCCGGGGCGCGGCTCCGGGCATGAATGATGGAGACGTTTTCACGGCGAATGATGCCAGCGAGGTCCGAAGCATTTTTCGCAAGAAGCAGCGGATTCTTCGTGGCAAGCGGCATCGAGATATGCTCGGCTCCTGCCGCCAGAAGCTGATCAACGAGTGGACCGCCTGCGGATGCCACAAGTGCGCGATGCCCGTTCTTGACGAGCGCTGTCGCGATCTGCAGGCAGCCGAGTTCCGCGCCGCCGGCGCGCATCCGGGGTATCACCTGCAGCACTGTGAACGTATTCTTCATTTCAGCTCATCAAGCGGAGTCATCGAGACCAACGATGGACAGTCCCTATAAGATTGCATCAGCCGAACCGCAAATCCTTCCTGTCGGGACGGGTCCTGAGGCACGAGAAATCCCCTTCATTGCGCAGCGTCCGGCGAAATCCGGCGGGCCTGGTCTTTTCTGGCTGTCGGGCTTCATGTCCGAGATGGCGTCGACGAAGGCGACTGCCGTTGCGCACTGGGCGGCGGAGCATAACCTCGCATCGACGCGGTTCGATTATTCCGGGCACGGCGTCGCTAGCGGTCGCATCGAGGATGGCACGATCGGGCGATGGCTCGAGGAGGCAGCGGCGGTTTTCACCGAGGTTACCGCCGGACCGCAGATTGTCATCGGTTCGAGCATGGGTGGGAATATCGCGCTTTTGCTCTTGCGGAAGCTTTTGCGCGAACGACCCGAGGAGGCGGCACGCATCAAGGCGCTCGTCCTGATCGCGCCTGCATGGGACATGACGGAAGAGCTGATGTGGAAGCGGTTTTCCGAGGAGACCCGCCGCGAAATTCTGGAGCATGGATTTTTCAAGCAGCCGTCCGCCTATGCCGAGCCCTATACGATCACGCGCCGCCTTATAGAGGATGGCCGTGAGCATCTTCTGGCGCGAATGCCGTTCGATCCGGGCCGGCCTGTCGTGATCATGCAAGGCTTACTGGATGTCGATGTGCCGGCGTCTCACACGCGAGAGCTCACGACGTTTCTGACGGGCGGGAAGGTCAAGCTGATCGAGGTTGCAGACGCGGAGCATCGGCTGTCGCGGCCGCAAGATCTCGATTTGCTTTTCGCTGAAATCAGCAAGCTGCTTTAGCGCTATTTGTCGTTGCCGGCGGCGGCTTCCGGATCGGGAAGGCCCTCGGCGACGGCGTCTTCGAGACCATCCGGGCCGGTGGCTGCGGCGACAGCTTCAGGCACTACCCAAATCCGGAAATCCTGCGTCGCGACACCGTTGTCGCAAAGGAGACCGCCGCCGTCGTTGCGGCAGCTTTTGTCGGCCGCGATCGTGAAGGCACCGGCGGATGCGCCGCGGCTTTCGCCGACTTCGATGACTTCGATGCGCGCGTCGGCGCCGATCGTGACGTCGCGATAGACGCAGGCGGATTTTCCGGCGCAGGGATCGGACGTCGTCTCCTCCGTCGTTCGCAGCGCAACTGCCTGAGTGCGTGGCATGCTTACGGCCGGGGCTTCGATGCCGTTTGAAAGCCAGCAGCTCTGGTCGATGCAAATGATCGGATCGGGTTTGAAGCCAAGCGCTCCGCCATCGATACCGAGTACAAGCAACACCGTGGCTTGCGTTGTGCCGGGCCTCGGGGTCTCGGTCACGATCGTTCGTTGGCTTTCCGGTTGGCTTTCTGGTTTTTGGGCGGCAGTTACCGCGACGGGAACCGGTGCCGGTTGCTTTTCCGCTGCGGGAGCGACGGCGGGCGGCGGGGCAGGTGTGGGGGCGGCTGGGACCGAGGGCTCAGCCGCAACCTGCTGCGGGCGGGCTTCCTGCTTCTCGCGATCGGCCTCTTCGGCGCGCGCGCGGCGAAGCATATCGGCTTCGTAATCGGCGTCCGGCTTGCTCGCAGCCGCTGATGGCTTTGGTGCTGGTTTTCGTGATGGCTTTGGCGCTGGCTTTGCGACTTCCTCGTCGCTCGCGGCGGAGAACTTTTGCGCGATTGCCTGGGCCGGATCGATGGGATCGGCGTGGACGCCGAGTGCGAAGGTCAGCACCGCCATCGTCGCTACAATGAGCGCTCTAGTTGCCATGGAAAGCTCGTGGTTCCGCTCGCATTGGCCCCGCCGGTCCGGAGGTACGGCCGCTATCGTCTTTATCCTCTATTCTGGCGGAATGGGGGAAAAGGTGTGACCACAAACCAAAAAGGGATCGCTAAAGCCCGGCGATCGCCTTTAGCCCTTCGACGTACGTGGGATACGCAAGTCTAACGCCGAGTTCGGATTTCATGCGGGCGTTCGAGACCTTCTTGCTCTCGATATAGAAACTTCGTGCGGTCGGGGAGAGAGCGGCATCGGCGGGGTCGGTAGCCGGCGGGCAGGGGACGCCCAATAGCTCTGCGCCGTAAGCGATGACATCCTGCGGAGGCGCGGGGAGGTCGTCCGTCACGTTGAAGATGTGGACACCGGGCGAAAGGTCGATGCTTGCCTGTACAGCGGTCGCGATGTCCGCGACATGGATGCGGTTGGTCAGTTGATCGGGCTTGAAGACGCGGCGTGCGGTTCCTGCCTTCAGCTGGTCGATGGCGCTGCGGCCGGGCCCGTAGATTCCCGGCAGGCGATAGATGACGAGGGCTTTGCCGGATGCTCGCGCGAGGTCGATCCAGCCGTTCTCAGCTTTGACGCGCCTTTGCCCGCGCTCGGTTCCTGGCCGCGTTTCCGTCGTTTCGTCCACCCAGTTGCCCGAAGCGTCACCGTACACGCCGACTGTCGAGAAGTAGCCGATCCAGCGAATGGAGGGGCTAGCGGCGATTGCAGCTCCATAGTGCCGCAAGGCCGGATCGCTCTCGGCATCCGGCGGAATGGATAGCAGCACATGCGTTGCGCTTTGCAGTGCTTCGGCGACATCGTGGAGCGCATCCGTTCCATCGAAGAGAAATGGTTCGAAGCCCTGCTCGGCAAGACGCTCGACCTTTTCAACGTGTGCAGTCGTTCCGGCGACGGTCCAGCCTTGTGCGAGGAGGCGCCGGCCCAGTTCGCTCGCGCAGTAGCCTAGTCCGAAACAGAAGAGCCGGCTCATGCGCCTTGAATTCCTTCCACTGGCAAAGTCCATTCGGCGGCGACTTCGGGATCGCGCTCACGGTCTTGATAGTGCTTTCGCAGGGCTGCGATCTCACCGGGGTCTGCAAGGCGGCGCGACGCCCAGATCGCCATCGCCCGGACAAGAGCGGAACTGTCTTCCATCAGTGGTTCGATATGTCGAAGCAGCGATCGATCGCCGGAATTTCCTGAGGCGATCAGCGCGTTGCGCACGACGCGATCGCGTCCGGTGCGTTTGATCGGCGTGCCGGCGAAACGCGCCCGAAATGTAGCATCGTCGAGCGCGAGGAGTTCGGCGAGCGGCGGATTGTCGGTTTCGGGGCGCGCTGCGTAACGGATCTCGGTCGCGGCGCCTGCAAACTTATTCCACGGGCAGATGGCGGCGCAGTCGTCGCAACCGAATACGCGATTGCCGATGGGCACGCGGAATTCTGGTGCGATATGTCCTTTGTGCTCGATCGTCAGGTAGGCGATGCAGCGGCGTGCGTCGAGCTGGTAGGGCGCGGGGAAAGCGTTCGTCGGGCAGATATCGAGACATCGCCGGCATGAACCGCAATGGTTCTCCGTGCCTGCATCAGGTTCAAGCTCCGCAGTGGTCAACACTGCTCCAAGGAAGAGCCAATTGCCGTGTTCGCGCGAAACGAGGATCGTGTGCTTGCCCTGCCAGCCGAGGCCGGCCTTGGCGGCCAGCGGCTTCTCCATCAGCGGCGCGGTATCGACGAAGACCTTGACGTCCGCGCCGGATCGTTCAGCGAACGAGCGCGCCAGCGATTTGATCTTTTTCTTCAGCACATCGTGGTAATCGCGGCCTTTGGCGTAGACTGAAATCGCCGCATTGGAGCGATCGTGGAGGGCATCCAAGGGATTGCTCGGCGGCGCATACGATTGTCCGAAGATGATGGCGCTCTTGGCATCGGGCCAGAGCTTCAGCGGACCGCTCCGCCGGTCGGCATGAGTTTCCATCCAATCCATGTCGCCGTGACGCTTTTCGCTCAGGAAGTGCGCCAGGCGTGCGGTGAGTTCCGTGTCGTCGGCCAGCCGTGCGATGCCAACGGCATCGAGCCCGAGCTTCGATGCTTCGGCACGGATCATGTCCGCGAGATCGGAACCGGATTTAGGAACGTCGAGCATACGAGCGATTTAGAAATCGAGATCGGAATAGGCAAGGGGCGGCGCGGTTCCCGGAACCCGGTCGCCGAGCAGGGCGCGGAAAGACGGCCGTGACTTCATGCGTTGATACCAGATTTTGACCGCGGGGTAGTCGCTCCACGGGATCTCGCCAAGGTAGTCTGCGGTCGAAATCTGGGCGGCTGCGGCGAAATCCGCAAAACTCAGCTCGTCACCGCCGATCCAGCGCCGGTTGTCGGCGAGATAGCCCGTGTAAGACAGATGGTATTTGAGGTTAGCGCGGACGGCACGCAGAACACCGGGATCGGGAGCGACAGGGCCTGTCGGGCGCATCGAGCTATAGACCTTCTCGATCAGCAGCTCGCGCGTCACTTCACGATCCAATTTGCCTTGATACCAGTCGATCAGGCGGCGGACTTCCGCGCGATCCTCGCGATTGCCCGGGATGAGTGGCGGCGGTCCCGGCGTCGCCATCGTCGCGACCGGGAGTACCTCTTCAGCGATGAATTCAGAGATCGAATACGCACCGCAGAGGATCAGGCCGTTGTCGAATTCGAGAACCGGCATCTCGCCCGCCGGGTTCTTCGCAAGAAAGCTCTGGCGCCATTCCCACGGGTTTTCATCGACGAGCTGAACTTCAACGCCGTATTCGGCAAGCGCCAATCGAATGGACCGTGAACGCGGACAGAGGCGGTACTGCGTAAGTCGCGGAGGCATGTGATTCCTATTCTGCTGGTCGCGCCAGTATACACCCGCTGTCGTCGATTCGATGGCAACTCGGCTAAACGACCTCTTTGGTATTGCCGCAATTTCTGGTAACGCTCGCCCGCGTTCGGAGCGCTAAGGAGCACTGATGGAAACGTGGCAAGTCGTACTGCTCGGGCTGATCGAAGGCCTGACGGAATATTTACCAGTCTCCTCGACGGCGCACCTTCTTCTCACAGAGCAGGTCATGGGCGTGACGTCTTCGGGACGCACGTTTGAAGTGCTGATCCAGCTCGGTGCGATCCTTGCCCTTCTGACCGTTTATGCGGGCAAGCTTTGGCACATCGCTCTCGATTTTCCCAGCAACCCCAGAACGCGGCGTTTCGTTCTTGCGGTGTTGATCGCCTTCCTGCCGGCCGTTTTCATCGGTGTCTTGGCACATAAGATCATCAAGGAAGTGTTCTTCGAATCGCCGCTGATCGTGTGCACCGCGCTGGTTGTCGGTGGCATCATTCTGCTTGTCGTCGACCGGATGAAGTACAAGCCGCGCTATACCGACGTTATGGACATTCCTCCGTTGACGGCGCTGATTATCGGCTTCGCACAGTGTCTCGCGATGATCCCCGGCGTTTCGCGGTCGGGCTCGACGATCGTCTCGGCCGTGCTGCTCGGCGCCGACAAGCGCACCGCGGCAGAGTTTTCGTTTTTTCTCGCCATGCCGACGATGACGGGAGCGTTCGCCTACGATCTCTATAAAAACTGGTCGATTCTGACGCCCGACGATGTGAGCCACATCGTGCTCGGGTTCATCGCGGCGTTCATAACCGGCGCCATCGTGGTCCGTTACATGCTCGATTTCATCTCGCGGCGCGGGCTTTCATACTTCGGCTGGTGGCGCTTGCTTGTCGGCGGCATCGGACTGGGCGTGATCGCGGTCCTGCACTGAGGCGAGGCATTCCCCGATCACGCTCAACGGCTCGCGTTCTGCGAGCCCTCTGCGTTTAAGAGCCGGTCAGGCTGCGTGCGATGTGAGGGGCTTCGTGAGAACGCTCCGGAGGCCTTCGACGTCTTTGGCCGTGCGCAGGCCCTCGAGGGTCGCGGGGTCACGGACGAGCCGGGAAATTCGTGCTAAGGCCTTCAAATGGTCGGCTCCCGCGTGTTCGGGCGCCAGCAGAAAGAACAGAAGATCGACGGGTTCACCGTCGTGGCTTTCGAAGGGAATAGGACGCGCGAGGCGCGCGAAGAGGCACGTGATCTTCTTCACGCCAGGAAGCTTGACGTGCGGGATCGCGATCCCACGGCCAAGGCTCGTGGAACTCAGACGCTCCCTCTGCAGCAGGGCTGCATAAATGTCGCCAGCGGCAACGCCCGTCAGGCCCTCGGCCTTCTCAGCCAAGTCGCGCAGCGCCTGCTTTTTGTCCTCAGCCTCGAAACGCGGGATAATCGCGTCAGGGGCGAGCATGTCTTCGATATTCATTCAGGCTCCATCCACGATGATATGGCCGCCAATGTGGCTACCGAGCCAGTTTCCTGGACGGTTGCCACATTGCATTGACCGAAATAAATAAACTGCCCTCAATCCGCATGTTCCGGCGCGGAGGCGCCATTCGCCTTCGCTGCCGCTGGCAGATCGGCGTCGATCCACCCAATGTGCCCGTCGTTTCGCCGGTAAACTACGTTCAGCCCACCATGTGCAGCGTTCCTGAAAATCATGAAGGACGCTTCCGACAAGTCGAGCTTCAATACAGCTTCACTAACCGTCATATGGCCGATGTTCCGCTGGCCCTCAGCAATGATAAGCGGATTCGCCTCTTCCTGCTCGGGCTCGTCGTCGTCACCTAAGCTCACGATATAATCGCGTGCTTCGATGTCGACCTTGCGACGTGCAGCTGCAGCCGGCGAGGTGTGATGCTTAATGCGGCTCCTATAGCGCTTTACGCGCGTCTCTAGCCGGTGTGCGGCGGAATCGACGGAGCTGTAGGCGTCGCCGCCCTCGCCGTTGGCCTCGAGCAGAAGACCGCCTGCGACATGGACCGTGCAGGTCGTCTTAAACACCTCGCGCTCGCGTTCGAGCCGGATGTGGCCGTTCACTTCGCGCGGAAGAAACTTTTGGAGGATGCCCCGGATCTTGTCGCCGGCGTAGTTTTGGAAAGCGTCGCCGACTTCGATGTTCTTACCAGTGATTTGAATGGTCATGAAAATGCCTGTTCTGCACTTACCGAGGCTGCGTTTGCCGTTGTCGAGCGCAATGTGCTCCTGGGCTCCGAGCTGCCTTTTTTGAAGTCTTGGGAGCGTGTGACCGACACTCAACCCAGCCTCTCACAGTTTAATCGTTAGGCCCCGCCATGTGCCCTGTCAAATCACGCTTTCGGCTAAGAATGTAACTGAAAGTCTCTTTTTTCTCAGCGGGTTATGTGCCGAGAATCAGGCAAAGTCGCCGAGACGTTCAACCAGTTTCTTGTCGCGCCGGCGTTGTACCGAAGAGGGTATGCGCATCGCCTCGCGATACTTTGCGACCGTGCGGCGGGCAATCTCGATGCCTTCGCCTTTCAGGCGGTCTACGAGCTGATCATCGGACAAAACATCGCCGGCGCTTTCGGCGTCGATTAGCTGCTTGATCCGATGACGCACGGCTTCCGAGGAGTGCGCCTCGCCATCGGCTGCAGAGGCGATTGCGGAGGTGAAGAAGTACTTCAGCTCAAATATACCCCTTGGCGTCGCGATGTACTTGTTCGATGTGACGCGCGACACCGTCGACTCGTGCATCGAGATCGCGTCGGCGATCACTTTGAGATTGAGCGGACGCAGATACTGCACGCCGTACATGAAGAAGCTGTCCTGCTGGCGCACGATCTGCTCTGCGACCTTCAGGATCGTGCGCGCCCGCTGATCTAAACTCTTAACGAGCCAATTGGCCGTCTGCAGGCAATCGAAGATGTAGCCCTTGTCGCGCTCGTTGGCCGCGGACTTGGCAATGCGCGTGTAGTAGGTGCGATTGACCAGAACGCGTGGCAGAGTGTCGCTATTCAGTTCGACGTGCCACCCGCCGTCCGAGGCGGCGCGGACGATGACGTCCGGCACCACCGGCTGAAGCTGAACGGAGCCGAACTTCAGGCCGGGCTTGGGATTGAGCCGTTTTATTTCGCGGATCATATCGGCCAGCTCGTCCATATCGATGCCGATCGCCCGCTTCAGCGCCGGGATATTGCGGCTGGCGAGCAGGTCCAGATGCGCCAAAAGCTGCGCCATCAGGGGATCGTAGCGATTTTGGTCCTTGAGCTGGAGCGCGAGGCATTCGGCCAGTGACCGGGCAAAGATGCCGGGGGGATCGAAGGTCTGAAGCTTGCCGAGCACGCTTTCGACCAGTTCGAGCGGCGCGCCGAGACGCTGGGCGAGCGCTTCAAGATTCTCGGGGATATAGCCGGCCTCGTCGACGAGATCGATCAGGTGCTGGCCGATCAGCCGTTCGACGGGGTCGCTAACGGTCAGCGGCAGCTGACTGCTCAAGTGGTCCCGGAGCGAAATCTGATTGGCAACGAAGTCCTCGAGGTCGTTGTCGCCGTCGCCGCCATTGTGCATGCGCTGGGAGACGTTGGCCCAGCTCAATCCCGATGTTGCGGCCGAGGTGGCGCCCGAACCGGGCTCGCCCGTTCCCGGCTCCTGGAAGACGTTGCCAAAGTCGACGTCAAGGCCGCCCGTATGGTCGTTGACGGGCTCGCGCAGATCGAGCCAGCGGTCGTCGGTGGCGCTTTCCTCCGTGCGTTCAACGATCGGCTCGTCGGCGGTCTTAGCGTTGGCGTTGTCGTCGCGCTCGAGGAGCGGATTGCGTTCGAGCTCGGAGTCGACGAATTCGGTCAGTTCAAGATTGGAGAGCTGCAGGAGACGGATCGCCTGCTGCAGCTGTGGCGTCATTACCAGCTGCTGGCCTTGTCTCAGCTCTAATTTTGCTGAAAGCGCCATGCGCTAACCCATTGCTCCGTTTCCGTAAACTCGGAGCGACTTATACTCAACGCGCGTTAACGAACATATCGCCAAGGTAGACCCGCCGCACATCTTCATTCGATATGATTTCAGAAGGCTTGCCCTGTGTCAGAACTTGACCATCATAAATAATATAGGCGCGATCGATCAGGCTTAATGTTTCGCGAACGTTATGGTCTGTGATCAACACACCAATACCGCGTTCGGTCAAGTGGCGAACCAGTTGTTGGATGTCGCCGACGGCAATCGGGTCGATGCCGGCGAACGGTTCGTCCAGCAACATGAACGAAGGACGCGAGGCCAGCGCGCGGGCAATTTCGCAGCGCCGGCGTTCGCCGCCCGAAAGCGCCATCGCTGCCGATTTCCTGAGCCGCGTGATGGAAAATTCCTCGAGCAGGCTGTCCAGCTGCTCTTTGCGCGCCTTGCGGTCCGGCTCGATCAACTCAAGGACGGCCATAATATTCTGCTCGACCGTCAGTCCACGAAAGATCGAGGCCTCCTGAGGAAGATATCCGACGCCTAGGCGGGCGCGCTGATACATCGGCAGCTTGGTGACGTCTTCGCCGTCGATCGTGATGCGGCCCTCGTCAGCGGCGACGAGGCCGGTGATCATATAGAAAACTGTCGTCTTGCCGGCGCCGTTCGGACCGAGAAGGCCAACGGATTCGCCGCGGCCAACGGCGAGGTTCACGCCCTTGACGACCATCCGCTTGCGGTAGGACTTCTTGACGTCGAACGCCGTGAGCCAGCCGTCCGCGCCGATGGCGTGCGGGTCGTCGGGGGAGGGCGCCTGGCGTGGGCTCACACCGTTTGCGTGCGCGCTTGCACCATTGGCGCCTGCACCATTCGACTTCGATTTGAGGCGAATTGGTAAAGCCTTAAACACCCGTTACCTCGCAGCCCTTCGTGCCCTGTCGCCGCCGCCTCAATTGTCGCCATGCCGTTCGCAAGGTCAAGGCGACGTACGGACCTGCCAGCTATCTGCCTGGATCTTCGATTTCTTCAACTGGCCGGGATAAAAGACGGCGCTCGGACGTTCGGCCTTGAAAACCTCGCCATTGCCGCCGCTCTCGCGGCTCGTCATCACCGTTCCGCTCGTTGCCGTCGGCTCTGTCTTGATCGTGGCCTCGCCGGTGTTCATGTCGATCACCAGCTTTGTCCCGTTCACGATATTCTTGCCCTGGGTCAGCACGACGGCGCCGCCGAGCGTCGTCAGGTTTTTCTTGACGTCAACCTCTGCCCAATCGCCGGTTGCCGTCTGCCCATCCTTGGCGACCACGACGACTTTCTTGCGGGCGGTCAGGTGCGTCAACGACGCGGGTGTGCCGGCTGCCGCCGCAGCGCCATCGGAAGACCCGATCCCGGCATTGCCGGTGTAGAACGCCGTCAGCTCCTGCGATCGCATCGAGATGCTTCCCTGCACGGCCGAAACGTTGCCGGTGAACAGGGCCGTCTTGGCCACGTCATCGACGTCGAGTTTTTCGGCGACGACGTCATAAGGCGAATTCGGATCGGATTTGAACGCTGCTCCGAACGAGATACCGCCACCGCTATCCTGATCGTCGTCGGCTGGTTGGGCACCCGCCTTCGCCGACGGCCGCATGAAATGCGCCGTAATGCGTCCCGCACCTATTCCGGTACTCGGATCGGCCGGTGCCGTCAGCTGCATCTTGCTCGTCGTGCGGTGGTAGGTCAGGCGGCGCCCGCGGAGCACGTTCGGTCCCTGCGTTACGACGACGGTACCGGTCAAAACCATGGTCTGCGCCGTCTGATCGTAATCGACACGATCGCCTACGGCTTTCTTGTCGTCGCCTTGGGTCAGCACGACATCGCCTTCGAGAACGGCGGTGTTCGAGATCGTATCGAAGAGCGCCGTGTGACTGGTTGCGGTCTGGCCGTTCGGCTGCTTCAGCACAACGGTATCCGTTGCGAGAATTTGCTTGACCTTCGTTCCCTGGTTGCCGGCGTCCTGCGGAACGGACTTCGCGGTGTTGCCGCCTTCGGGAGCGACCGAACCTTCATAAGTGACGGTCATTTCGGGCGCGGTCATGGTCGCCCCTGCTTGGGTCGCGACGACTTTCCCCGTATAGAATGCGGTTTTCTTTACATCATCGATATCGAGCCGATTGGCTTCGACGTCGACGGGCTCGCCGGGCTTTCCGAACGGAAGCGCTTGATCAGCCGATTGATCGCCGGCGGCGGGCTGAGCTTCCTTCGCCTTCATATGCGTCCGCACGTTATCGACGAACGTATATTCTTTCGCCTTTTGACGGATGGTCAGTTGGTTGGACGTGATTTGTCCTGCGCCCATCAATATCGTCGATGGCTGATCGGACGTGATGACGTTTTCTTTCGTCCTGATCGTCGCACGCGTCAGCTTCGCGGTCAGTCCCCCGTCGCCCGTGACGTCGATCGAATCGTAAAGCTCCAGGACGTTCGTATTGTTGTCGAAGAGACCGCGAGCCGCGACGAGGTTCGTCTTCTGCTTTTTGGCGTCCGTCAGCTCGCCAGTGATGCCTTGTAGATGAATGGCCGTGAGGGACTTCAGATCCTGTTGCGCGGTCTCCGCCTTCACCCAATAGCGGCCGCCATCGGCGTTGAAGCCCTCGTAATGCGGATTATGCATCTTGAGATTGTCGGCAACGATCTGCGGAACTTCGATCGGCGGGAGCGACGGCCCAATTCCGGCGTTGCCGAGAATGTTCATGGTTGCAATCGCGACCGTCGCAACGGCGGCGAGCGGCAGCCCGATTTTAAGAATCCGGACGCGCTGGGAATGGCGATGGGCGGCCATCCGGCTTTGCGTCCGATCGCCGGCAATGACGATGCTGTTGCCCGGGGCGCGCGCAGGGCTACCCGCTACAGCCGTATTATTCGATGTGACAGCCGCAGTGGCCATGAAATTCCCCCCAAGGCCCCTAATCTCGCCGGTAATTGGGGAGACTTTGGGACCTTATGCTCCGGCTCTGGCGCTTAGCCGCGGCCAGGGTCAGTGCGCGAATATATCGTCTTCCTCGAACCCGGCGAGGTCGAGGCGGGCACGCGTGGGTAAGAAGCCGAAGGCCTTTTCGGCCAAATCCTGCCGGCCTTCTCTCGCGAGCATCATATCGAGCTTCTTCTTAACCTCGTGAAGATGCAGAACGTCATTCGCGGCATAAGCCTTTTGGCTATCGGAAAGTTCGGAGGCGCCCCAGTCGCTGCTTTGCTGCTGCTTCGAAAGCTCTATTCCAAGCAGTTCGCCGACGAGGTCTTTCAGGCCGTGGCGGTCCGTGTAGGTGCGCGAAAGCTTCGACGCAATCTTGGTGCAATAAATGGGTGTGGTTGCAACTCCGAGGTACTGCTCAAGCACGGCGATATCGAAGCGGGCGAAATGAAAAATCTTGAGGACCTTCGGATCCGTCAGGAGGGCCTTGAGACGCGGAGCGTCATAGTTCCTACCGTCGAACTTCACGAGATGGGCCGTGCCGTCGCCACCTGAGAGCTGCACCAAGCACAGGCGATCGCGATGGGGGTTCAGTCCGAGCGTCTCGGTGTCGATCGCAACGCCATTCGGAAACGTCAGGCCGGCGGGTAAATCACTTTTGTGGAGCTTGATCTTGGGCGCGGTCATTGTTTCATTTCCGTCGTCGTCGCCGCCGCGGTCGAGACAGCTCGTCGCGATGCCACGAGTCTCGCCGAAGTTATCTTGCCGGAGGCTAAATGATTGATGTTGTTACGCTCTAGGACTCAAAGCGAGTTAGGTCTGTAGCATTCGGCCGCGGCCGAGAGCAAGAACAGGCTTCTTTGGGGGAGTAATCTCGCGGAAATGCAACGTCCGGCAGCGCTTTTCGGCGTGCGGGGTTGCCGCGTTATCTGGTTGAGGCTGTTGAGCCCGCGCCGGCAGGGGCGCTTCCCGTATCAATTGTCGCTTCAACCGACATTCCGGGCCGAACGAGCGTGCCGAACGCCGAGTTTTGATCGAGAACGATCTTCACGGTAACGCGCTGGGCGACCTTCGTGAAATTCCCCGACGCCGTATTCGGATCGAAAGACTGCAACGCGAAAATGCCCGCCGTCCCCGGCGCCCAGCTTTCGACGTGGCCTGTCACCTTCAGATCCGGAAAGGCATCGACCCTGATGCGTGCGGTTTGTCCGGCCCGCACATTCGTAATCTGGGTTTCCTTGAAATTCGCGATGACCCAAACATTGGGAAGCGAAACGACGGTGATTATCGGAGAACCCACGCCGACGAATTGCCCGGGACGGACCTGACGCTGGCCGACGATACCGTCCACGGGCGATAGGATACGCGTGCTGGTCACGTTGTTCTGCGCCAACGCTGCCAAGGCCTTGGCAGCGCGCAGTTGGGCTTCGAACTGCACCTCAGCGGGGGCGAGGCTCGCGAGAGCGGTTTTTTGCTGATCGAGCTGGGCTTTGCTGAGAGCCAACTGGGCCGTGCTCCGTCGTGCGTTGCCGTCTGCTTGCTCGACGCGTTGGGTCGTGCCGATATCGCTCGATTTCAGCAAATCGTGCTGGCGCTTGGCTTCGAGCGTGTAGCGATCGAGATCGGCCTCAGCCGCGTCTACCGCTGCTTGAGCCTGACGCACGAGGCTTTGCTGGCTCTCTTTGCGATTGGCGAGATTGTCGAGATTTGCCTGTGCGGAGGCGACGTTCGCCTGGGCTTGAACGAGCGCGGCGTCGTAATCCGACGCGTCGATTTCGGCGAGGAGATCGCCCTTCCTCACAGCCTGAAAATCGTTGACCGGCACGGATCGGATGTAGCCTGAGACCTTGGTGGCGAGGGGTGTGACGTCACCCGCGATGAATGCATCGTCTGTTGTTTCGAGTGTGCTCGTCGCTGGTTCGCTGTGCGCGGCGCGAGTCCAGCGGTCATCGGTTTCGGTGAAATGCCATGTCAGAATTCCTGCCGATGCAATGGCGGCGATTGCAAGCGTCCTCAGAGCCAATCCGCGCGCGGGGGGCGGAGAATGAGGGGCGGGCGAGCCATCGGTCATAGCTTTTTCCTGGGCTTTTTCCCGGCTTCGTGGAAGAAAAACCGCACGGCCGCTAAACTCGTCGTCTTTAAACGTGGCGGTCGCACCGGCTCCGTTGCAGCCAATCACCGCGCCGTGCGGGACGATTTCATCGAACGGTATTTTGTTACTTTGGGCGCCCGTGGAAGTTCCGTTCGCAGCCTATTTTCGTGGTTCAGGCGCGACAGCCATCGAGGAAAAGCTTGGCACAGATTCGGGATCTTGCCTTGATCTCACCGGGCGAGGGGGCCGGGCCAACCCGAGCATCGCGGTGCGCTGTAAATCCATCACGATCATTCCGCGCAGTGCGCTGACCGTTGCGAAAGGAACATCAAATTTTAGCAATCCGCGGATGCGCCGGCGTTCCAGCCACAACGTCATGGCTTTCGTGGTCTGCGTCACGGCGACCTCGATCACGAGGCTTGCGGCGGCGCCTCAGCGGCACATTGATTGAAGGATGCTTGCAGCGTCGAAAGCCGGATGGATCCGGCTTTTAATTTGCCGCCGCTTTCTTGTCCGGCGTCCAGATTTCGGCTTCGCTGGCCTTGATCGCTTTCGGCAGGACGCCCTCGGCGAAGAACGCGTCGGCGATTTTCTGCTGGTCGGTGAAGTTTTCGGCCGCGACTGTTTTGACCTCATAGCTGCGATGGGCATTTGCGGCCGTTACGATTGCGGGATCGAGGCCCCAAACCGGCGCCAACAGTTTGGCGGCGGCTTCCGGATTTTTCTTCGTCCATTCGCCCGATTCCTTGAGTTTGGCGAAGACAACCTTCAGCACATCCGGACGGGCGGCGGCGAATGGGGAGGACGCGAGATAGTAGCGCCGATAATCGGCGATACCCGTGCCGTCGGCGAGAATGCGAACGCTCGATTGCTTTTGAACTGCGGAGACGAAGGGGTCCCACGTCGCCCAGGCATCGACGGCGCCCTTCTCGAAGGCGGCGCGGCCATCGGCGGGCGTCAGGTAAGCAGGTTCGATGTCTTTGAATTTCAAGCCCGCCTTCGTGAGGGCAGCAATGAGCAGGTAATGGCTTCCCGCTGCTTTGGCGACGGCGACCTTCTTGCCCTTGAGCTCGGCCACGGATTTGATTGGCGAGTCTGATTTCACCAGCAGCGCTTGTGCCAATGGCGAAGGTGCTTCGGTTGCGAGATAGGTCAGCTTGGCGCCTGCGGCTTGCGCGAAGATCGGAACGGTGTCGGCGACGTCGCCGGAGATATCGATGGCGCCGACGTTGAGCGCCTCGAGCAATGGCAAGCCGCTCGGAAATTCCGACCAGGTAATGGATACGCCGAGTTCCGACAGCGCCTTTTCGAGTTCGCCATTCGCCTTCAGCACGTTGATGAGCGTCGAAGACTTTTGAAAGCCGATGCGCACTGTGGTGGGATCGGCGGCGGCTGGGCCGGTCAATCCGGAGGACAGTGTAAGCGCAACGGCAGCAAGACCCATAGAAAAGTTGCGTCGATCCATATCGATTTATCCCGAGTTAAGCTGCCGCGACCCTGCCGCTGCCCTTTGCGCGAATATCGCGAAGCCGGCGCTCGAAACGCCAATATGAAAATTAGAATTGCAAATCGATTTTTGTTGTTTGCGATCGCTCGTTTGCTCGTCCGTCTTATTCGTCGGCGAGGGATAGAGGGCGCGCGACTTGCTCGAGCGGTTTGCCCTCGGCGGCGACCGCCTTCAGCCAGGCGATGCCGGCCGCAATCAGCATCAACGCCGTGCCGATGAGATAGCCCTTGAACACACTATAGCGCGATCCCGTATCGATGAGATGGCCAAGAAGTGCCGGGCCGATCACGCCGCCGACGCCTGTGCCAACGGCGTAGAAGAGCGAGATGGCAAGCGCGCGAACCTCAAGCGGGAAGGATTCGCTGACGGTCAGATAGGCGGCGCTCGCTGCCGCCGATCCGAAGAAAAACACGATCACCCACGCGACGGTCAGCATGGAATCGGAGACGAGGTCGGCTGCAAACAGATATCCGGTGACGGCGAGCAGCACTGCGGAAACGCTGTAGGTCGTGATCAACATCGGGCGGCGTCCCCAAATATCGAAGAGCCGTCCGAGGAGCAGCGGTCCAAGGAAGTTTCCGGCCGCGAAGGGGAGAAGATACCAGCCGATTTTATCCGTCCGGACACCGTAGAACGACGAAAGAACGAGCGCGTAGGTGAAGAAGATCGCGTTGTAGAAATAGGCTTGCGCGGTCATCAGGGAGAACCCGACGATTGCCCGGTCGCGGTTCGTTTTCAGGATGGACCTCGCGACCTCCAGGAGCGGCGTATGGCTTCGCGTTTTCAAGCGTGTCGTTGTGATTGAGCTATCATCGAGAATATGATTTTCGCTCCGGAGTCGCGCTTCTATATCGCCGACGATCTTGCCGGCCTTTTCCGGCATGCCATGCGTGATGAGCCAGCGCGGGCTCTCGGGGATCCAGAGGCGCAGCAGAAAGATGAATGCGCTCAACCCGCCTCCGATCAGGAAGGTCAGCCGCCATCCCATATCGGCGGGTAGAAGCCTGCTGTCGAGCAGGAAGACGGAGCCCAGTGCCCCGAGCGCCGCGCCGAGCCAGAAGCTGCCGTTGATTGTTAGATCGGTCCAGCCGCGATAGCGAGCGGGCACCAGTTCCTGGATCGTTGAATTGACGGCGGTATATTCACCTCCGATGCCGGCTCCGGTGAGAAATCGAAACAGCGAGAAGCTGAGCAGGTTCCACGAGAATGCTGTCGCGATCGTTGCGATCATGTAGGTCGTCAGCGTAATGAAAAACAGCTTTTTGCGGCCGAGCCTGTCCGTTAGCCAGCCGAAGAACAAGCCTCCGAGTACGGCGCCCGCGAGATAAGAGCTGTTCGTTATGCCGACATCGGTGTTGGTGAACCGCAGCGTCGGGCTTTCCTTCAAAGCTCCCGCTATGGCGCCGACGAGCGTGACCTCCAGCCCGTCGAGAATCCACGTGATGCCGAGCGCTACGATAACGAGGACGTGGAACTGTCCAAACGGCAAACGGTCGAGGCGCGAGGGTATCGTCGTTTCGACGACAGTTCCGCTTTCAATTCTCTCGCTTGCAACCGGCTTTTGCATGAACCGCAGGACTCGAACGCGCCTCGGATGGAAACGCGCGAGCCGTGCAGCGGTTCAATTCGATCCCTATCGCCATTTAGACGAAGCCTTCGGGCCCCCGATGCGGCTCATACAGTTCTTCGAGATGGGTGATTTCCTCGTTCGTCAGCTTGAGCGAAACGGACTTTATCGCGTCGTCGAGCTGATGGGGCTTGGTCGCGCCGACGATGGGAGAGGTCACTGCGGGTTTGCTCAGCATCCAGGCGAGGGCGATCTGGGCTGGAGAAACGCCTCGCGCCTTCGCGAGATCTATCACTCGATCGACCACCGGCTTGTCCAGCTTCTTCGACTTTTCGTAGAGCCGGTCGGCGAACGGATCGTTCTTGGCGCGCTCCGTTTGCGGCGCGTCCTGCCAGGGACGCGCCAGGCGCCCGCGTGCCAAGGGTGACCATGGCGTAACGCCGATACCCTCGGATTGACAGAGCGGCAGCATCTCACGCTCCTCCTCGCGGTAGAGCAGGTTGTAATAGTCTTGCATCGATATGAACTGCGCCCAGCCGTTGGCGCGTTGCAGGCCGAGGGCTTTCATGAACTGCCAGGCGTGCATCGAGGATGCGCCGAGATAGAGCGCTTTTCCTGAACGCACGACTTCGTCGAGCGCTTCGAGCGTCTCCTCGAGCGGCGTTTCGTAGTCGTAACGATGGATGATGTAGAGATCGACGTAGTCTGTACCGAGGCGCTTTAGGCTGTCGTCGATCTCGGACATGATGGCCTTGCGCGAAAGGCCCTTGCCGTTTGGTCCGAGCCGCATCGGCGAATAGACTTTCGTGGCGATGACGACTTCCTCGCGCCGGGAGAAATCGCGAAGGGCGCGGCCGAGAACGCGCTCGCTTTCGCCGTGCGAATAGACGTTCGCGGTGTCGAAGAAGTTGATGCCTTGTTCGAGGGCAGACTTGATGTACGGGCGGCTGTCCTCCTCGCTCAACGTCCAGGTCCATTTCATGACGCCGCCGTCGGACTGGCCGTAGCTCATGCAGCCCAGGCAAATGCGGGACACTTCGAGACCGGTGTGACCGAGCTTGACGTACTCCATGGATACCTCGCGGGGGTGAGAGCGCTATCGGGAAGCGGTCCTGATGTAGGCCCGGTTTTGATCCTTGCAAAGTGCGCCTAATTCACTGTCCGTCGGCGAACATCAGCACGGGCGATACGAAGGTGCAGGCTGTTGGAGTGCATTGGGAGGGAAACCCGGGTCGACTTGCGTCAATGCTTGTCGATAGCCGGATGGTGGTGGCGCCGTTTTTCGCCGCCTTCAAACCATATCGCCACTGCGGTGGCCAATAAGACTCCCGCCACTGCCCCGGCGCTGCTCGCGATGGCGCCGCCGGCTGCCCATGAGACGCCGATCAATATAAGAGACGGTAGAACTGCGTTGGCTCTGGATTTTGAAAGCGCGGAGGTTATGACCAAAGCGCCGAGGACGGCACCGATGGCGCCGAAATAATAATTGCAGATTGCGCCGATGAAGACGATGACCAGGGTCACGCCAGCCGTCCCTCAGGAACCGCGAATCGGTGGTTACGCGCTAAATTTTACACCAGCGCCAGAAGAACGCTTGGTGACAATTTAGACAAAATGCGCCGGATGTGCCGTTCTATTCGGCAATTCTTCTTATAGAATGCCGGATTCAGCGAGGAAGCGATATCGCGTCCATTTCAACTGCCGTGCTCGCGCACTCTCTACATGCTCGCGGAGTTGCCTGATGCGTTTCATCTCGTGCATATCGACGACCTTGCCCCGGCACGCTCTAGTATATGAGACAAGCTCATATTCGGCTGCGTTGAGACGAGCAGTTGCTTCGCGCTGTAAGAGTGAAAGGAGCTTTGTGTTCATGAGAGCGGCCCTCTCACTCAACGTAGGCGATTTGAAGCGCCGCAAGAAGAGACCTCGTATGGATCTCCACAACCACAGTAATCGGATCGATGCGCCGGCCGCTTCTCGATTGCTCGCTCGCGAGCATCTTGAATGATGATGGTGCAATCGCCACTTCAAAGGAGAGCGAATAGGAGGCGACAATGTCTGGCGACGCGGCTCCCGTCATCATCTTCATCGCAAGTTTCTACGCGTTCGGGTTCGTTCTCGTTTATGCCCTGGCGCGCGCATGGGAGCAGGCGCTGTCGACGCGTCGTCGAAGAGAATTCGTGCACGTGCGGTCATCGGCGCAAGTGCGCAGCAGGCGGATGGGCGCGCAGCCCAACCGCTCGAACCGGACATAATACAAGAGTCAAAATGTCAACAATTGGCGGGGTTTGGCGGTAATTTCTCGGAGCAGCTATCGCGAATCTTTGAGGTTCGGAAAATCTTCGCGCGAGGATCGCCGCTGTTAACTTCTCGCTGTCGGATTTCTGATATCGTGCGTATACCTCATATCCTCCCCCCGGATTGAGGTCTTTGAGCGTGGGCACTCGGCCACCCCTCTTCCCCCCGCCGGGTGCCCACCATTCCATTCAAGCCATCGAAACTACATCTCTGCTCGCAATGCGCGCATGATGATGTGGCCAGAAGAGTCTTCCGATACGGCCCGCCTCGGCTGATCTTCCGGAATGGCGCGTCGCGGAATTCGCCGCACCCAGCCGGCGACGCGCGGCCGCGCAATTGCACCCATCGTTTTGGATTGCTTGTCGTTGTGCTCAGCTTCGTCGAGCGCTTTTGCCAACTCGCCGGCGGAGATTGATGGCGCTTTCGGAACGATGACGTCACCGGCTTTCCCAGGCCCCGCGATATTTTTCTGCGACGCGAGCACAACATTCACGCGGGTTGGCCGGATCTTGGAAGACGGAGCCAGGGCCAATCTTGCGAGAGCTTCACGGGCAAGTGCTTCGCCGACCGTCACGACGGTCCATGAGCTGGCCACGATCAAAGCAATATAAAATAACGACGCATAAATTCGATCTGACATGGCTCAGCCAATTATTTGCGGCTTTGCGCCCCGTGGAGCAACGTACCAGAATACGTCCGGGGGCCATGGCTGTTCCCTGGTTGTGATGAAAATCCTCTTAGCGAACAATGCGGAGTTGTTCGTGATTGCGGTCACGGACCGCTGATGGAACCGATCGCCGTCCGGATGGCATCGAGGCCATCGGTCAAAGCGGCCGGTCCGGGTTGCAGAATGAGCGGTGACTTGATCTCATGGATCCTGTTTTTGCGCACGGCTGGAATGTCCTGCCATCCGTCGCGCGCGCGTATTTTTTCCGGTCGCACCCTTTTTCCGCACCAGGACGCGAGAATGATGTCCGGTGCTCGCTGAGCCACTTCGGCGGGGGGTACGATGCGATCTTTGGCGGCGGGCTCACTTCGTTTCTCAGGAAAGATATCCTCGCCACCCGCGATCTCAATGAGTTCGGAGACCCAGCATAAGCCTGTTATCAGCGGGTCATCCCATTCCTCGAAGTAGACGCGCGGGCGGTGCACAGCCAAGCGCGTTTCACCGCGGATATTTTCGATGCGCTCTTCGAACGACTTCACAAGAACATCGGCTTTCTCGTTGCAGCCGATCAGCGCGCCGAGCGTGCGGATCATTGCGAAGATACCGGCGAGATCACGCTGATTGAAAATATGGACGGCCAAGCCCGCGCGTGCGAGGTCGGCCGCGATGGAGGCTTGGATGTCCGAAAACGCCAGGACGAGATCGGGCTTCAGCGCCTCGATTTTGGGAATGTCCGCCGATGTGAAGGCTGATACGCGTGGCTTCTCGCGGCGGACTTGCGGCGGGCGGACAGCATATCCCGAAACACCGACGATCCTATTTTGCTCGCCCAGAAGGTATAGCGTCTCGACCGTCTCTTCGGTTAGGCAGACGAGCCGGCGAGCGGGGAAGCAACGCATGTGGTTTAATCCGTGTGATCAATCGCTTGAAGTTCGGGATAATGAGCCAACATAGCGTGTCTACCTCTTGCAGCGCGGCCGGCCGGATTTTTTTCTTTGTGCTCCTCATATTTTGCACGGCCGTCGCGCCGTTGGCGCAGACAGCGGAACTCGAGCTGACCTATCTCGTCCATGGGCCGGGTAGAACACCCGGGCACTCGCCTCTGATCGTCCTGCTTCATGGCAGCGGCGCGGATGAGAACGATATGATCAGTCTCTGGCCGCAACTTCCTCAAAACTTCATCGTCGTATCGCCGCGCGCACCATTCGGTGACGGGACCAGCGGCTATCGATGGTATCGCAAGGGTGGGTCGACCGGGGCGGATATCAGGCTCAGCATCGCCGCTATCGGCAGGCTCGTTGAAGCGGCGATCAAGCGGTTTGACGCCGATCCGCAAAGAGTTTTTCTGGTGGGCTTCAGCCAGGGGGCGGTGCTCGTCTACCATGCCGTTCTGCAAAATCCCGGGAGGTTTCGCGGTGCTGCGGTGCTCAGCGGCTCGCTCTACGGCTTCGATGCGCACGAGCTTTCCCCGCGAAAGGACTGGCAGGGCGCATCGCTCTTCATCGGCCATGGAACGGCCGACGCGCGTATTTCATTTGCCACCGGAAAGGCGGCGCATGCGCAACTCGACCGTCTCGGCGTACCGAACGAATTTCATGCCTATCCCGGCATGCAGCATGAAACGCAAGATCGCGAAATTGCGGATCTCGCCGTGTGGCTGACATCGCGCAACGGCGCGCCGTAGCTAACCGCCGGCGCGAACTTTATCCTGCGTCTTGGTCTCAAAATCAGAGGCGTCGTGGCGCTCGTGCAATTGCCGCGAGGGCTCTCCCGAGGTGCGGTTGACCATGAGCCCGCGCTTGACGGCCGGCCGGTCGGCAAGCACGCCCGCCCAGCGGCGGATGTTCTTATAGTCTTCCACAGAGAGGAACTCACCGGCCCCATAGAGCGATCCTTGCACCAACTGGCCGTACCACGGCCAGATCGCCATATCGGCGATCGTGTAGGTATCGCCCGCGATGTATTCGCTTTCCGCCAGCCGGCGGTCGAGCACGTCGAGCTGGCGCTTTGTCTCCATAGCAAAACGATCGATGGCGTATTCGATCTTCGCCGGCGCGTAGGCGAAGAAATGTCCGAACCCGCCGCCGAGAAAGGGCGCGCTCCCGACCTGCCAGAACAGCCAGGACAAACATTCGGCACGTGAGGCGCCCTTGGCCGGAAGGAAGGCGCCGCCGAACTTCTCAGCGAGATATACGAGGATCGCGCCGGATTCGAAGACGCGGATCGGCGTAGGTCCGCTCCGGTCCATTAGGGCGGGGATTTTGGAATTGGGATTTACGTCCACGAAGCCACTGCCGAACTGATCGCCTTCGGAGATCCTGATCAACCAGGCGTCGTATTCGGCTCCGTGGTGCCCGAGCGCCAACAGCTCTTCGAGCATGATCGTGACTTTCACGCCGTTGGGGGTGCCTAGCGAATAGAGCTGGAGCGGGTGGCGGCCGACCGGTAATTCTTTCTCGTGCGTCGGCCCCGCAATTGGGCGATTGATGCTGGCGAACTGGCCACCGCTCGGTTTGTTCCAGGACCAGACCTTCGGGGGCGTGTATTCCGTCATCGCTCAAGCTCCTTCAATGCGGTGTCATGCTCGGAACGCGATTACAATGCGCGATCGACATCACTTCAATGGTTCAGTCCGAAATAGCGTCACTCGTAGTCCCCCGTGCGAGACGGGCCCGCCGGGCGGCAAGAACTGCAGTCCGGTCGCTTTGGCAAGCGATGCCTCGCTCGTGATGAGGCCCACTCTCCAGCCGCCGAAACGACTGCGCAGCGTCTGTCCCAGCGAACGATATAAGGGTTGGAGGTTATCCCTGTCGCCGATCCGGTCGCCATAGGGAGGGTTGACGATGACCAGGCCAGGCGGCCCGCTGGGCGCCATCAATTCGGTAACTGCGAGTTCAACGAACTCCGTCATCTCAGAGACACCGGCGCGCTCCGCATTGGCGCGGCTCATTCGGATAGCTCCAGCGTCGAGGTCGCTGCCGAAAAATCGGAGCCCCGTTTTCGGTCGATCGGTTGTGGCCTTGAGCTTCTTCCAAGCTGCTTCGTCGAAGGTCGCCAATTGCTCGAAGGCGAAGTGCCGTGAACGGCCAGGCTTCAGGCCGGCCGCGATTTCTGCGGCTTCAATGATAAAGGTTCCGGAGCCGCACATCGGATCGACGACGGGCTCGGTTCCCACGTATCCGCATTGCCTTAGGAAAAGCGATGCCAGCGTTTCCCGCATCGGCGCCTTGTTGACGGCTTCCTTATGGCCGCGCTTATGGAGGGACTCGCCCGACGTATCGACGGCGATGGTGCAGAGGTCGTCGTCGATGCGCGCTTTGATGATGACTTCAGCGTCGGCCGAAGGCGGTGCGCCCAATTCCTCGCGGATCGCTTTTTCGATGCGTTGAGCCGCAGCGCCCGAATGATAAATGCGCGATCCCTTACAAGTCGCTTGAACGCGGAAGGCCACATCGGGGCGCAGGACTTCGCTCCAGGCGATACGGCGCGCGCGTTTGTCGAGCTGAGCGAGATGCATGGCCCGGAATTCGCCGATGCGGGCGAGAACGCGACCGGCGCCACGGAGCTCGAGGTTCGCGCGCCAAACTTCGGTCCAGCCACCCTTTACCGTTACACCGCCCGTGATGACTTTCGGTTGCTTGAAGCCGTGAGCCTCGGCCTCTTTGCAAAGCACGGGTTCGAAGCCGGGGGAGGTTGCAAGGAAGATTTCGAATTCGCCATCTGTGGTCATCCCGTCTGCATATCGGGCCGTCTGCCTATCGGGAAGAGGCGCGGGCAGCGACGGTTTTGTCGCTGCGGTTATCGCGAGGCCGAGTGGGCCCGTGTTAACTCGTGACCGGCGCGCCGAGGGTCAATTCCATCGCAAGAACGATTTGATATGCATCCATGCGTTGAAGACGCCGTTGGTGGACGTCGCGGCCTCCTTGAAGGGGGAGGATGGGTGGGCTCCGGGGGCCGTGCAGTGGGCTGTGACGGCTCGCCCGGTGCTTGCCCCAGAAACGCCGCCTTGGCGTCGTCGAGACCGACATGGTTCGCCGGGGCGGTTACCGTGAGCACGACAGCTGAGCTTGCAAGGACGCTCAGAGCGGCAGCCTTAGGTCGTATGACTGCCAATACCCGCGCTCTCATCCCGAGCCCGGGATTAGGCGTGTTGGCGTTTTGATTTGGGCAGCCGTCTTCCAATCTTGTAGTGTTTCCCGGTCAGCCGGGTCCGGAGCGGCCGGCCCAACATACATATCGGTAACAGTTCGGCCGCAATTCCGTCACGCCTCGCAACGAGTTCGACGCGAAACGATCGGAAGCGGCCTAATCGTCAGGCCGCTCGCAAATACGAAGATGTAATGCGGATTTTGCTCATTGAAGACGACACCGAGACAGCGAGGCTGGTCACTGACAGCTTGACGCTGGAGGGGCATCAAGTCGACGTCGCTTTCGATGGCGTGGATGGTTTGAAAAAAGCGGTGGTTGGGACCTTTGACGTGCTGGTCATCGATCGCATGCTTCCCCACCTTGACGGTCTGAGTGTCGTGCAGAGCCTGCGGCAGGCAGAAGTCACTTCCGGCATTCTTTTCCTCACGGCCGTCGGCGGGATTGAAGACCGTATCGAGGGCCTTGCAAGCGGCGCCGATGACTACCTCGTCAAACCGTTTGCGCTCGGCGAACTTCTCGCACGGGTGACGGCGCTTGGGCGGCGGCCGCCAAGCCCGAAGCAGGATTTCCTCTTCAGGATCGATGATCTCGAGGTCAATCTCGTCAAACACGAAGTGCGGCGTGGAGGAGATGTCATTCATTTGCAGCCGCGTGAATTCCGAATGCTCGAGATCCTCATCAAAAACCGCGGACGCGTCGTGACGCGGTCGATGATTCTCGAGCAGATGTGGGGATTGGAGACGGATACCAAAACTTCGATTGTTCAAACGAACGTCAGCCGCTTACGGTTGAAAATCGACCGGCCGGGGGACACGCCTCTCATCCGCACCGTGAGAGGCTTGGGTTACATCATTGACCAGCCCGCATAAATTAACGCAGAGAACGGCTTTTCGTCTGGCGGGCTTCGTCGCTATCGTCATTACGCTGACGAATGTCCTCGTTTTCTCGATTTTATTCTTCGTCATCAGTCAACAGCTCGGCCAGCATTTGAAGGCGCACGTCGATGAGATCAGTGCGACGCTCGCCGATGTGGAAGGGGATGAGAGCGACGGTTTTCACGAACTCGCGGCGGCCGTCGCGCGGCATGCACTTGTCGCTCAGTCTGATGAAGACATCTATCTTTTGACGGATACGGACGGAAAGTACGTCGCCGGCAACGTCAGTTCATTGGATCGGTTTAAGGGTTGGCGAATAATCCCCTGGAATGACTTAAAGCTCATCGGGCACTGGTCGTCGACGCGAGCGAGCGATGCCGTCATCGGAACCTGGACGCGGGTAAACGGCGGCTACCTGTTCGTCGGGGACGGCAACGGCGACATCAAGGATGCACAAAGGCTGCTTCTCACCGGACTGCTGTGGGGCATCGCCTTATCGGTCATTTGCGCGCTTGCCGGCGGGTATGTGCTCGGTCTCAAGGCGCAGCGGCGCGTCGAGGAGATGGAACACGTGCTCGACGCGGTCGCCTCCGGCGATTTCAATCGGCGTATCCCGAGAAATGCCGCCGCGGACGACATCGATCATGTCGCGGCGCTGATCAACGTTACGCTCGATCGATTGCAGAGGCTGATCGGCAACCTGAAGCAGGTCTCGGTCGATATCGCGCACGATCTCCGGACGCCGATAAGCCGCATGCGGCAGAAGCTCGAAACCGTGAGGTTGGGCCCATCAAACATCGCCACATACACAGCAGCGGTTGATCAATCGATCTGTGAAATTGATAACATCGCCGATACCTTCGATGCGCTGTTGCGCATTTCCGAGATCGAGGCGGGAGCGCAAAAGGCAAAATTCGTCGATGTCGAGTTGAATGGCCTGTTGGCGAACATCATCGATGCGCTTGAGGCGGTGGCGGAGGAGCATCAGCATCGCTTGCGCGCGCCAGGCGGGGCCGGTCATCCCGTGACCGTTCGCGGGGACCGCCGGCTCCTCAATCAGCTCTTCGTCAATCTCATCGAGAATTCGATTGTTCATTGCCCGCGTGGTTCCGAAATCGAGGTGGAACTGATCAACGACGCGCAACATCCCATGGTTCGGGTTCGTGATACGGGACTAGGCATTCCGGCAGAGGAGCGAGACAAGGTATTCAGGCGGCTCTATCGTCTGGAGAAGAGCCGGACGACGCGTGGCAGCGGACTTGGCCTTAGTCTCGTTGCGGCGATCGCCGAACTCCACAGTGCAAAGGTCACGATGGCGGACAACAAGCCCGGGCTGGTCGTTGAGGTTACATTCGATCAGGCGCGGCGCGCAGGCTAAGCGGCGAGGGTTGCCGCTTAGACCGGTTCGCTATTTCCTGAGATTGCCGAGAACAGCATTTGGATGACGGCGACTGTAAGCGCCATAAAGACCCCGGCGAAAATAATGTCGGAGAGAAAATGCCCTCCTTCCGCCATGCGCACGAAGCCGCATAAGCTTCCGAGGATGAGCCCCGTTACCATCCAAGCGCTCGCGGCTGCCGGAAACAGGAGTGCAGCGGCGAAGCACACGACGAAAATCGAAGACGCTTCACCGGAAAAGAACGAACAATTTCGTGGGCATTCCTGAGATTTCACCAGCGGTGGCGTGTACGTTTTTGAACCTCCGAATTCGACCACTGTCGAAGGCCGTGCCCTGCCCCAATGGTCCTTGAAGCCGAGGTTGGCGACCGCCAAGGGGCCGACAATGACGCAGACGGCGAGAAACAGCCATTTGTTCGAGGACAGCGTGAGCCATGGGCGTCCTGTCGAGAGGGTCATGACGCAGCCCGCCAGCCCAACAGCGCAAGTGCCGTAAAAAAGGATATTGAAAAGCAGTCTCGCGGTCCCGAAAAACACTGAATCACGGGCGCTGAAGTGGTGGTCGGAGTCGAGGAGCGGCTGCGATACGGCGAGATCGAGATTTGGAAAAATGGAGAAGACAATTGCGCTGACAATGCCGACGAGCAAAGCGCCAAAGATAAGTACTTTCGCTGTTCGGCGTTGCGGATCGCCAGCGGCAATCGCCGCGGAAGGCGCGGTCATTTCACGTAAAACCAAGAGTTCCCCCAATCGAAGTTTTTGCGTGGAAACTTCGTGAGCATTAAGCCGGGATCTGGGCGGAAATCCATCAATTTCGCATGGTTTGCTAAGTCGGCTCAGTCAGCGTGTGAGCACTGCAAGCGACTTCGCCCTTATTCGGAACGCGGCGAGGACTTATGGCCGGACCAACGTAGCGAGACATAAAGGACGGTCAACAGCAATGCCAAGGTCACCAGCGAAGCATACTCACGAGGCAGGCTCAAGCCTCCTGCATTGATTGGCTTCGTCAGAAAATCGCCAAAGGTTGCGCCGAACGGGCGTGTGAAGACGAAGGCGATCCAAAATAAGAGTACGTCGTTCATTCGCGTGAAGAAATGCAAAGCGGCTACGGCAACAATGATTCCGGCGGTTACCAACGCGCCTTGAATAAAGCTAAGTCCGACATTGTCTACGAGGTAATCGCCGAAAGCTGTTCCAAGGCTATTTGAGAACAGAACCGCGATCCAGAACATGATCTCGGCGCTCGGCGCAGCAATGGGATATACTCGCAAGTTGCCGACGCGTGCGTACCAAACCGCGAGGCTGAGGGCCAATCCGGTCACGAGTATAATTGAACCGGCGAAATACCCCAGGCCTAACGAGCGATCCATGAAGTCCGATATTTCGGTGCCGGCTGTCGTCGTCGCGATGATCGCTGTCCAGAACAGGGCCGGCTGGTAAACCTTGCTTCCGATCTGGGCCCACAGAATGATACTCAGTACGCCGAAGGTGATTGCGAGGCCGACATAATATCCGAGGCCGAGAGACATCGAGATGAAGTCGCCGGCGGTTTCGCCTAGCGTCGTTGCCAGCACCTTCATAATCCAGAAGAAGATCGTGACCTCTGCGACCTTCGAATAGGTGGCATTTTCTTCGGCTTCATAGTTCCGGTTCATTCGTCGTCCATCCACTGCAAGATGTTTGGCGCCCGTTGTTGGCGTAGATCAGGAGATTGGTTCGGATCGGTGCGATCCAAGGCTGTCAGATCATCCCAGAACTTCGCACGTTTGAAGTGACTGGGATGCCTTGCTGCGAAAATGCTTTTCGATGGCTTCGAGTGCGGCTCTCCGGTCTCGATAGATCCTTCGATTCTCGAGATAGCCATTGGCGATCAATGTCAGCGTCGCGGTTCCAACGAGCTTGGACGAGCGAAGGTTCGTGAGAATGACTTCGAACGCTTCGGTATCGAGGGAAGGACCTGCGAGCTGACTCGTAATATTTTTCACAAGTGCGAGGTCCGCCGTCTTAAAGCGCTTGGCGTTGTGGTTCGCCATTTGCGGTAAAACCGAGATCTCGGCGATGAAGGCCTCGACGGACGCTCCAGGACGGCCACAGAACAGCTCGAGGACGGCACGGAGTGTGTTGGCTTGCTTAGGGGCGCCGGCATTTCTGAAACCGCGTTCGATGGCTTCCAAGCTTTCCTTCAGCCGCAAAGGATAGACCGTAGACGGCTTCAAGCGTTTCACCCGGGCAAGGATCGTTTCGCTCGAGCCCTGCTCAAGCCAGCCGGCAAAGTGATACAAGTCCTGCGACTTTTGGAATTCCGCCAACTCAGCGATCGCGCGAAGAGTGCGCGCCAATTCCTTAGTGTGCATTGCCTGATCGACCTGTCCGTTCACCTCGAAGGTTCAGCAAAGTCAAGGCCGTTGGCGGTTGCTTTGGGGCGAAATGCTCACAGTTCTGTATGGCTTTCTGCAGGGTCTGACCGAGCTGTCTCACCCTATGATGGGCGTGGATTTGTATCGTACCCGCAGTTCAAAGGGCTGTTCCGGAACTATCGTTCGAGGCGCGGCGTTCAAGGCCAAGCTGAAGAGGATTCCGGGAGGTTTCCATGGGAAGAATTGACACGGCGGACGAGGTTCGTTCCGCATCGCACGATTTAACGGACAGAGCCGTTGATGCCGGACTGAGAGCCGTCGATTCACTGGATCGCGCGGTTGCGAGCGCCCAGGACACCGGCCAGCGGCTGGCTGCGCAAACCTCCGAGCTCGGCGACAATTTGCAGAAAGTTGCGAAGAATTTTTCAAACGCCGTCGACAAGTCCGTCACCGAGCAGCCGCTGACGACATTGGGAGTGGCTGTCGCGGCAGGCTTCATTCTCGGCGCGATCTGGAAAGCCTAGGTTCGGAGTTACCCGGTGTTCGCAAGCCTATTCAAAAGAGCCGAAGCAAGTGTCGACAGCGCACTTGGCGAACTCGGAAACCGACTGCTGATCGGAATTCCGTTTGTCGTGGCGATTGGCTTCGCCGCGGCGAGTTTTTCGTCGTTCGCCAACCGCACCTATGGTCCTGAAGTCGGCAATCTCATCGTCGCCGGCGGATTCGTCATGTTGGGGTTTATCGTTGCGCTGATCGTAAAGCTCAGAAAGCGGCCCGGCCCATCGCCCGAATTGCACGAAGAAGCCGTCGCGGAGGAACCTCCGAGCGCAGGTCCGTCTTTTCTGGAAGACGAGAAGGTCATGAGCATCGTGTCGGCTGCAGCACCAATCGTTCTTCCGGCGATGCTCAGGACAGCCACGAAGAATTGGCCGCTCATTCTGGCGGCAGCGGCTGGCCTTTATGTGTTCAGCCGTTCCGAGAATGCGGGAGGCACGACGCAACCGGCCCCTCCGCAAGTTTGATAAGGAGAGATCTATGGGATCCGCAGGCATGAATCGGTTGGATGATGAAGTGATGGACGCTTCCGACCGGGAGGAGAATGGATCGATACTCAGTGATCCGACGGTCGCGCTGCTGGCGGCGGGCGCTATCGGCTTCGCGGTCGGTGCGGTGATCTGGCGGTATCGGAAATCTAACGCTTCTTCGTATGGCTCGCTGGAGCGTGCGCTGGATATGGCGCGATCGGGCGCAAGCGACACGGTTCAGAAACTTCGGAGGACCTTGCGTGACGAAGGCTATTCTCCAGCCCAAATCGAAGGTGCAGCAAAGAAGCATCTGGGTCGATTTATTGAGGCCGTGCAGAGACGCGCCTACTAGACGCAGCGCCGTCCTTCCTTCAATCGATATGCTGGACAGCATCGCCGCGATTACGCGCCGGTGCTGTTTCGGTTATATATTTCCCCATGCGCCGCGGCGGCCCGTATGGCCGTAGGATAGGAGTGTAGGCTCGACATGCAACTTATTCACAAGATCATTGTCCATATGGTCCTGATTGCGGGTCTCGCGCTGATTGTTGGGCACTACGGTCATTTGGGTGAAACTACACCGGCGGGGCCGCAGTCCACCGAGTGACCGGCGGCGGTGATGATGCGGTGTTCGGAGCGGTTCGACATCCGTTTCTGCGCATCGGAACCTAGCGATTGCGGCGCGCGTTTACAGCCGCATTCACAAAAGGAATCATCACCATGGGCAGCACAGCTGACAAGGTTTCCGGCTACGCGAACGAAGCAGCGGGAAATATCAAAAAGAACGTCGGAAAAATTATCGGGTCCGGCAAAATGGAGATTGAGGGCGGCGCTCAGGAATTGAAGGGCAAAGCTCAGGTCGAGGTCGGCAAAGCGAAAGCTGCCGTGAAAGACGGCGCTAACAAGGTCGCCGACGAGATCAATCGCAAGCTCTAGCCAAAGCACAAGGGATGGTCATCGGCCGTCCTTTTTTTGCCGGAGCTTGCCATGCGAGCGGTCGATATCGCCAGCGACTCAACCTCGATGCGCCGGCTGAGAAAGCGCAAGGCGACCTTCGCCAAAGGTGAAGCGCCGCGCCGTCTGACGGCTGTCGATGCCGCTTGCTACGTGCTCATCTTCACCGGCGTTATCCTTCTTCTCTACTACGGAAGCAGCGTGCTCATGCCATTGGCTTTGGCGGGCCTGCTCAGCTTCGTGTTGACGCCGGCGATCCGCCTGCTGAAGAAGGCCGGCATTCCCAAAATTGCTTCGGTGATCGCCGTCGTTGTGATTTCGATCGGTGCAATCGGCGAGGTCGGTTTCGTGGTCGGTGGGCAGATCTCGGATCTCGTCTCCGAGATCCCGAACTATGAATACAACCTGCTCAAGAAGGTTTCGTCGGTTCGTTCGGCTTCGGTCGAGTCCAGCGCACTTGAGCGAGCGAGAATTACGCTTGAGGATTTGCAGGCGGAGCTTGCGCGGTCGGAAGTCCGCAAGGGTTCGGCTGCAGCGGTTCCTCAAGGTGGGAGCGACGCGGTCAAGCCCATACCCGTCGAGATCCATCAGCCGCCCGAGCCGGTTCTGGACCGGACGGTCTCGCTCATCCGGCCGCTGATTTCTCCGCTTGCGACGACGGGACTGATCATCCTGTTTCTCTTTTTCATTCTTGCACAGCGGGAAGATCTAAGAGACCGCTTCTTGAGGCTGGCTGGTACGGGTGACCTTCAGCGTACAACCGTTGCGCTCGATGATGCGGGGGACAGGCTCAGCCGATTCTTCATCATCCAGGGCCTGCTGAACACGTGCTTCGGCATTTTCATCGGCGTTGCGCTTTGGGCGATGGGCCTGCCCAATCCCGTCCTCTGGGGCGTTCTTGCAGGCTTGATGCGGTTCGTTCCGTTCATCGGGTCGGTGATCGCATCTATTTTTCCGATCATTCTGGCAGCGGCGATCGATCCCGGCTGGTCGCTCGTGATCAAGACGGCCATTCTCTTTCTCGTCTCGGAGGTCGTCGCCGGTGAAGTCATCGAGCCCATGCTCTATGGGCGCAACACGGGATTGTCGCCCGTCGCGGTCGTCGTTGCGACGCTGTTCTGGACGCTGATCTGGGGCCCTATTGGATTGATCCTGGCCACGCCGTTGACCGTCTGTCTCATGGTGCTCGGCCGACATGTCGAGGCATTGAGCTTTCTGGAGATCCTATTCGGGGATGAGCCCGCCCTCGAGCCGCACGAGAGGTTTTATCAGCGGGTTTTGGCCGGCGATGGCGTTGAGGCCATTGAAGTTGCCGAGCAGAGCATGAAGGAAATGCCGCTCGTCCAATACTACGACGACGTCGCCATGAAGGCCCTTTCCATGGCCTATGAAGATGCTGCGAGTGGACGGCTCAGCAGGGACGAGATCACGGAAGTGAAAGACGCGATCGAAGATGTCGTCGACGGTTTGTCGGAACACGTCGGCAGCGGGGATGCGCCGCGCCCGCGCGAAGAGAAGGATGATCAGAACGAGAAGGATGCCGTTGTGCTTTGCCTGCCGGTTCGCAGCGAGCTCGATGAGGGACCGCTGCTGATGCTGGAACAGGTTCTTGACGATGCAGGTCTGCCCACATCGACGCTGCCTTACAATGCCTTTCTTCGCCTGCGTGCACTCGAGGCAAGGCACGGGCAGCCGAAGATCGTCGTATTCGGATATTTGGGATCGAATAAGCTTCCAGCCTTCTTGGGCATCCTCCTGCGCCGCGCGCGAAGTGCTATGCCGAATGCGACCATGGTCGCGGGTTTTTGGTCTTTGACGGCCAAGAGCAATCTTGCGGAAGAATGGCGAGAAGCTGCAGGCGCGGACCGGGTTGTGACCAGGATCTCCGACGCGGTAGCACTTTGCAAAGAACTTCGCGACGGTGCGCATGGCGGCGGCGTTGCCGAGCCGAATTCCATTCGCACGGATGTCGTCTACGAGAATGCGATGCGGTTCGGCGAAGAGTTAGGTTCCTGATGCTGAAAACGCATCACTCTTGAGTCAGCGATTGGGGCAAACATCATACAGTTTTGTCTGCCTTCCAGACCGCGCGCGGCGGGATTCTTGAAAAATTGCCGTTCGCGGATGAATGGCCGTTCAGACAAGAACTTTTCGGAACTTCACCGATCTCATGCCGTTGAGACTTCGCGCCTTCGAGGCGTGGAAACGACGGAGATTTCGATGTTGAAATATTCGATTGCAATCGCGGCCCTTCTCGCTGCAAGTCCGCTTGCGGCAGCTGAACAGATGGATCGCGGTGACAAGGGAGTGGACGCAAACTCCGCGGCTGAACACGCTCCCGGTCAAATGAAGGAAGGCGGATCATCCAAAGACCTCGCGCCGGCACAGCGCAAGAGGGAAGGAAGCTCGGCCAAGGAGACGTCGCCTTCGAAGCTCAAAGAAAATTCGGCATCGCGTTCGGACGAGAGCGGTAATCGAAAAGCCGATAACGACAAATCGCAGCGCTCTGACAAGGCAAAAGGCGATACGCCTCGGGCCGAGGCTGGCAAGGGCAACGAATCGACCGGCGCGAGTGAGGGTGCTGCAGGCCATGCCGGCGGCAAGACTTCCATCACCGGTGTAACCGAAGAGCAGAGAGCGAAAGTCAAATCGGTCTTTACGCAACACCACGTCGAACCGGCACGAGGTCTTAATGTGTCGGTCAATATCGGCGTCGCGCTACCGCATTCAGTGCACCTTTATCCGGTTCCAGCAGAAATCGTGACAATCATCCCTGAGTATCGCGGATACGAATACATTCTGCTCGAGGACAATCGCGTTGCCATCGTGGATCCCGCAACGTTCGAAGTCGTCGACATCATCATCATCACCTAAGCGAAAATGAATCGAGAGAGAGGAGACCGCTATGAAGACTCTAACCAAGTGCGTTCTTGCTGCCGGCAGTTTGCTTGCAGTCTCGGCAACGACTGCATCCGCTGAGATCGTCTGCAATGGCGAGGGCGATTGCTGGCACGTTCGAGAACGTCATGTGTATCGTCCAGAATTTGGCGTGCGCGTTTATCCGGACAACTGGAGGTGGGCCGACGCTGACGCCCGAAGATATCGCTGGCGCGAACACGAGGGACGCGGATACTGGCGCAACGGTATCTGGATTGGATTCTAAAAATCCAAAGTGGCGGTCGCATGCGTTGCGACCGCCACGGATATTAAAGAAACACCCCGACGAGCGAGGGTTGCTGTCGGGGTGCGGGGTCTCTCCCAGATTTGCCAATGAGGGTGAGAGGCCCCAACCGTCGCGTGACCCGCGATTCGGCGCAAGAGTGAAAGTCTTGGTTTTCAACAGTATGCAGATCTTATCTATGAACGCCGTTCTTCAAGGTAAATATTGAAATTCCTTCTATTTCTTCTCCAAAAGCAATTTGGCGCGAGATGCCAACGCACTGGCGGTGAGTTCAGCGAAGCGTTGAAGGAGCCATGGCAAGACAAGTTCGAGCCGAACGGCGTCATTACTGACCAGAACAGTTCCGCTTGCTTTATGCCCCATTCCGCTCAGGCTGAATTCCAAAAGATCCCCATTCCAAATCTCGCGTTCGATCGTCACGAATGGAAGATGTACGGATGCCAAGCCGCTCTTCAAACGGCGAATGGCCTCGTCCTTTCCCAAGCGGTGCGGAATGGTGATGACGACGGGGTCTGACACTGAACTGTTCCTCGATTTGCATAGCGACAGTCAAATCTGCGCATTGCTGCCCAGCCTATAAACGTTCGGCAACGGCGCCCCGATCCAGCCGCGGTGCCAAGTGTTCTATCATCGGCGCGAAGTCATCGGATTTGGTCTTATTTTTCGGGCAAATATTGAGCCCACTTTAAACGCTGCGCGTGTAGCTTTCACAACTCCGTATGCGGAAAGACCGTCGAAGGATGAATTTATGTCTCAGGTGCTTAGAGGTGGCGTAGCTCGCCTCGAAGTGATGACAAAGTTCACGCTCGCGACGCTGGCGCTCGCCAGCGGAATCTATACCTACATCGGCGTGCGAAGCCTGCTCGAAGGTCCCCCGATAGAGGTGCTTCTCGCTGCGATCGTCTATTCGGCAGCGGTTTCCGTGGCGATATTTGCATTTTGGACGTATTTGATGCGATTTCTTCCGCACGTCCGACAGGCGTCGTCGCGGCGGCTGATGTATATCGCCATGTTCATCGGCAGCGTCATGATCGTTGCAATGTCGGCTTGGCTCAATGCCGCTGCGTTGGCGGGGTCTGCCGCTCTCGAACAGCATATGGCGAGCGCAACCGACCAGTATCAGCAAAGCTTGGATATGGCGCACGGCAACGCGCTCGCGGCGCAGGGCCTTCTTCCGGACGTTCAGATCGCAGCAAAGCGGTTTTTGATCCTTTCTGGTCAAGAACGCCAATCAGGTGCGCTCACCGGCACTTCGGGCAGCGGAACTGTGGTTCAACTCACCGCGCAAATGTCGACACAGCTCGATGCGCTCGCGAGTGAAATAGAGGCATCGCGAGATCGGATAAAGACGCTCTTTGAGTCGGGAAGCAGTACGCTCGAGAAAATGCGTCAGCTCACGTCAGGAACGGCGCCAATCGAGGACCGCACGAACGATTTTGCCGCCGAGACCGTGACCCTGACCGGTATCATTGCCGACCTGCAGCGGACGTCGATCGCTCCGGCGGTGAAGCGAACTGCCGATGCTCTGTCGAAAAGCTTCATTGCGCCGGCGGCCGGTGGACGGACTGCGAGCCTAGTCGACCGGCAGAACCAGGTCGTAGGGAAGGTCGAGCAGTCGATCAAAGCGCAATCGCAGGCATTGTCTGCCGCGGCTGACGAGATCCTTTCGCGACCCGAGGCGAAGCCCATCAGGTTCGTGCCATTGTCGAGAGCCGAAGCCGTGATTCAATATGGCACCGACTTTTTGCCGAGCTGGGCCGGTGCCATCTCGCTCGACCTCATGCCGGCTGTGTTGATTTTCATCCATTCGATCGTCTTCGAGGCGATCCGTAGGGACGAAGGTGGCGCGCGTGAGGAAGATGGGGTGACCGCGGGTGAAATCATGCGCGCACTCAAAATCTATAACAATCTGCACGCAATGGAGACGCGGCCAGAAATGGCGATGGCGACTTCTCCCGATGAAAGAGCCGCCGCGGCGGAAATGCCGGTTGCCAGCGGACCCGATAGGCCGCCAGGAAACGTCTCGTCCATCAACCCTGTTATCGGGTTCACCCGCTGACGCCCATGGCCGACCAATCCATTTCTCCGGGAAAAGGGGGTGGTATCGAGGGCTCGATCATTCGAACGATTTTTCTGTTTCTCCTGACGGCAAGCGGAAGCATCCTGGCGTTGGATTTTCGTGAAGAGATGAACCGGGCTTGGGATGAGGGCGGAGAACAGGTTACGCGCGTCGTCATTCAGCCGCCATCGCGGACCGATCAGGAGCGCCCGTATTTTCCGAAGGCCATGCCCGTCATCTCCGGCGCGGAAAGTCCGAGGATGCCGGGACTAGCGGAGAAGCCAACGCCGGAGATGATCGCAAACCGGATGTCATTTTACCTCGGATCCAACGGCGACGTTTCTGCGATCGGGAGAATTGAGCCGGGCAGCGCAGCCGATTTCGAAAAGTTTCTCGATCACGACGGGCGAAGCGCGAAGACGATCTGGTTGCTATCGCCGGGCGGCTCTGTTCCCGACGCGATAAGCATGGGTCGCTCCGTGCGCAAGCGCCGTCTCGATACGATGGTTGCCAATGGCGGATATTGCGCCTCCTCGTGTCCGCTGGCTTTTGCCGGAGGTGTTCAACGGCTAGCTGGTAAACATGCCTTGATTGGTGTCCATCAGGTTTCGGCGATGGCGAAAGGGACCGAATCCTGGGGCGACGGCATTTCGGCCGCGCAACAGATTTCGGCGCGTTGCGTCGAATACCTCGTCAGCATGGGCGTCGATCCCGAGAGCTGGATCAAGGGCATGCAGACGCCGAAGGAACGCCTTTATATTTTCAGGTCAGAAGAGCTCCAGTCGCTGAAAATCACGACGGGATTGGCGAAGACTTGAGAGAAGCGGCCCTTCGCGGACCGGCGAAGCGACAGTGCAACAAAAAGCATGGGCTGCGGGTTCTTCCTAAGTTGGAAACGGGAGTTAAGTTCATGACCATTCGAAAAGTGAAATCGGGCTACCGCCTGGTATCGAAGAAGGGCAAAAATCTCGGAACGTATAAGAGCAAAGCCGGCGCTCAGAAGCGCGAAAAGCAGGTTCAGTTCTTCAAGAAAAAGGCGGCTCACGGATAGAAATTTTGACGGCCGGATTTTTCCACATGCGGGTTGGGCACCGATCGGCGTTTTCAACATGTCGTCCACCGTAAAGATGGCGCGGCGAGATGAGCTGCCCCTTTTAAGGCGGGTTTTTGCAAGAAGCCTAGGCGCCTCGCAAGCATGAGGAGGCCTTGGAATGATCCGACAAGCGCTGCGCCGTGTCACGTCGCCGACGACCCACGCCGACGATATTTCCTGGCGGGTTGGCATCTTCGCGCTAGAGCGGCTGCGGTCCGATCCTGACAGTTGGCTGTCGCCAAATGTACTTTGGGCTGATTATTTTTGCTGGTGCGGGGCTAAGGATGTGCAGCCGTTGCCGGCAGCCAATTTTCTCCAGAAGTTCGATGAAGCTGCTGTCAGCCTCGGCGCCCGGAAGTTCCGCGCGGGCGATACGGTCGGCTATGCCCGGATCGCCTTGAAGCCCGCGTCTTGATCGCTGGAGATCAGGGCGTGGTCATGCTTTCCATTTAATGTTTTCATTCCGGCGCAGCGCTGCTTCTGCATGATGGATGCAGGCGCTGTGTATTGCGCGCCGATGCATAAGATCAAACAGCGTTCGCGTTTTAATATCGGTCGGCCAATTCGCTTCTGAAACGAGTGCGATCCTTCGCGTGAGTTCGCTCGCGATTTCCTTGTGCCACATCAAAGCGTCATAAAGGCTATAGGCGTCGAGGGCTTCTTCGCAGCAGTACTCCAACCATGCCATGTCGCCACGTGTTGGCGGACTGCTGCTCTCACGCATCGCTTCCTCCACTCTCTACCTGTCAGACTCGGGATGGAGGCGATTTGTTCCAGAAGCCGAACGGCCTAGTTCGATGCTCGGAAAATATCAGCAATTCTCGAAGAATTATGGCGCGTAGCCGACACCTGACGTGCCTGAATCGGGAGTCATGGCGGCATCCGCGTTGCTCGTGGCTACGCCTCCGCTCATGGACGGCGATTGCAAATCGGCGGTGAGCGAATAAGCGCTCAGCGCCATGAAAGATATGAACAATACGGAAAGCCCTGCCACAAACGACTTCATTCGGCACCCTCGCAAAACCCAGCATGAAACGTCATTGCTCGGCTTTAGGTTCCGCGCCTGACGTGCTGATGGAAGTCGTGTTTCGCCTTCGACCACAATCAGCTGGATGCTTCCTACGCTGCCTTTTGCAGTGTCGCGCTCATCGCTTCGCAACTGTCACCGCAGGTACTGCAGGCATCTACACAATCCTGCATGTCTCCGACTTTCTCGCAACTCTCGGCACAAGCGCGGCAGATTTGGGCGCAGGCACGGCAGACGAAGACATGCTCGGGAATTCCGGTCAGCAATATCGCAGCAGATGCGTTGCAGATTTCCGAACAAGCGATCATCAATCGAAAATGATCGGGCTCGGTGTGTTTGCCTCCCGATTCAAGGCAATGGTTCATGGCTTCGTTGAAGCAAGTGGTGGCGCAGATCTGGCAAAGGTCGGCGCACGCCCGCATTTCGGTGCTGAGCTCTTGCATCGCAAGCAACCTCCATTCCACTCTGATTTCTGTAGGAACCAGCTAAAATGGTGAAGGGTTGCGTCGCGTTCGCGTTCCGAGGTGATGGAGATGGAAACTGCATAAAATAATTAGAAAATTGGCGGCGCTTCGGAGATGCGAAATCTCACCGAGCCGCCCTTCAATGGGCCGCTCGGCGAGGCCATTCAACTAACCCGAAAACCGGACCTCGTTGGTCCACGTTCCAGGTTTCTCGTTGTGGAGCTTCCAAAAGTGTTCAGCGACGGCCGTGGCGTGCTCTGATCCGGGCTCAACCATTGCTGCGACGGTCACGGTGGCGACGTGAATACCCTTCGCTTTGAAGTCGTCGAATAAGCCAATGGCCAGTGCGCGGATGCCTGCTTTGCCAATGCTCAAGGAGATGTAGTCAGGTGAGGGAGCCAGCGAGAATCCGCCGCCGGTGAGCAGAAGGCTTCCTGCTCGCTCCGCGCTCATCACCTTTTCGGCGGCCTTGGCTGCTGCCTCTGCTCCGCCGATATTGACAGCAAGATCGGAAACGAAAGTGTCCGTCGGCTGGTCGCCAATCTTGGCTTGCCGCATCGACGCGGCATTGTAGTGGATCACATCCACTGATCCGTGCCGCCGCTTAACGTCGTCGATCAGCGCCTCGACGTTCGCGCCGATCGATGCGTCGACTGTTGCGGTTTCGGCTTTGTAGCCTTTCGCAATCAGGTTTGCAGCGAGGTCGCGTACCTTATCGGCGCTTCGTGCAGCTAAAACGACCACGTACCCTTCGCTGGCGAAGCGCTCCGCCGTTGCAAAGCCCATTCCTGGGCCGGCCCCTATAGAAACTAACGTCTTCATGATGTGCCTCATATGTCATCGTGTTTGACCCAGCCGAAGATAAGGCCTACTGCGATCGAGATAATCCGGTTCCTATCCATTTAACTCGTGTGAAATATGCAGGAATTGACGGGCCGAACGGAGCTAGAAGAAATAGAGGCCTTCGTGGCTGTTGCTGAACTCGGCGGGTTTTCCGCGGCGGCGAACAGGATCGAACGCGATGCGTCGGTTATTTCGCGACGCGTCAGTCAGTTGGAGGCTAGGCTCGGAGTGCGATTGTTGGCTCGCACGACGAGGCGGGTGGCCCTCACCGAGGCGGGAGAGATTTATTTAAGGCGGGTACAGAACATTCTCGAGGAACTCGCGGCGGCAAATGTCGAGGTTGCGGAGAAGGCGTCGGAACCTCGCGGACTGCTCCGGGTTTCGGCACCCATGACATTCGGTCGGGTGTGGCTCGCACCGCTGGTTGCGGGGTTTCTGAAGCAGCACGAGCACATTCGCCTCGATTTGCGCTTTTCGGATAGAATTGTCGATCTCGTTGCAGAAGGCTTCGACGTTGCGGTGAGAGTGGGCGTGCTTCCTAGTAGCTCCCTTCATTCGCGAAAAATTGGCGGTCACCGAATGCTATTGGCTGCTTCGCTATCCTATCTGAGAGCTGCGGGAACTCCGAAAAAGCCCGAGGATCTTCCCAATTTCGACTGTATTGGCTTTACGGGCAATTCGTCATGGCCGGATTGGCAATTGCAGTTCAACTCGAAGCGAAAGCTGATCAAGCCGGTATGCAGATACGTCACCGATAACTCTGAGGCTGCTCTTGCTGCGGCATTAGACGGTGCCGGCATCGTGCTTGTCCCTGACTGGTTGGCGGGACCTTCGCTTCGTGAAGGTCGCCTGATTGAAATTTTGCGGGGATGGACGGTCAAAGGCGAGGGCGGCATCTACACGGTGCTTCCTACCGGGCGGTTCATCCCGAAGAAGAGCCGGGCCTTCGTCGATTACCTGACGGCGGAACTGAGAGTTGCTCGAAATTGGCAACGCACTCCACTCAAGCGCTCCGCCACGCCATGATGGGCAGCTCCGTATCCTGGGCGAGTCTCGTACTTGCCATTCGAGGCCGCAGCCCTGATTTCGGATACATCATGCTGAAGCGCTCTAGTACCTCGTGCATCCGCTTCGTTCGCAGGCGTGCATTCCCATGCTCCGACATTTCTCGTTGGCGCTTTGCATGGCGCCATCTTGTGAGTAGGCAGGCGATCCGCTGACCGTGTGCCATCTCGTCGGGGATGAACTATAACCGTACGCACTGCAAACCCAGTGGCCAACACTGGGATAAGGCGGCGGGCGAGCTGACGCGTCATCGGCAGTCGCGGAGATGCAAAATATGCCAAGCACTAAGGCTGTTCCTCGTATCGAGATCATTTGAATTTCCCTTTATTGCTTTTTGAATTGTTCAATTGGGAAACGCTGAGGCGGAGTGACGTGCCTTTGCGGATGTGCGCCTCATTCGACGGTTCATGATTCGCATCTGGAATTTGCCTTCGCGCAAATTCCAGGTTCAACGTCTCTATTCGGACTACGGAGTGCGAATGACGATATATCAAGGAATGGCCCATTCCATTTGACCCGGGCGGTGCCGAATCCAGAGCCTATTCCCAATTGTATTTAGAGCTGGTTGCGGGGTCGCGTATACTGAGACTAATCACAGTGGTTGCAGGCCCCAAGGGAACGTGATGCGCTGCGAGATGCCCCACATGCCGATGCTGCAATTTTTGCGGTGACGATCCGTCTGGCGACTACCAGCCACTACCTTCGTCGGCATTGACATCGGAGCGATTCCACCAGCCGCCGCCCGAAGCTTGGAACAACGCAGCCGTATCGGCGTAGCGATTTGCCTTGGCCAGAATTTTAGAAATGATCGCTTGCTGATAGGTGTTTTGTACAGTGAGTACTTCCAACACGCTCACTTGGCCGAGCTCGAGCTGTCGCTTCGTGAGCGTAAGACTCAACTCGGCTGCGGTGGCAGCAGCCTCTGCAGCACGCAGCGCTTTTGCATCACCTTCAAGAACTTGAAGTGCGTCGGCTACGTTCTGAAATGCTCCAATGGCAGTGCTTCGATATTGTGCGGCGGCTTGATCCAGGCCTGCCTCGGCAGCGCGCTGTTGTTGCTCAAGCGTGAACCCATCGAATATCCGTTCAGTGGCGCTGCCCGCTATGGTCCAGAATGTGCATGTGGGTCCACATACGAAGAAATCTACGAAAGATGCCGATTGCCTCCCGATATTCGTGCCGTTGATGTTGAATTGAGGCAACCGGTTTGCAATAGCCACTCCAACATGGGCGGTTGCAGCGTGCCAGTTGGCTTCGGCGGCGCGCACGTCGGGGCGTTGCTGAATTATCGCCGACGGTAAACTCACAGGGAGTTTCGTGGGCAGCCGAAGCGAGCTGAATTCGAAACGCTCGGGTAGCCCTTCACCCGAAAAGTGGCCGGAAAGAGCAATGAGCGCATCGCGTTGTCGCACCAAGGCATTTTCGAGGGGTGGAATTGTTTGCTCGGCTTGTGCCAATGCCGCCTTTTGTGCGGCCAGGTCGAGCATCCCGATCTGACCCGCATTGTACCGGCGTTGGACGAGTTCCAAAAGGTCCCGTTCAATCTTGATGATCTTGTGTGTGGCAGCGATCTGCTCGCGCAGCGACGCTTCTTGAATTGCGCCGAGGACGATATTCGACGTGAGCGTTAGATACGTCGCTTCGAGTTGAAATCTCTGAACGTCAGCCTGAGCCTGTAACGCTTCGACCTGGCGTCGATTGCCGCCGAAAACGTCTGGCGCATATGTGACGGTGAGCTGTGCTGTTTGCAGAGTGAAGTATGGCGTCTGCGTTGGTGTGGACGGGACGAGTACGCTGCTACTGACTTTCTGACGAGTCGGCGAATAGTTGGCGTCGATCGTGGGAAAGAAAAAACCCCTTTGCGCATTGGACGTGGCATTGGCTGCGCGTAACGCGGCCTGTGCCGCAGTAAGATCGCTGTTATCCCTTAAGGCTCTTACGATCAGGCTGTTGAGTGGCTGAGAACGATATAAGGTCCACCAATCGGCCGGGATATCTTCGCCGTGAGTAAATGCTTGATGCTCCCCTGCGGCAGTTCCAGGCGCCTTCAACGCTTGCGAGGTCACGGAACTGACCGGAGGCAGTTGGGGTGGCTGGAAGTTGGGGCCGACGGCGCAGCCCGAGATGCCCAGTAACGTCGACGCGAGCGCGAATGGCGCCAATGCCTGAACTGCGAAAGACCGTTTCATGAGGCCGCTGCAATCGCGAGGCATCTGCATCGGAGCAACGCTTCCTTGTTGGCCGCCCGGTGCGGTCAAACGACAAATGCAGTATGGGCCAGATTCGGCATTAGTCGGCAATGCCGCGTCATCAAAACGTTGGCGGCGCGGGATATCTGTCACGCGCTCCGCGTATTTTTTGCGCCGGCACGTTTGTCGAAGCCTTTGACGGCGAATCTTTCGTAGAATATAGCCAATTGGGTTAGGGGTACGGTCATGCGCCGAATCACTTGCTTGATTTCTGTACTGATGTTTGCGGCGCCGTCTGCTCTTGCAAACGGCGGCCTCGCACTTGAACTCGGGATGACGCAGCAAGAGGTCGAGCGAATAACGGGCCCCGCTGATGTCGTGCGGTTGGAACGCAACGGTGTTCAGTGTTTTGGTTATGAACCACATCCCGAGCGCCTACCCAACGTTCTCTTCGTGCGTGAGGGGGCGTTAATTGCCTTTCGCGCTGGCCGCGTCGTCAAGCAGATCGAGGTCTACCCCTACAACATCGATATCCAGTGCTCGCAGATCGCGAGCGAATGGGACCCGCCTCCTTCGAGGCCGATAACCTGTTTCCGAAAGTTTTGGATTCACTGCCCGTAATAGGGAGAATGCCCGTGCTTGCGCGCGATGCAGTGGACGCCCCTTCCCCCGAAAACCCCAATAGTTAAACCTTCACTGTTTATTAATCAATGCGGGGCGGGGGGAAACTGCGACTTGTTACAGTTGACCGGGGCCTGCGAATTATTCGTTAGATTTCGCATGAGCCGACGGATCCTCGACCTTGTGGCCATTCATGGAATGCATAGCGGCAAAGCTAAAAAGAGTTCTGGCTATATCGGCGTTAATTGTCGCCGCTGAATCCGGCTCTTGGTGTTGGACACCAGGGCAGGACGTCGGTTTGACGATTGCCGCCAACGCGGCAGAAGAAGAACGTGCCGCCATACCAAAAGGCGGAGTGAATACCGTTGACCTTGAAGTCTCTCAATTGAATGCCGTCAAAGTTGCTGCAGTCCAAATGCGCGATTTCCCCCAAGAAAAGGAGGCCATTGGCAGCATCGACTTCAATGAGGAATTATCGGTGCAGGTTTTTTCCCCGTATTCGGGCCGGATCGTCAATCTCTACGGCAAATTGGGGGATAACGTGCGAAAGGGGCAGACGCTATTTACGATCGATAGCCCTGATCTTTTGCAAGCAGAATCCAACCTGATTTCAGCGGCGGGCGTTCTGGACCTCACAAATCGCAATTTGGCTCGCCTCAAAGAACTTTTTAAATCTCACGCGGTTGCGCAAAGAGACCTTGAGCAGGCTACTTCGGATCAGCAAGCCGCCGAGGGGGTGTTGCGTGCGGGACGCGATACTGTCCGGCTCTTTGGCAAGAGCGAAGCTGATATTGATCGCATTATCTCCGGGCGCGCAGCCGATCCCATACTTGTCGTTCCGAGCCCCATAGATGGTCAAATTACGGCGCGGAACGCGGCGCCAGGGCTCTTCGTGCAGCCCGGTAGCGTGCCGGCCCCATATTCGGTAGCGAACATCGACACGATGTGGATGCTGGCCAATGTGTCGGAGGCCGATAGTCCGGCCTTTCAAATCGGACAAGCCGTCACTGTCACCATTGCCGCGTTTCCCAATCGAACGTTCGAGGGCAAGATCACTGCGATCACTCCGGTAGTCGATCCAAATACGCGGCGCGTTCTTGTAAGATCCGATATTAGCAATCCGACGCATGAACTGCTTTCCGGAATGTTCGCGGACTTCAATATTCAAATTGGCGACCCAATTCATGCTCTCGCTGTGCCGCTCGACGGCGTGGTTCGCGAGGGTGACGGCACGACGAGCGTCTGGGTCACTTCAGACCGCCGGCGCTTCACGAAGCGTACAGTCCAGGTCGGTCTCGAACACAAAGGCTATTGGCAGATTTTATCGGGTGTAGAAGCTGGCGAGCTCATCGCTACCGAAGGCGCGATCTTTCTGAGCAATATGTTGATAGCCGGCCATGCCGACTGACAGGAATGAATCGCAAAGAGGCGTAGCGGGAGCGGGGCATGCTTAAAGACATCCTAGCCTTCGCGCTTGTTCGCCGGCCAATCGTTCTCTTGAGCTTGTTTGTTTTTCTTGCCGCAGGCCTTTTCGCCTTTTCGAGGCTCAATATTGAAGCCTATCCGAATCCGGCCCCGGTGATTCTTGAGATTACCGCTCAAGCGCCCGGTCTCTCGGCTGAAGAGATGGAGCGCTATTACACGATACCGATGGAAGTCGGTCTCTATTCGACGCCAGGAGTCGTCAACATCCGATCGACGTCGTTCTACGGATTGTCATTCGTGCGGGTCACGTTCGCTTGGGGGGTCGACTATTATACAGCCTACACGCGGGCGGCCCTCAACCTTCAACAAAATGTAAGCCTACCGAACAGCGTCGTTCCTACCATTCAAGGCTCGAGTTTGGTGGGCGAGGTCTATCGGTATCAGCTCGTTGGTCCTCCGAATTTCGGGCTCACAAATTTGCGAACGGTTCAGGATTGGATCGTGAGCCGCCGCCTCTCGACTATCCCCGGTGTCGTTGCGATCAACTCATGGGGCGGTACGACAAAGCAATTCGACGTCGATGTGAGCCTCAACAAGCTCGATGCCTACGACGTAACTATACCGCAAATTATCAGTGCGCTCGGCAATGCAAATATCAATGTCGGCGGCCGTGAAATCGCTATTGGCCAACAGTCCGTGAATATTCGCGGAATTGGATTGTTCGATAGCGGTGGTGAAAAGAATTTGACCGAGGGCGTTAAAGTCAGCGACATCGAAAATGTCGTGCTGTCGCAGGTCAATGGCGTTCCGGTTCAGGTCAAGGACGTGGCGAAGGTTGCGGTGGGTTATAGGCCGCGCCTGGGCATAGCGGGGCGCGATCTCGACGATGATGCGGCATTGGCCATTGTCGTCATGGGACGCACCTATCACACCAACGAAGTCGTGCCTCTCATCAAAGCGGAAGTTGAGAAATTAAACACCGACGGAAGCCTGCCGGCAGGCGTCAAGCTCGTCCCTTATTATGATCGCATAACGCTCGTGGACGTCACCACCCACACCGTCCTTCATAACCTCGTCTTCGGGTGCCTCCTTGTTTTCTTAATTCAGTGGGTTTTTTTAGGGGACCTGCGCAGTGCGATTATTGTCGGAACAAATATCCCGTTCGCACTATTTTTCAGCGTCATTATTCTGGTTCTTACCGGAGAAGACGCGAACCTGTTATCCGTCGGTGCGGTCGATTTTGGGATAATCGTCGACTCGGCCGTGATCCTCGTCGAGAATATTTTCCGTAATCTTCAGGGCAGTGCCGAGACTCGCCAACAGATCATCGATCAACTGACGGAGGGACGTTTTGGAGCGGATCCCACTCACCCCGTTAGAGGCGCTGGCGCATGGACGGATCGCTTGCGGATCATCCTTGCGAGCGGATTGCAGGTCGGTGAGCCCGTGTTCTTCTCGGCAGCCATTACGGTTGCGGCGTTCGTTCCGCTGTTTACGATGCAAGGCGTCGAGGGACAGATCTTCGGTCCCATGGCCCGAACCTACGGCTACGCACTAATAGGTGCGTTGATAGCAACCTTCACGGTTACGCCGGCCCTCGCATCTTACCTGTTGCCCGAGAGAGTCCGGGAGGTCGAGACCATTACCGTTCGCATTCTCCGCAGAATGTATACTCCCATGTTGCGATGGTCGCTTCGTCATCGCCGGCTGATGGCTGCAGTAGCGTTCGCATTCCTCGCTGGAAGCGGGTTCATTGCATCAAAACTGGGAAGTGAGTTCTTGCCTCATCTCGAGGAGGGCAACCTCTGGATCCGCGCCTCAATGCCTCCGACGATAGCGCTCGAGGCCGGCGAGCCAATGGTTCGAAAGATGCGCGAAATTCTGCTTCGACACCCTGAAATCATAACTGTGGTCTCGCAGCACGGCCGGCCTGACGACGGAAGCGATGCTTCGCCGTTCTCCAACGTCGAGCTTTTCGCGCCGCTTAAGCCGTTCGACCAGTGGCCTGCCGGCCTAACGAAGGATACTCTCGTCAATCAACTTCAGCAGGAATTCGCTGCTGTGATGCCCGGTGTGACATTCAATTTTTCGCAATACATCCAAGACAACGTTGAGGAAGCGCTGTCGGGTGTGAAAGGCGAAAATTCTGTCAAGATAATTGGCCGTGACCAGCAGGTGCTGGAGACGCTTGCAAGACAAGTGCAGCATGAACTGGAGCAGGTCCAAGGTATCGAAGACCTCGCGGTCTTCTGGGTTCTTGGACAGCCGAACCTGAACATAAAAATTGATCGGCAACGTGCTGCGCGTTATGGCCTGAACGTCGGCGACGTCAATACTGTCGTGCAGGCGGCGTTGGGCGGCACCCAAGCTACGACACTTCTCGAAGCAGATCGTCAATTCGGTGTTGTCGTTCGTCTCGCTTCGGCCGACCGGAGCGATTTGGAAGCGATCAAGAGGATCAAAGTCGGCTACATGACGCCCTCGGGCAGGAACGCCTATGTTCCGTTGAGCGAGCTTGCTGATGTTAAAATCGAGAGCGGGGCCTCATTCATTTATCGCGAGGCGACGCAGCGATACATCCCCGTCAAATTCAGCATTCGCGGAAGAGATCTCGGCAGCACCGTCGCGGAGGCTCAACAACGGATCGCAGAGCACGTTAAACTGCCACAAGGCTATCGTGTCGTTTGGGCGGGCGAGTTCGAGGAGCTCCAAGTTGCTAAGCGGCGTCTCGAAATCATAGTCCCGCTCAGTGTCTTGCTGATCTTGGTTCTCCTCTACGGCTTGTTCAATTCACTCAGAGATAGCCTTTTGGTGCTTGCCGGAATCCCCTTCGCGGCTTGCGGCGGCATCCTCGCGCTCTATTTCAGCGGACTTGCTTTCAGCGTTTCAGCCGCGGTCGGGTTCGTATCGCTTTTCGGCGTGTCGGTGATGAACGGAATATTGATCATGACTTACTTCCACGAAGTGAGAGACAGCGGTATGAGGACTATCGACGCGATGTTCCACGCCGCTGAGCAGCGCATGCGCCCAATGTTGATGACGGCGCTTTCCGCCTGCATCGGCCTTTTGCCTGCCGCCATTTCGACCGGTATCGGTAGCCAGGTCCAGCGTCCTCTAGCGACGGTAGTGGTGGGTGGAATGTTCATCGGCCCCATCGTTCTACTCATTGCGGTGCCGGCCGTTCTGACATTCTTCCTCGAGAGGGATGAGCCGCCAGCTACGGGCGAAGGTTCAACTTGACGATGGGAGGATCTGATGACGTTCAGACGCCGCCTTTCGATGTTCGTGTTGCTTGCTGCCTGCCCCTTGCATGCGGTTTGGGCGGCGGAGGGGTCGCAGGCGAAATCGTCTGAAAAGCCGTCCGAAATTGGGAAGGCGGCGCCACAATCGAAGGGCCGGCCAAGAACGCAGGCGCCGGACGGAACCGACAATTCCGACCGCGCAAAGCCCGCGCAGACTCGCATCTTCTTGAGGCGCCCTAATCCGTCCGGCAAGGCGGAGACGCCGGAGCCCGCCAAGGGCAATGTGGACGCCAAAGGCAAAGTGGACAATGACAAAGTGGACAATGACAAGAACGTTGTCTCCCAACCGCCGCAGGGAGATGGGGTGCCAGGAGTTGACCACATGCTGAAGGAGGATGAGACGCTCGTTCGAAAGCGCATCGATGATCTCGCAGGTGCGATCGGCCGATCGAAAAAACCGGCGGTCAACAACTCATCGGCATCTCCCGCTCTTCGCCGAACTCCCATCGATGGCACCAGAAATACCATCGGCGTTCGCATTCCAGGTGGACCGACCGCGCCCCAGCACGTCCAAGTTCGTCCGGCGACAAAGCTCAACGCTCCAAATCCGCAGATTTCCAGACAGAAAGAACTCGGGCGGGGCCCGGCAATCGTGACCGGAGCCATTCCGCACACGCAGGCGGCGATCAACGGAACCCAGATGCGCCGCAAATTCCGATAAAATTTACCATCTAAATCGTCGTGCTTTCGACGCGCCGGTATTGCGGGATCGCGACGACAAGATTATTTTTGTTTGTGTATTCTTGGCTCTGAGGTTGGGAGTATGGCTCTCTTCCGTGAGGTAAACCAGGTAGGACGGCCGGTTTCCCCGGGTGTACGCATCGTGGGGCTGGGCTTACGTTTTCTGATCATTTTGGCGTTGCTCGTCCTTACCGCCCGGGTTAGCGCTCCACAAAGCAAGACACTGTGGTCCGCGTACGAAGCGCCCTTGGATCTCTTGCGGCTCGTTCTTGGAATGTCCGTATGCATATTTGTTGGCGCCCAAATGTTCGTGGGGGCGCCGAACAACGAGGCATGCCGGACGTGGGTCTATTTGGGAATGATCGTCCTTCCGTTTGCGATCATATGCATTCTTGCTGTGTGGTAGGATTACAAACGCCTGCAAGCCAATCTGAGGCGTCGGGCCAAGGCCTCACGTCTTTATAAGCTTTTCAGCAACCGCCCTGACGGCCGCTTCGGTCCGGGTGGCGACGCCGAGTTTCGTTCGCGCACTATCCGCGTGAAAATCGATCGTGCGTTTCGTGAGGCCGAGAATGGAGGCAATTTCTGCCGACGTCTTGCCTCGCGCGATCCACGTCAGAATCTCGCTTTCCCGGTCGCTCAAGACGACGTTCTGAGGCCAATAGGCCTTGCGCGCGATGCCAGCGAGACGGGCAGTCAAGATGGTCTGAAGTATTTCATAGTCGATGGGTTTGGTGACATAATCGTCGGCGCCAAGCTGACGTCCTTTGAGTTCATTCGCGCGGTCCGCCAGGGCGGTAAGAAAGATAACAGGCATTTCGGAAAACCGAGACGTCAGCCCGACGAGCTTCTCCAATAGCTCAAAGCCCGACATTACGGGCATGTTGATATCCGATAGGACGAGATCGGGAGGGTCTCGCAAGATAGACGCGAAGGCCTGATGACCGTCGTAGGCCAGTTCGACCTCGTAGCCCAAATCGCGAAGTTCCTCGGCGATCAGCACCGCCGTTTCGCGATCATCTTCGACACAAAGGATTCTCTTGCGGGTATCGGACATTGAAGGATTATACTGCTTTCAGCGATAGCTACCAACGATAAGTCAATGAAAATGCGGCAAAACCTCTGCGTGGCAGCTCACTGATGCACTGGCGAGACTCCATTCGTTTTCAGCTCACCTTCATTTTCCTATGCATACTTTTCCTTGTCGTGCTTGTCGGTTCGTTCAGCATTTGGCGACTCAGCGGTTTCAATGATCTCTCCGCTGACGTTTCTGATGTTTGGCTGCCAAGCACGCGTGTGATCGGCGACCTAAACAACTTTACTTCAGATTTTCGAGCAATCGAAGGCAGTTATCTGCTCGCGACAAGTTCTTCCGAGATCGATCCGATCCTCAAGGAGATGGAAGGGTTAGACCGCTCGATTTCCGAAGCCGAAACCCGGTTCGAGGCCATACGTCATAACTCCAAAGAGGCGAAACTCTATGCCGACTTCAAACGGCAATGGATTGGCTATCGGGAGATTGTCGACCGCCATATGGGGTTGGTTGAACGTGGCGACACGGGGACTGCTGTCATGAATTACAAAAATAGCTCGCGAATGTCCTATGATGCCGCGAGCGACACGCTCGGAGCGCTGACCGACCAGATCGTCTCGAGTGCTCAGACGGCAAAAAACCGTTTGGCCGATGCGTACACAAATGCATTCTGGCTCATTTGCGCCGCGATATCGATTGCCGGCATGCTTGTGGCGGTGGCGCTCGTCTATATCAGACACTCCGTTTCCAAGCCCCTTGCGCATTTGACGGATTCCATGCTCCGCCTCGCGGCCAACGACGTCGACGTGGAGATCGGCAACATTTCGCACAGGACCGAGATCAGTAAAATGGCGCGTGCAGCGGTCGTTTTCCAAAACAACGCCGTCGATCTCATGCGTAGTAAAGCCCTGCTCGCCGATCAAGCAAACAAGCTTGAGGAGCAGTTGGCCCATGAGCAACAACTTGCCATTTCACAAAGAAATTTCGTCTCAATGGCGTCACACGAATTTAGAACGCCGCTGACGATCATTGATGGTCATGCGCGGCGATTGGAGAAGATGAAAGGCAAGATTTCGGGGGAAGAGCTCATCGACCGACTTTCGAAGATTCGATCGGCGGTGCGGAGGATGTCTTATGTTACTCAAAATCTGCTCGAGTCTGCGCGTCTCGCCGAGGCATCACCCCCATTCGAGCCCAGCGAATTCGATATTATCTCGCTGCTGCACGACGTCTGCCAACTCCATCGAGAGGTGAGCTCGTACACACCCATCAGCGAAAGTTTTGCAGTTGCTCACGTCAATATTATTGGAGACGAGCGATTGCTGCATCAGGTGTTCAGCAACATCATCTCCAATTCAGTGAAGTATTCCCCGGATGGTTCGGCGGTCAACGTCGCTGCGAAAGACCTTAATGATCACGTGCAAATAATCGTGGTCGATGAGGGCATCGGGATTCCAGAGCCGGATCAAAAGCGGTTATTCGAACGCTATCATCGCGGAAGCAATGTCTCGGGCATAGTTGGCACTGGCGTCGGTTTGTATCTCGTCAAAATGGTCGTGGATCGCCACGGCGGCACCGTCGAGGTGGAAAGCGAAGTTGGCAAGGGTACGAAAGTGGTGGTCAATCTTCCGAAGGCTCTCGGAGCTGATCCGCCGACGGCTGCTGGAGAAATTTTGTTAGCGCCGCCACATCAAAGTTGAGCCGATTCCGGCGTTGCCCGTGCAGATCGGAATCACCGCTTTCTATTGTTGGTCTACTTCAGAACTGAGTGTGGACCCTGCCGGAGAATACGGAGATCGGACCGCGGTCGCTGTTATAGGCGGGATCGGCGATGAACTGATAATCGGCGGAGAGCTTCGTGGATGTGCAAACCGCGTAGCTATAGTAGGTCTCCAGAATCTTTTCCCAAGAAGGATGCGGCAGTTGCCCGTCTCCAACGAGGATGCCGAGGCCACCATCATTGAGGAATTCCTGATGGATCCCTGAGATGTCGTTGATGACACCAGCCAAGCCAAACGTATCGTTGGGCCGGCCCCAAGCCTTGCCGACAACCTGAACGCCGCCGGAAAAGGTCGTATCGATATCGGTGAAATCCCAGGGTTCGATGTTTCCGTCCGCCCATCCCGCACGCGCAAACATCCCCACAGTGTCGCTGATTTGTTGTTCGAAATTGACGCTTACGCCCGGACGGTTGGTAAAATCATGGCGGACGGCTCCTATGTCCGCGGGTTGCCCTGTCGCTTCAGATAAAGCAATCGCGTCGGCGAAGCGCCCGGCCTTGCCATTGCTTAAAAATGCCGTGACCTTCAGCTTGCCAGGTTGGCCCCAGAGCTTATGGCGTTCCTCAAGCTCGGCCACGTATTGTAATTGGCTGAAATTCGGATCGAGATCACCTCCAAACGGGCTGTTGCCGCCGGCCGGAGTAACGGAAAGATCGAAAATGCCGCCGCGCAGTGTCCAGCGGTCCCAATACCATTCGGCAGCGGCGCCATACGTGAAGCCCCAACCGTCGCTAGCGTAGTCGAACGTGCCAGCATTTACGACTGACCAGTTCAGGAAATCGCTTTTTGGATTGTTCGCGTAGCTGTTGGTATCAAAGATGTCGGCAATGGAGAATTTTCCGAATGTAAGCACAAGCCGGTTCGCAGTATGCGTGCCTGCAAATTGATTGATGTCGGCGTCGACCTTTTCGGACTCTCCTCCGAGATCAATGTTTTGACGAACGAACAGGCGCTGTATTCGAGCATAGGGCTCGGCATGTCCCTGCTTGAAGGCCTCTGCACTCGAAAAACCCGCGGCACCGTGCGTATTGGCAAAGCCGAAGCCCTGATTGATTTCCGGGTCGAACCAGAGCTCCGCGCCTTTCCACAACCGAGCGCCGATAAAAAATCCAGCGTCCCAAGTCTCTTCTGCATCGGCGACGCCGAGAATGCTGTTGGGCCCTGAAAAGGCCGAATGGAACCCCGGATGAAATTGCTCGACATACGTCGTTTGGCCGTGGATCGAAAAGTTATCCGAATCCAAGAGCGGCGGCGGTTGCAACTTTTTATCCGATGTTCCCGAGAGATCACCAAATTGATAGTTCAAACCGACGCGAACTTGCTGGACTGCCGAGCTCGCTTCCACACGCTGTCCGATAGATGAGAAGGTAGCGTCCGATTTGTCGAAGCTGGTGTAGAGATATTCGATCTTGCCCGTCCAAGAGGGCAAAAGCGGCACTTCGACGCCGCCGCCCACCGTCCATCCGGGCCGCCATACAGTGTGCCGTTCGTTCGTGCCCGAGTCGGTTGCGAGTGTCGTCTGGTTATAGGTCCAAGCAAACCCGCCGGTGCCGTAGAAGAGCCAATCGGACAGCGTGTAGCCGATGCGTCCGCGAAGACTGCCGGCCCAGAGCGTGCTCTCGCTATACGTCGCGTTGCCCGCACCGGAAAGGGGGAAGGTAGAGCTTCCACCGATGGAAATGCCATTGACGTTCGGAAAAGCGGGGGCGGTCATGTCGGCCTCGATGCCAACCACCATCTGGTTCCCAAGATTGTGATTGAAGCCGATTTCTAGTCCTTCGAACCAGCTTCCCGTCTCGTTGAACGCATCGAAAGCGTTATATAGGCCGAAGGATCCTGATTCCGCGGGTCCGCTTGCCCCTGCTGAAGCATTCCAATCGGTTTTGCCCCAAGCCTGCCCGATGTAGGCGCCTGCGTAAAAGCCATTCCAGCCGGGAGATTTGGTATCTGCCGACTGAGCATAAGCCTGCCCACTCAAAGGCCCTACAATCAGTAGGCAAACCGTGGCACTGCTTGCCAACCGTTCAGCAAGCGCGTGCCTCGTCGTGAAGCAGCGCAATATCTCCCGCGAGACACAATTGCTTGTGCGCACCGAATATTTCCCCGAGAGAAGTCGCCCCAAAATACCAGATGGATCAACGCCATCTGACCTCTTCGCAACTCATTATGTTTACAGTTGTCGTAAACTACTCGGCTGGATCGCCTAGTGCGGCCAGACTAATGTGTTTGTAGCTGGATTCGCGTCGGAAAGAATCACTCCGCCTAAAGCTCGTGCTGCGACTCGAGATCATAACTGTTTCATCGTTGGATTTCGCTTGGGACGTGTGGAATTTGCCATGTTGGGCTCGGCGAGAGGCTACATGCGCCGGCATTGTGCCTGCCATCAATGATCCGGCGTTTTGCGTGACACCAGGGTCAGCCGAGGCGACGTGCCGTCAAAGCCCCGGCTGAGACTGCGGAGGCTTCGCTCGGAGCGCCGGCCTTCGCGAGGATTCTTTGACGCGTCAGCGGTGACCTCTGCCGATTACATTCAGACTACAGATCGACCTCGGCAGACATCGCACTTCAATTTATGACGTCCGTTACAATGTGTGCACCAAGCAGTTCCTTTCGACTTGGGTACCAGACACTGTCGGATGGCGTCGCGAATACGTGCTCGACGAATGTCTCCGGGACGTCGATCTCCTGGAATAACGATCGGATTTTATCGGTTCCGGCGCCGATGGAATTGGCACCCTCGCCGCCGACCGCGTGAAAACCGAGCTTGGCGCCGATGCGCACGTAACGATGCGCACCACCGAGAAAGGCGAGCGTGCAGGCGCTCGCACACAACTCCTCGGCGTAGGTGTCCAGGTTGCGCGATCTAATTTCGTCATATAGACGCGTACCAACGCCGACATGACCGCCTGGACTATTCAGAACAACCGTTTGAATGGCGGGGTTGGATGCGAGCGCACGCGAAACCTCGCCAAGAACACCCCAGGCCAAGTAACCGTTGATCTGAAGATTGGTGTCGTCCACCGAGACGGTGTGACCCTGCTGGCCGATCCAATCCTGGTCTGTCGCTTCTTGATAGAGCGATACCATGCCGCTCGAAAAAGGCGTGAGCATAAGCAGGCCCGCTATTCCCACGATCACCGAGACTGTACGAGCAAGCCAGCGAGTCATCCACCACCTGCCGGCGCTTCTATCCGGCGCGCTCGCGCGCCACATGCCAACAAGTTGCCAGATGCTGACAATCCCGATGAGTAGGAATCCAACGGCTCCCTGCAGCATCCTTGAAACGGGCGTGTCTTGCATCGACCATTGCGTCAACCAAAGGGTCACAACGAAAAAAATGAGCAGAGGAAGAGCAATCGTCCAAGCAAGAAAGCTCGTCCAGAAAGGACTTTCGCCGCGCCAATTCCGAAAGATGAAATTCGACAAGGGACCCTCGCTACAGCCGTAGTTCTGATGTTGCCCGCGTGCGTGAATGCAAGCTGGAAAGCTATGGCATTGTCTGCACTTCTGTTAGCCAAATCTTGCTTGGAATTTAGAAATCGGGCTGTCGCGCGGGTAACAGCTTTGACCGGCGGAGGTCATGCCCTTTGCCCGGATGCGCAAGATCCGGACAAATTTTCAAAAGTTATTCCGTTCGGAAACATGGCACGAGTTCATGCCGGTTCATTGCAAACGTGTACTGCGCGACATATTTTGAGGAGCGGGGGAATGGGATATCCGAATTGGAGTCATCCATGACCCAAGTGCAAGTCGAGCAGCAAAGCTTTCAAATGCCGCCGCAGGAAGGCTTTACCGTCGCATACTTTCTCACAGTCGCCGATATTGACCGATCGGCCCGATTTTATGAGACGGTCTTTGGAGGCCGCATTCTGAGCAGAGGAGATGAGAAGGGAGCGCCGGGATACATCCAGATCGCGAACATGTGGCTCCTTGTCAATGTCGGGGGCGGCCCCACACCGGATAAGCCATCGGTGACTCTCAGCGTGCCCCCTGATCCCGATTCACTCAGCAGCTTTATGAATATCCGCGTTGCAGATATTCAAGCGTGCTATGAACTATGGCGAAGTCGCGGAGCTCATTTTATCACGGAGCCGAAAGACAAATACGGCGAGATACGCTGCTACATTCGTGATCCCGATGGCTACATTATAGAAGTCGGGCAAAGCAAGCCGGGTGTGCTTTACGGCTAAACTGCACGAGGCACAGCACCGAGTGAAAGTTCGATCAGCGTATTGCACCGATGGCTTTGCAGCCGTTGGTTTAGCGCCATGGCATCAAATTAAAACCGGTTGACGCCCTCCATATCTCACCTTACCGTTTTTTTATGGTGGGGACCTGGAGAAAGAGAGACCTTCGTGTCGCTTGGGCGGCGTTCGCGCTGCTGGGCGTCGTGAACTTTGCTGCGCTTCTTCCGAACCATCTTATTTCCGAGCTAAGGCACTTTCTCTTTGTCGCGGATTTCGGCGGTTTCGCCGATGTCATCTGCGAGAGCGGCAAATCCCGCTCTGAGCAGCCGGGCGGCAAAACATCGAATTGTCCCTTCTGCAAAGGCCTTGCCGCGTTTCAGCTTGCAATCACCGCAGCCTCGCCAACGGTCAATCCGCTATCCGCGCTTGGTCAGAAGATCGATGCGAGCGAAGCAGCGCTTTTAGCAATCGTCTTCCTTGTAAAGGCGCGAAATCGCGGTCCCCCTTCGCGCGCTTGATGACGATTTGGATCGTTTGCTTCTGCGGATGATCCGGTACATCTCAATCAAATCATCCAAGAACTGACCAAACGGCGTCCCGATACATTCGCGCGCGCTGATCGCGGTCACGTGGGGAAATGCACTATGTATCGTAACCGGCGAACTCAGCTGCTTGGCGCAGCTGCGACGACTGTCGTTGCCTTAGGCCTTCAAAGCAGAGCGGTGGCGGCGCAAGAGACTTCAAGCAAACCTTTGCCACCCGTCGTGGTTCAACAAGAAAACGAAAGCCAAGCTCCCAAAAAGGCGGCTAAGAAAAAAATCCAGTCTTCTGGACCTTCGAATGCGGATTTCGAAAATGCCGTGCCGGCAGCTCCTTCATCCACACCGCTGGACGCATCTCCGGAATCCGCGACTGCCGGCGTTGGAGCGAAGGGGCTCGCGGTACCCCTAACGACCACCCGCCTTTCCGGACAGGCAATCCAGTCGCAGCGGCCCAATACCAGCGACTCGGCGCAACTTCTTACCCAAGTGCCGGGCGTCAGCGTCTACTCTTCGGGTGGGATTTCGAGCCTGCCGGCGATCAATGGCCTCAACGGCGACAGGGTCAAGGTTTTGGTCAACGGCATGGTCATCTCGCCAGCCTGCACCAATCAAATGAATCCACCGCTCTCCTATATCGATCCGTCTCAGATCGGCACGGCGGACGTGATTGCGGGCGTGACACCAGTCAGCAAAGGCGGCGACAGCCTTGGCGGGACGATCAACGTCGAGTCGCGCCCTCCGCAATTTGCCGATCTTGGTGAAGGCGTCCGGACGTCGGGCAGCATCTCTGCATTCTATCGCAGCAACGGCGACGGCATTGCGACGTCAGCGCACGCGGAAGCCGCGACGCACAACATCAGCCTAGGGTATACGGGCGCGTGGGCTAAGGCCGATGATTATGCGCGAGGGGATAACGGCCCCATCGTCCGGTCGACTCTCTATCAGGCCTACAATCATGCCTTGACGTTGGGAATTAAGAACGGCGCCGACCTCTTCACCTTCCAAGGCGTCTATGCCTCCGTTCCCTATCAGGGGTTCGTCAACCAGCGCATGGATATGGTTGATAATGACGCCTGGCTTTTCAACACTCGTTACCTGACGCACTTCGATTGGGGCACGCTCGACTTTCGCGCCTACTATCATCAGACGAAGCATCGGATGGACATGCTGGCAGACAAATCCGGCGCGATGCCGATGAGCGTCGATGGGACTGACGCGGGTTATTCGGTAAAAGCCGAAATACCTTTGACGACTGTGGATGTCCTGCGGATCGGCAATGAGTTCCATCGCCAAACGCTGAATGACTGGTGGCCGCCGGTGGCAGGCATGGATCCAATGATGGGGCCTAACACGTTTGTCGATATCAATCATGGCACCCGCCAGCGCCTCGGAACCTTCGCCGAGTGGGAACACCGTTGGGACCGCGCGTGGAGCACGCTTATCGGGGTCCGCAACGACATGGTGTGGATGGATACCGGCGACGTGACCGGATACAGCTCGATGTACGCAGCTGACGCGGCGGCATTCAACGCGCGGAGCCATGCGCGCACCGACGCCAACTTCGACGTTACGGCGCTCACCCGCTATGAACCGTCGGCCAACGAGACATATGAAATCGGCTATGCCCGTAAAACTCGCTCGCCCAACCTCTACGAACGGTACGCCTGGAGCACGGGAGCCATGGCAGCAGATATGATCGGCTGGTACGGCGATGCCAACGGCTATGTCGGCAATCTCGATCTCAAACCGGAGATCGGAAATACGGTCAGCTTCACCGCTGGCTGGCATGACCGCGCACGTCGCACATGGGAGATCAAGGTCACGCCGTATTACACCTACGTGCAGGACTATATCGATGCGAACTTCCTGAAGTCGCAGTCCAGCATGGGCGGCGGCATGGACATGGGCGGGATGGGCATGATGGATATGCCGTCATCCGAGTTCGTGACCCTTGAGTTTGCCAATCATGCCGTGCAGCTTTATGGCGTCAACGTTTCGGGAAGTCTCAATCTTTGGGAAAGCCCAGTATACGGCCAGTTCGGCCTCTCCGGCATTATCGGCTATGTCAACGGCGAGAACCTCGATACGGGTGACGCGCTCTATCACATGATGCCGCTCAATGCGCAATTGACGCTCAATCACCAGCTCGGCAACTGGTCGAATGCAGTGCAGCTGACGCTCGTCAAAGACAAAGATGACGTCAACGCGTTGCGTCATGAGCCGACGACGCCAGGCTACGCGCTCGTCGATTTGCGATCCAGCTATCAATGGCAGAACGTGCGCTTTGACTTCGGTATCGCGAACCTATTCGACAAGCTCTATTACCCGCCACTCGGCGGTGTCGACTGGGCCGACTATGCGGCGGGGGGACAGGTCGGTCTGATCTCGCCGGTGCCGGGGCAAGGACGCTCGTTCAACGCGGGTGTAACCATTACATTCTGAAGAGCAGTTGAAGCGTGGCTGGAGATCGAAATGAGTCGGCCACGCTTTTCATCTCTTGAAGTGGATGTTGACGAAGGCGCTCAATGGATTGCCGACGAACGCCCCGGCGCCGTTAGCGGCAACGAAATACCGTTCGTCGGTGATGTTATCGACGTTGAGGGTAACGCCCCAAGTCTGCGCCTCGTAGCCGAGCATCGCATTGCCGATCACATAGGAAGGCACAGAGTTTTTGTTCGTGATGTCGCTGAATGTCACGTCTCGGTAGTTCAGCCCGGCACCAATCTGGAAGCCTCGCACGCCAGCAATGGAGAATTGGTACGTGGTCCAAAGATTGGCCATGTATGCCGGCACGCCTTGAGGATGATTGCCGACTGATGTGATACCTTGAGGATTGTTGGTGATGACCGCATCCTGTGCAGTCACGTTTGCCAGGATGTGCCATTGGTCCGTGACTCTGGCGTCCAGGGACGCTTCGACGCCTTTTGTCCTTTGACTGTCGAACACGACGCCTTCGACGCCGTTGATAACGGTGGCCGTTGCGACGTTGTCACGAGAGATTGTGAAGGCTGCGGTATTCAGCACGACCCTGTCATCTGACATCGAGAATTTGATTCCCGCCTCGTATTGGAACGCCGATTCCGGAGCGCCGATGCCGTTCTGCGTATTCTCGGAGTTGAAGTTCGTGAGATGGCTTTCCGAGACGCCAAAATACGGCGACACGCCAGGGAGTAGTTTGTACAGGGTGCCGACGTTCCAACTTACCGGCGCGTCGTCCCTGTCTTGTGTTACGCCTGCGACGAGGGGCGTCCCTTCGCTCGTGAAGCGGCCAGGCACTGTAATCTGCGGATCCAGTGACGTATCCCACCAGTCTTTGCGAACACCGGCGCGGATCTTCCACCGATCAGTGACATCGATCTGATCGGTCGCGTAAACGCTAAGATAGGTCGCCTCGAGGTGATCATCGTCGCACGAATGCGAGGCATCGCATTTGAACGTAAGACCGCTCGCGGATGTTTCCGGAGGCACTGGCGCAAACGCGTCGGCGATGTTCGGAAGATCGGCTGTCGACCGGCTCGTGGAAAGTCTCTCATGCTGAACCTCGAACCCAGTCAGCAACGTATGGCCCACTGAACCCGTTGCAAACTTCCAGACCGGCTCGAATTGATAGTCGAGATCATTATCGGTGTCGTCCTGTTGGCGAAGCTGTCGGCCGACCACTTGATTCAATATGCACGCTTTCCCGGTCACCGGGTCTTTCTGTGTAGCGGGGTTCGTGCACACGAAAGTTCTCGTGCTATCGCCGTTCCGGACGGCATCAAGCGTACGATAAAGATAAGAAAAGCGGTTGTTGATGGTGAGGAAGTCGTTGACCTTCCAGGTGTCCGTGAACGTGGGGCGAAGGAAGTCCTGGGTGGCGTCGGCAAATGGCGTCGAGTACTTCGCATCGACGGGAACCCCCGTTATCGGCGAGCCCTTGAAATAGATGAGCCCGTAGGAATCGGGCGTCTGCTCGAGATGACGGGCATCAAGCGCAAACTCAAACGTATGATCACCGAAGTGCCAGATGAAGTCCGGCCTGATCTCGTAGTCCTGACTTTCCAGATCGCGAAACCCGTCCGAATGAGAAACCGTAGCGTCGATCCGATAGTCGAGACCAGGAACAGTCGAAGGGCCGGTCACAAAGAAATTATTGGTGATGGTTCCGAAAGATCCGACCTGCAAGCTGTCGCCGTAGTGGAACTCTGATGACGGCTTGTAATGTACGATGTTGATGGTGCCACCGGGCGGCCCGCTCCCGAACAGCGCGGAGCCCGGGCCCTCCTGAATTTCTATTCCTTGCACGCCATTGAGCGAGTGGGAGAGGCCTCCTAACTGATCGCCATCGGAAAAGCCGTCACTGTAGACCTGAGCGTTGAGGCCGCGGATGAGAAAGTGGTCGAAATAGCCTAGTGAGTCTTGGCCTCCGGCATTGATACCGCTGGCGTTGGTCACGGCCTGCTGAAGCGTTGCCGCGCCTTGCTCGTTTAGGACCTTTTTTGGAATGACCTGCACGCTTGCGGGCAGGTCACCGAGCGCTGTTCCGGTCTTTCCGAGTGTGGGCACTTGGTTCAAGCCGCGTGACGCGCCTCCGTCGACGGAGTCGTAAGCCCCTCCGAGGTCGTTGATACCGGGAGCCGCACTGTTTGCCGTCCCGACTTGTGAGGCTTTGTCAGCGGGCCGAGCAGATTTAGCGGTCGCCGCTTTCCTCGCTTTGGCTGCAGATGGTTTGCGGGCAGTTTTGGCATTCGACTTGTTGTCTTGATCGCCGACGTCGACGGAAACCGGTGGCAATTCGGTCGGCTTTGGCTCTTCAGCGGCCACGTTTGTGGCGAGGACGCCTGCTGACGAATTTATGCAAAGCGCAAAAAAGATACTCACAGTCCGGCGCGACGGCGCCGCACAAGAACGCGACATAGATGCCCCCAGCTTTTCGAACTTAGACGTCGGCTTAGGCCCCCCGGTCTAACTCCGACAGATCCACGAGGAACAATACTGTAGAAGTAAACAAATGTGGTATCGGCCTCATGGCCTAGAGCTTCGGACGTCGCCCGGGAAATGGCGGTGGTCGTTGAGTTGATGGAAGCCAACGCAATCCAAGCCACGCGCGGCGAGCCTTCTTGGCCTCGCAGAGACGCCCGCTGCTCGCTGCGGACATGACCAGCATGAATACGAGCTTGAACTTTGCGAGCGGACTTTAGAACCTGAATTGCGAAGATGGATTCAGGAAAAGGTTCGGAAACAGGGAGACACTGCTCCCATAGATCGCGACTAGGCAGCTTTGACGATTGACACACCGGCGTCGCTCAAAGCGCCGGCGATTTCTTGAGGCGGCTCTCCTTCGGTGACGACGCGGCTCACGGCATCGAGCGAAGCGACTTTTATTAAGCCGCCGCGGCCAAACTTCGAAGCGTCGGCAAGAACCGTGATCGAACGAGCTTGTGCAATCATCGCTCGTGCAACGTCCGCTTCTCTCACATCAAAATCGAGAATGCCCACCGTCTCGATCGAACCGACGGCCAGCACGGCATGGGTGGCATGAAAATGGCCGATCTGCTCGATCGCAAGCGGGCCGAGGTTTTCCGTCCCGTCGGCGCGATATTCACCGCCTATCAGAAACGTCGCGTTGGAAGAGCCGCGCGCCGCGAGTGCAGCGATGGCCGCGGAATTCGTGATGACGGTCAACCCGCTTGCCGAGGCCAACTGTTCCGCGAACAGCAATGTCGTCGTACCGGTATCGACAAACATGGTGTCGCCCGGCTCGAAAAGCTCGATGGCACGCCGAGCGATAGCGCGCTTGGCTTCCGCATTTTGCAAAAGACGGCCTTGAAAGGGGCCTTCTACGTCTGTCTCGGGAGGGCGCGGGTCGATCAGTGTTGCACCGCCGTGAATCTTGCGGATGCGACCGCGCTCCGCCAGATCCGTGAGGTCGCGGCGGACCGTTTCCTTTGACGTTCCAAGCAGTTCGGCCAAGAGATCGACAGTCACGCGCTCGCGTTCGCGGACCATGTGTTCAATTCGCTCGCGGCGAGCTTCCGGGCGCATACCCACTGTTCGTTCGGTCATTCTATTTGACTGTTCGGTCATTCTAGCAGAGCATATGCCAGATATCGTGCCCGCTTGGGCGAAATTTGTCGATAAATCACGACCGAAGTCAACAATTGGGGGTTGAGCATGGGTCACGATGAAGACACCAAAGTCCTCCACTCCATGGGCTACGCGCAGGAACTGTCGCGGCGCATGGGTGCGTTCTCGAATTTTGCGATCTCGTTTTCGATCATCTGCATTCTTGCGGGTGGCATCACGTCTTTCCCACTGGCCATGGCGACGGGCGGCGGCTTCGAAGCGACCTTTGGTTGGATCGTCGGCGGCTTATTCGCTCTTCTCGTTGCGGCGTGTCTCGGTCAGATCGCCTCGGCCTATCCGACAGCAGGGGCGCTCTACCACTGGTCTTCGATCCTCGGCGGTCGAGGGTGGGGCTGGGCAACGGCTTGGATCAATCTGCTCGGTCTGATCTTCGTCGTCGCGTCGGTTGACGTCGGCGTGTGGCAGCTATTCCGCGACCTCGTTGTGTCGGGCGTGTTCCATGTCGACGTCACGAATTGGACGGTACAATCGACCGATCCTCTTCCGGCGGGAATGACGCTTGACCAAGTCAACGCCATCAATAACAACGCCTACTACGTGCAGGTCGCGGCGGTGACCCTCATCGTTGCCGTGCAAGCGCTCGTCAATCACTTCGGTATCAAGCTCACAACGCTGCTGACAGACTTCTCCGGCTATCTGATCCTCGTCGTCGCTGTCGTGCTGACGGCGATGTTTTTCATCTGGGGGGCCGGCAATTTCTCGCACGCATTCACTTTTGCCAACAATACGGGTGATGCGGGCGGCGGCTATGTGCCCGCGGCGCGGACGGCGGTTGTGGCATTTCTCGTTGGTCTTCTCTATCCGCTTTATACGATCACGGGCTTCGACGCTTCAGCGCATACTTCCGAAGAGACCAACGACGCACGCCGCAGCGTGCCGAAGGGTATGCTGCATTCGGTGTTCTGGTCGCTGGTGTTCGGCTTTGTGATGGCGCTCTCGTTCGTCGTTGCGAGCCCAGATCTTGCGGCGACCGCCAAGGACGGAGCGGCCGCATGGTTCAACATGTTCAACAATCTGCCGGCGCCGACATGGCTGAAGGACCTCATTGCAATCTCGATCGTCGTGGCGAACTTCATCTGCGCACTTGCGGGCCTCACATCGACATCGCGGATGATCTACGCTTTCGCTCGTGACGGCGGACTGCCAGGGTCGGGCCTATGGCGTCGTGTCAGTCCGCAATGGCGCACGCCGGTTCCGGCGATTTGGCTCGGCGCGGTGCTCTCGGTCGCCGCCACGCTCTACTCACCGGCCTTTGCCGCCCTCGCGGCCGGGTGCGCGCTCTTCCTCTATGTTTCCTATGCGATGCCGATTGCGGCGGGTCTCTTCGCGGAGGGCAGGACGTGGACGGAGTTCGGACCTTTCCGCCTCGGTGTCTTTTCGAAGCCGATGGGCTTCCTGGTGGTGGTCGGAACTTTTATTCTGGCGTACGCAGGCATCCAGCCGCCGTTCGACATTCTGATCAACTATGCGATCGGCTTGATCGTGCTGCTGATCGTCTTGTGGTTCGGACTTGAATCTCGTCGCTTCAAGGGTCCGCCGATCGGCGCCGAAATCGCCAGACGGCAAGCGGAAATCGCGGCAGCCGAGAAAGCCGTCGGCGAGTCCGCTTAAGTATGAGACTAGCGAAAGCCGTGGGCTTCAAAGCCCGCGGCTTTTTTATTTCCGTTAGGGCGCGTGAGTGTCGGCGCGCCGAATGGCAAAGGACAAAAGAAAATGTCTGTTGCGGACGTCGCGATCGTTGGCGCGGGCGTCGTTGGCTGCGCCATGGCGAGACGGTTCACCCTCGAAGGCGCCAAGGTGGTTCTTCTCGAGCGGGGAACAGATCTGCTTTCGGGCGCGAGCAAGGCGAATAGCGCCATCCTCCACACGGGTTTCGATGCGCCGACAGGCAGCGTCGAATTGAGTTGCATGCAGGCTGGATACTCCGAGTATCTGGCGATCCGCGAAAGCTTCAATCTTCCTCTCTTAGAGACGGGCGCGATGGTCGTCGCCTGGTCGGAATCGGAGAGAGCCGCACTCGAAGGTATTGAAGCTCAAGCCCGGGCGAGCGGCGTCGGCGATGTCCGGCGCCTGACGGCAGAGGAAATCCGCAGTCGTGAACCGGAACTCTCGCCGCGCGCACTTGAAGCTCTTCTGGTGCCGGGCGAACACGTCATCGATCCCTGGTCGCCATTTCTCGCTTATTTGCTCCAAGCCAAGATGCATGGCGCGGAGATTGCGTTCGCGGCAGAAGTTCTGTCCGGCGCCTTCGACGGCGAGGTCTGGACCCTCCGGACCAGCATGGGCGAGCGGCGGGCGCGAACCGTCATTAACAGCGCCGGCCTCTATGGCGACCGGCTTGACGCGCGCCTTCTCGGCGCGGCGTCGTTTCAGATCAAGCCCCGCAAAGGCCAGTTCGTCGTCTTCGACAAAGCGGCGGCGAAGCTGCTGAGGACGATCATCCTGCCGGTGCCTTCCGAACGCACAAAGGGTGTCGTCCTAACCCGTACCGCGTTCGGAAACGTCCTCGTCGGGCCGACGGCGGAGGAGCAGGAAGATCGCGAACGTGCGACCGTCGAAGAAAACGCGCTACGCGCCTTGATCGCGCGCGCTGTGGAAATGATGCCGGCGCTGGCCGATGTCGACGTTACTGCCGTTTATGCCGGGCTTAGACCCGCGACCGAAGAGAAGGGCTATCGCATCTCTACCTATCCAGACCGCAACTGGATCACAGTTGGAGGCATCCGCTCGACGGGGATGACCGCATCACTCGGCATCGCCCGTCACGTCTACAACCTCTATGAAGAAATGGGCCATCGTCATTCGCCGGTAGCAGAACCGGCAACTCCGCGCGTGCCCAATCTGGCAGAAGACCGCCCGCGGGATTGGCAATCGTCTGGCTACGGCGAGATCGTCTGCCATTGCGAGATGGTGACTCTGCGTGAAATCGAGCAGGCCCTGTCGGGCCCGTTGCCAGCCGGTGATCTTGGGGGCCTCAAACGTCGCACGCGGTGCGGCATGGGTCGGTGCCAGGGCTTTTATTGTAACGCGCGACTTGCCGAACTGACCAAGGATCATTTCGCATCCCCACTGGCGATCGGGGACGCAGCGTGATGTCGGCGCCCTTTGACGTCGCCAATGCTGAGGTGCTCGTTATCGGCGCGGGTCCAGCGGGTCTCGCTGCAGCGACACGGCTAAAGAGCCTTGGCGTCCGAAATGTCATTGTCGTCGACCGCGAGCAGCAGGCCGGCGGTATCCCTCGGCACTGCGGACACCCTCCCTTCGGCATGCGTGAATTCGGGCGCGTATTGACAGGCCCCGTTTACGCGCGGCGCCTCTCAGAGCGCGCGCAACGTGCCGGTGTTGAACTTTTGCTCGGATGCTCCGTGGTTGGGATCGATCATATCGGCGGGATTGTCGTCACCTGTGCCAGCAGTCGAGGACCGATTGAGATCCGGGCCAAGCGCGTTATTCTCGCGACCGGCGTCAGGGAAACATCGCGGGCGGCGCGGCTGATTTCCGGCGATCGGCCGCTCGGCGTTCTCAATACCGGCGCTCTCCAGTCCTACGCTTATCTGCAGCACATGGCGCCGTTTCGCCGGCCCGTCATCGTCGGCACGGAGTTGGTGGCGCTGTCCGGGTTATTGACGTGCCGCAAGATCGGCGCAGCGCCCGTCGCCATGATTGAAGATCGCGACAGACCGACGGTGCGGCGGATTTCCATGCTGCTACCCCGCCTGCTCGGTGTGCCGGTGCGATACGGAACACACGTCGCGGATATCAAAGGTAAACGGCGCGTCGAGGCGGTTACGCTGCGTCGCGCCGATGGCACCATAAAAGATATGGAATGCGACGGCGTGCTCCTCACCGGCCGTTTTATGCCGGAAGCGACACTGGCCCGTGCAGCAGGACTAGCAATCGATCGCGGCACGGGTGGCCCGATGATTGATCAGTTCGGGCGCACGAGCGAGCCCCGTATTTTCGCTGCCGGCAACGTTCTGCATCCTGTGGACACTGCCGGATGGTCGTGGCGCGAGGGCCGGCGGATCGCTGAGTTCGTTGCGGCCGATCTCGCGGGGCAGCTGCCGGCGGTAGCGCGTACCGTCAAGCTGACACCGGGTGAGGGTGTTCGCTATGTCGTGCCGCAACGCCTTGTTCCGGAAAAGGGCGGTCTCACACATCTGCAATTGCGCGTGGCGGACGATGTCTCCGGTGCGCTAACGGCACGTTGTCGAGGGCAGCTCATCATGACGCAACCGTTGACGTCCGGGCCGGAGCGGCGAATCCTAGCGACCATTCCTGCATTCGATCGGGCCGTTGGCGAGGTCGTCTTCAGTTTAGACGACATTCGGTCAGCGACATCCCGGAGCGATGCAACATGCGTGTAGCAGCGATCGACCAGGGGACAACTTCGACTCGGGTTCTGGTCGCCAATACGAACGGCAATATCGAGATTGCCTGCGCCGTCACACATCAGCAAAACCACCCACACGCTGGATGGGTTGAGCACGATCCGGAAGAGCTGCTGGCGAACATTCGCCATTGCCTCAAGGCCGCGGGGCAGGTCGATGCGATCGGCCTCGATAATCAGGGCGAGAGCTGCCTTGCCTGGGATGCACGAACGGGTGCGGCAGTCTCCCCCGTCATCGTGTGGCAGGACAATCGCACAGCCGATGCCGTTGCGCGACTGAAAGACAGCGGCGCCGAAACTTTGACATTGGCGCGAGCGGGTTTGCCGCTCGACGCATACTTCTCGGCATCCAAGCTCGCTTGGATCATCAACAATATTCCGGCGGCGAAAACAGCGCTTGAAGCCGGTCATCTGCGTCTCGGTACGACAGATGCTTTCTTTCTTGATCGTCTCGCCGGCCACTTTGCAACCGACGTCACGACGGCCTCTCGGACATCGCTGATGAACCTTGAGACCGGCCAGTGGGATGCCGAGCTCTGCGAGCTCTTCGGCGTCCCTATCGCGTGCCTTCCGGGAATCCGGCCGACGGTCTGCAACTACGGCAGTATCGACGGCGTCCCAGTGACGGCCGCCGTGGTCGATCAGCAAGCCGCTCTTTTCGGCCATGGCTGCCGGAAGCCAGGCGACGCCAAAATCACGTTTGGAACCGGCGCCTTCGCTTTGGCCGTGACGGGTGAAGAGATCACGCGCGCGCCTGAAAAAGGTTTGCTTCCAACGGTCGCCTGGTCGATCGGCGGCCGCATGACTTATGCGGTGGACGGCGGCGTCTATGACGCGGGCTCAGCGATCGAATGGGCGCGTCGCATCGGACTCGTTTCGGATCTCACCGCAGACCTCGATTGGTTCGACATGCCGGCAGCGATTGAGCGAGGGGTCGTATTCGTGCCCGCACTATCGGGTCTCGCATGTCCTCATTGGGACCGGACCGCCGCATCCCTGTTTCTTGGCATGTCGGCAGCGACGACGAAGGAGGATCTTCGCCAGGCGATGCTCGAGGGAATCGCACTAAGCGCCGCCGACGTCGTGGGGGCGATGAATGCGCATGTTCCGATCGGCCGCTCGATCGCTATCGACGGCGGCCTCGCCCGCAGCAAATACTTTGCGCAATTCCTGGCGGACATGATCGGGCGCGACGTTCTCGCAACGGACTTCGACGAGCGTACAGCGTTTGGCACGGCGTCGCTTGCGGCGCTAGGGGCGGGCGTTGTGTTGCCGGAGCCTAAGACTGTGCCCATCACTTTTTCCCCGCGTATCGGTGACAGTACCGCGATACGTCAACGCTTTAGTGAAGCCGTATCGCGCTGTAGGGGCTGGCGAGATTTGGGCTAGCCGTTGACTCATCTATGCGGCCGAAGTGGTTTTCCGCCCATCAAGTGGAAACGCAAGGACGCGCCTGCCCGAGCTCTCCACCGTGCGGACGAGATCCGATGTAGCTTGGATGTTTGCAGCATCAAAATTTGCGAGACCAAGTGCAATTCCAAGAAAGGTCGCAAAAATATCCGCAGCCACTGTCATTATTTAGGTCTGCAAAGCCGAGAGGCTGTGTGAGAACGCAGGAGCTGCCGCTTGGCGGTAGGATCCTGACCAGGTCGCTGAGGCCTCACATCGCCCCAAGCAGCTTCGGCACGCCGAGGATCGCCATCACCCGCGGCAGCTCTACGTTCGATCTAGCTGCTCACCTACCTCAAAATGATGCAAATATCTTTCGGCCAATTTACGAATATTATGCTGTTCGTAGCTGGCGTCTTGCGCTGGTTCAAAATTCCGGTGCGAATAGAGTATCTTCTGTGCAAGTTCGACGAAATTACCTATATCAAACATCTCGCCAACATTCCCGAAGTATCTCATCGATTCCGAGAATGATAGGTTATTTGCACAAAATAGCCGCCCCTTCATTTCGATTGCCAAGGGAAGAACGCCTGACATGCTCTGACCGACCTCCCGGTACGGTAAGAGAACCCCGTCACAGCACCTAAGCGCCTCCATAAACTCTGGGTCAGGAAGGGAGCCAACAAACCTTATCCGACGCAGCAGTCGTTCGATGTGTTTCGGATCTCCGGTGGAATCCACAATGGAAGCGGGAGAAAAAAACTGACCGAAGCCCATTAGCTCTAGTATTGAGCGTAGGTAGTCATCAATTTCCTTATGAGGCATTATTGTTTGTGGGTGCTGACCGCCAAAAATACCAAGGACGTATTCATCCGGCAAAAGCGATAGCGCGCGGATAGCAGTCTCGATCCCCTTATAACTCCCGAAGAAGCCGAATACTCCCAATACTTTCTGGTCTGAGCCAAAGCCATGCTTGGCCTTAAAGGATTTTGAATCAGACTTTTCAATAAGATTTTTTCTCGTTTCCGGCAAAAGGAATGCCAGTGGATAGTCAAAGCAGTACCTATTCTTATAGGTTTCTGAAATGAGGCGTAGTTCACGTTTGGTGTGGACGCAAATCCAGGTGTTTTTCTGCGTACTCAGCGTCATGCAATAATCTATGACATCCTTATAAAGCTGAGCATATCCGTTGTGACGAATGCCTTTCCGATATTTCCCAGACGTCGCTACGGAAATAAGATGATTGACCCGCGATCGCCTGAGGGTCGTTGCTGGATCCACACGATGCATTGTTACAATTAAGTTTGGTGCAGAGTCGGCCAGCACCTTGAACCGCCTGAGCATGCTGGAACGATTCACGCCGTACAGTCCTGCTTCAAATTGAATATTTACATAGTCAAAATTCTGCAGGCGAGACGCGAGTTCGTAAATATGCCTGTCCGCAGCCTGCTCCACGAATGCGCCGTGCTTTTGGAGAAGGTTCAAATCGAGTGCCAGCACCTCGACATCGACATGCTCTTGGAAAGCAAGCTTCAACGCATGTGAATAGAAGGCATTGCCACAGCCTTCGTCATAACTGCTGATAATAGCAAGTCGTTTCCGTCCCACCAAAACACCCCCCCCTTGGCCCGCCTTCATCGCGATCATAGGGCCAAAATAAAACCTCTGCCGCCGTCGCCCTGCAGCTGGCCAACGCGTAGTAGGACAAGCGGGACACAGGCCGCAAGTACAGTGGGCGGTGGCCCACCGCGACAAGTCGGCGGCACCACGACTTCGACACACCGTTTCTAATTCGCGTTTTGGTCAGACTCGGAAACGGTGTGGAGGCGGTGTGGAGACGGTGTGAAAACGGTGTGGAAACGGTCGAAGTCGTTTTCGACTTTGCCTGTTTTGAAAACGCAGGCGACCCACGTCCGTGATGATTTGTCACCATCTCTCCGGGGTGACGCTCAATCAATGTAAAACGAATTAGAGTCCACCAATCGTCGTTTGGATGATTGATCAGAGTGTGATATCAGCCGCCACCTGATCGGCTGCCAACGGGTCAGCAAGGATAGGGACCTGAGCGTGCGGCAAGAGACCAAAAACATGATCACGGTATGGTTCTGTTGATGAGCGATGCCAAAAGAATTTTGATAACTGGGGCGACGGGAGTCGTAGGCACTGCGCTTCTACAACATCTCAGGACTTCGGGTTACGAGGTGGTTGCGCTGCTCGGCCAAAAACATTGCAATCTTGAGGACGCGTCCGACACACAGGACGCATTCAACGACGCTCGGCCGGATTGCGTCATCCATCTGGCTGCAGCAGTTTATGGGCTTGGAGGCAACATAACCTTCCCCGGCGATATTTTTCGCCGCAACATGCTCATAAATACAAACGTCATCGACGCTTCGAGAAAGTGTGGCGCGCGCAAGATCGTCGCCATGGGAACCACTGCGATCTATTCCGACCGGGTGCGACATCCCTTCCAGGAAAGTGACGCCCTTGTTGATGTTCCACATGGCTCTGAGTTTGCTTATGCGTATGCTAAGCGCGCCATGCTTGTGCAATTAGAGTGTTACCAACGACAGTTTGGGCTCGACTTTTCCTACGCTATTTCAACCAACATTTATGGGCCGTATGATCGTTTCGATCCGAATTATGGTCATGTCGTGCCGTCGCTCATTTGGAAATTTGCGAATGCGGAAAAGTCAGGAAGCGTCGTTGAAGTCTGGGGTGATGGGTCTCCCACACGAGATTTCATATATGCGAGCGACGTTGCGCAAGGCCTCTGCACAATGCTGGAACACGGTTCCGGGGCCTACAACCTGGCCACAGGCAAGGTGCATACAATTCGCGAACTCGTTTCTATAATCTCACAGCATTTTCCCGACATTGAATATCGCTGGGACACGTCGAAGCCGCTCGGTCAAAAATGCCGCTCCTATGACATCGCGCGGTTAAGCCAGCTTGGCTTTAAATCCCAGCATACTTTGGAAATGGGTATTCGAGAGACTGTTCAATGGATCCGAACCCATTGGGACAATATTCGCACGGAATGATGAATTGGTCGGGAATTTTGCCGGCTCTGCGCCGAATATGGGTTGAGCGACAAGCATCGTTATCGGGGAAATGATGAAGACTGCACTTATTACAGGCATCACCGGCCAGGACGGGGCTTGGCTCGCACGTTACCTTCTCGATCTTCAGTATGAAGTGCATGGGTTGGTCCGGCGCGCCAGTTCGCCGAACATTCATCGCCTTTCACGCATTTGCGGTGACGAATTGAACTCCGGGCAACTTCGACTCAACTATGGCGATTTAATTGACGCTGGCTCGCTCAATCGCGTCATCGGACATGTCGCGCCTGACGAACTTTATAATCTCGCAGCGCAGAGTCATGTCCTCGTTTCCTTTGAAACGCCTGAGTATACGGCGAACGCCGACGGCGTGGGAGCCCTGCGGTTGCTCGAGGCCATTCGACAAAATGGTCTCGCTTCAAAAACGCGATTTTATCAAGCTTCGACCTCGGAACTCTACGGCAAAGTCGTGGAAACCCCTCAATCAGAACGAACGCCGTTCTATCCGAGGAGTCCCTACGGGGTTGCGAAGCTTTACGGATACTGGATCACCGTAAATTATCGCGAGGCCTACGGAATGCATGCCTCAAACGGTATTTTGTTCAATCACGAGGGAGAATTGCGAGGCGAGATTTTTGTAACTCGCAAGATTTCAAAGGCGGCGGCCCGTTGGGCTCTCGGGGAACGGAGTATTCTATTCCTCGGCAATCTTGACGCTAAACGGGATTGGGGCGATGCACGAGATTATGTTCGAGGCATGCATCTCATTGTGCAGCAGGCGGAGCCCGATGATTATGTTTTGGCCACTGGGGAAGTACATAGCGTTCGCGAATTTGTCGATTTAGCATTTGATGCCATCGGCGTGAAAATTGAATGGTCCGGATCGGCCACTAATGAGATCGGAAGGGATGCGCTCAGTGGTGAGATTGTTGTGAAAATTGATCCCTCCTTCTTTCGCCCCACCGAAGTGGACTTGCTGCTGGGGGATCCTCGCAAGGCTCTCAATCGTCTTGGGTGGCGTCACGAACGCCAATTCCCAGAATTGGTAAAAGATATGGTGATGGCGGATATGGCGCGTCAGAAACTGATAAAGGCCAATAATTTGAACTTGGAAATATTTATTTGATTTATTCAGTTGAGCTTCTCGTTGCGTGGTTTGATTGGGAATAATTTATGCATTGCCCTATTTATTGTTCCGCCAATTGTTTTGAATCTCTCTCAAGAACTCCGACGCCACATTTATGTCGGGCTCCGCCCAAGACAAATTTTCGCCTACATATGCGAAAGTCCGATCTTTGCAGGGGACCATGGTGAAGGGGACGGGGAAAGCAATTGGATACTTAGGCATAAAATCCATATTGCCAGACCACCCCGTGGCGATCGTCGGTATCCCCAGTTCCAGCATCTCATGTATATTGAGACCATATCCCTCGGCGCGGTGCAATGATAGGTAGACGTCGGCCATGCGCTGAAAGCCGGACATGTCGGAGTCTGTGAAATCCTCTTCAATGAGTGTAATATTCTTTGCGCCTGAAATTTCTTTCACTAGAGCGTTGCGAGCGAATTCGGTGGCTTTTTTAAAGCGCACCTTCATCAGGAGGTGCACGTCAGAGTCGTTACCAAAAGCGCGAGCCCAGGCGCGCGCGTGTGCCACCGGGTTTTTGCGATCCGGGCAAGCGGCAAGATCCATGATCGCCATGCCCAGGAATTGATCGTCGCGTACGCCGAACTGAGACCGTGGAAGCGGTGATTTCGTCGAGTTGACGACGGCATGAGGAACCACTCTAATCGGCAAATCAGTTCCATGGCGCAGGGCAGTCGCACTGAACGTGGACGGCGTCCAAATCTCGTGGACGATGTCCAAAGCAAATCGCCAATCCGATGGAAACTGATCAAGCTCCCAAACCCATAAGCCTATCCTGTAAGCGTCACGAAACCATTCGGGAGGCTCGGCAAGAAGACGAGGATAATCCCACGGCTGCGCCAATATAAGAGTTTGTACCGCTCTATTCGGGGGAGGCGTCGATTGATATATGTTAGTCCACTTAGCAATTTCGTATTTGTAGGCGCGCGACAAACCATTACTTGAATGATCATCCCCGATGAAGCGGAGTGGGGAATGAGGGTCAAAAACGGCAGATCTCTTTCCGAAAGTTCGTGCCAGGGCCTCTCCTTTTCTTATTCGCCTTCTTCTTCTTCTGGCTTGCTTGTGCCAACGAGGAGACAGCCACTTATCTAACATTTTGGAATTCATCTGAGAATTCGATATGCCGAAAATGTATAAATCCCCAGTTCCACTGGGTTATTCCGCCCAACATAAATAGTTTTTGGTGTGACCGAGCAATTGGACAGATCATCTCACTGCATTCGCTATTCTGCTCACATTGCAGGCAAGCAATTGACGTTGACATAAACCGGAATCGGATATCCGTTTTCGCCCCCTTCATTGAATTGTTCGCTCAAAGGTCTGCACGCATCTCTTGCGTGTCGAGGAATTTTTTCGGTACACGGCCGGTGGCGGAATAGAGCCGGCCGTCAGAGGGATCAACTCGCGGCTGCGGGGCTTCGGGTGCAGGGGGGGGCATCGGTTGGGACGCCGCCTATCCTCGAGCAAGCAAATGTCGATCGCTGATATTGATCTACACCAAAATCAAAGATTCAAGCGCCGAAGTCGCGCGTCAGCCCGAAGAACAAAAGCCGGCTTTCAAACTTTTCCGAACGCCGTCACACGATGAGACGGTACATGGCTTGCACGCCGAATTCAGCATCGGCTCGCTCCGGGTTATCGAGCGAGACATGTTGGATCGTGTTCAGCAGTTGCTCAACGCGATGGGCCAGAAACGGAGACGTCGCGGCGCCGCCGTCATCAACGAACATTTTGGACGGACCTTTTCGATCGGTCTCGAGCCGCATCCTTATCAGGAGCCACCAAACGCGTAATCACCACTTTCACGAGTTCGGCAGTCTTGGCCGCGTCGAGCGATGAATCTTTGATCGACATACCTCTCACCCCATCAGCGAGCCCGAGCAGGAGCGTCGCGGCGACGGTCGGGTCAATCCGTTGATTAACCTGGCCACGCTTTTGGCCTTCACGGAGGCGATCAGCCAAGAGATCGCGCATGCGTTGCGTATAGCGTTCAAGAATTCGTGCAATCGACGCATTGCGGCTGGCTTCTGCCAGCATCTCGACGTTGAAAAGCACGCTCGGTCGATAAGACTTGGCGAAGCCCTCGTGAATCCTCGAAAGAAGAGCTTCAAGGATGTCGTCCTCTTGACCGATGGCGGCAAACGTCGAGGCGATGCTCTGCAATTTGTCCTCGATCAACGCCTCGACGATCGCCTCCTTGCTCGGGAAGTAATGATAGAGGTGACCCGGGCTGATCTTCGCCTCCCGACAAATGTCGGTCGTGCTCGCTCCCCTGAAGCCATCACGAACGAAGCATCGCCAGGCCGCTTCCAGTATCTGCTGCGACTTTTGTTGGTGTTTGTTGACGTCAAGGGTCCGTGCCATGCGCTCGTCCGTATGTGTGGGTCATTATTTCATCACAGTTGACCAGCAAAGAAACTTCCCATTAATTAGATAGAACTATCTATCTAATTATTCGAACACGCCACGCACCTGGCCATTCGGGGGGATAGCTCCATGCGGAGTAGAATAAGTTTGGCTTTTAGCCAAGTGGAAGCACACGCGCACACGCTTGAACGTCCTCCTCTCTCTAGGCGTGCGCTCGCAGCACACCAAGCTCGTCCCCGTCATCTCTTTCGGCTCCTCTGCACGATCATTCCTCTCCTCGCATTGGTCGGGTGCGGAGCACCGCGACTAGAGCCTACCGGATCGCTCGCGTCGTACGACAATTTGGCGCCTGCCAACGGCCTTTTAACGCAGTCGCGGCTTCACGTGAACAAAGCGAATGTCCTAGCTGCGAAGACCGTGCGAATCGCACCGACGGTGTTCTCCGGCGAAGCCTTGAAGTTGAACTTACCCGAGCGGCAACGCAAACTCGTCGCCAATGTGGCCGACAGGGCGCTGTGCATTGGCTTGAGCGAGCGGCTGCACGTCGTCCCGCTCTCGGAACCCGCAGACATAACGGTCCATTCCGTGATCACCCGCATCGATCTCACGGATGAGAATATCGCCGGTGCCTCTAAAGTTGCGCAGCTAGCGCCCGCTGCTTTTGGCGCCATGGTCCCCGTGCCGCGCATTCCGGTCGGCCTTGGAGGCTTGTCGATCGAGGCCGAAGCGCTCAATCAAAACGGCGCTCAGGAGGCCGCGATGCTTTGGGCGCGTGATGCCAACGCCATCACGAGTTCACCGAAGGCTTCAAAGGTTGGTGATGCGTATGATCTCGCGAAGGAATACGGCGCCGATTTCAGCACCCTGATTGTCACGGGCGCGAGCCCCTTCAATACCATGCCGTCCCTCCCATCGATGTCCGCCATCGGGGCAAGCTTCGGCGGTGCGCCGAAATACGCGGCATGCGATGCCTTCGGTCGTGACCCGGGACTCGCACGAATCTTCGGAAACGGGATTGGATTGCCGCCGGAATGGACAGACGACGGCGCGAGTGCAACCGCGCAGGTCTCCGATCAAGTCACCGAACCGCGCTAAAACGATAACGGTAGCGCAAAATGTCTTCCTGTCGCTTCGCTCTCAGGCACCATCCGAACTTTGTCTGCAAGAGCCTCTCCGCAACACGATCGACGATCCGCGTTTCTTTGCATGTCGCTGGAAACGTGATCGCCACGCGATTTGTCTCGGCCGGTATCTTATTCTTTCTTGCAGCCGTCTGTAGCGGTTGCTCGATGACGATGCCCCGTAATCCTGTGCCTCAGTCTCTCACCCTTAAAGCTCGGGTGCCAGATCTCGGAAACGTCCGCTATTGGGGCGACGAGGTTCCTGAAGATGCCGAAGCGCAGATCCACCTCAGAATGCCACACCTGCCGCGGCTCGCAGAGGCGCCCGGAACGGGCGGGCGCCCCGTGGTCAACTATCTTGCTTTGTCGAGCGGCGGGACTGACGGTGCGTTTGCTGCCGGCTTGCTTGTTGGCTGGACGAAGACGGGCCGTCGGCCGCGTTTCGAGGTCGTCACCGGAGTAAGCGCTGGTGCTCTTATAGCGCCGTTCGCGTTTCTCGGTTCTTCGCACGATCCGCAGCTGAGGGAGATTTGGACGCGCTACGGCACCGACGACATCATAGTTAAGCAACCATTTTCGGGTTTGATTGGCGGGCCTGCTTTGGCCGACACGCAACCCCTGGCCTGGCTCATCGCAAAATACGTCGACCGGGATTTCCTCGATGCGATCGCTGCGGAATATCGCAAAGGCCGCATTCTTCTGATCGGCACGACAAACCTCGACGCCCAGCGGCCGGTCGTTTGGAACATGGGCGAAATAGCGGTCAGTCGCAACCCACGCGCGGTCGAGCTCTTTCGCCAGGTCATTCTCGCTTCGGCAGCGATACCTGGACTGTTTCCCCCGGTGCACATCGATGTGGAAGCTGGAGGAGAGATGCACGAAGAAATGCATGTTGATGGCGGTACGACGCAGAAGGTCTTCATCACACCGCTTCAGTTTTCGCTCCGGCAGCTCGATCCGCTGCATAGCGCGCCGCCGCGCAACCGCTTCTATATCGTCGAAAACAACAAACTCGTTCCGGAATGGAAGCCAACCGAGGCTACGACCTTTGCCATCGCAGAGCGTTCGCTCAGCACGTTGATAAAAAGTCAGGGAGCGGGTGACTTGATGCGGCTCTATTACCTCTCAAAGCGGGATGGGGCCGACTTCAACTTGGCAGCGATTCCTCCGAGCTTTTCAGAGCAGAGCACTGAGCCTTTCGACTTGAAGTACATGCGGGCTCTGTTCGACGTCGGCTACGCCGAAGGATTTCGCGACCCGAAATGGCTGAAGGCGCCTCCGGAAGCGGCCGAGGCAGTCCCCCCGGCCAAAGTGAGTTCATTTATCGAGCGAGCACGACCCACGGAACGCCTCGGGGCTCGCGACAAACAGGTCATCGAGAAACCATAGCACGATGTGGCAAGACAGAGTTGAATCCAGCCGTCGCAGCCTGATGGCGACAAGCTTGAGATGGTACCTCGGGCTCGTGGAGAAAACGACCCGATGGGCCGTCGATGATGGTTCAAGCCCGCCCTGGAGTTCCGGTGAGGGGTTTATAGCACTGACCTGGCACGGACGACAGTTCCTGGGGCATGCCGCGCTTCGCCTGCACACGAGGTGCTCTCTGCTCGTTTCCCCACATCGCGACGGCGAACTCATTGGCGCCGTCGCCGAGGGCGCGGGATACAAGATCATCAGAGGTTCCGGCACCCGCATACCATCAAAGATCCGGAAGAAACGAGGCGTACCGGCATTCCGCTCGATGATTTCGCACCTCGACGACAAAAGAGCGGTCCTCATGACGGCGGAAATTCCTAAAATCGCGCGCATTGCCGGGCTTGGTCCCGTCAAACTCGCGCAAATCTCCGGCGCACCGATCTACTGCTTTGCTGCCGCGACGCGTCATCACTTCGAGCTCGGAAACTGGGATCGGACGCAAATCGTGCTTCCGTTCGGCCGCGGAGCAATTCTGTGGTCGCCTGCGATTCACGTCGCGCGGCGCGCAGACACCAGTGAACTCGAAGCCGCCCGCATGGAGGTAGAATCCACTTTAAATCGTTTGCACGACCGCGCAGATCGGCTCATCCACAATTCGCGTGTCCGCTCACCATTTTGAAATCAGACCAAGCGACCCTTTGAAGTAAGCGCCAGCTTTGGGTCAGGAGCAGTCAGTCTATCCGACATCGGAACGCGGACCATAGCGTCACTGAATGAGGTAACGCAGTAGTCCTGCCGAAGCGACGCCAATGATAACGGTTGGGAGGATAGTCAGCCGTGTTGCGGCGGCGAGGGTGATTCCGAGCGCGACGAGATCTGCCGGACGGTCCGACACAAAATCAGGCGCGATGACCGAGATCAGGACGCAGCCAGGGGCAGCCTCCATAACCTCGACGACGCGTGCACTCATCACGCGGTTGCGCAATGCCAAGTAGCCCGCGACACGCGTCACATACGTCACGGACGCCATCAGGAGGATGGTCAAGAGCGTGGTGGAATTGATCATTTGTTATCGGCCAACAGAAATGCCGAAAGAACTCCAGAGAGCGCGCCAGCTGCGACGTACCAGGCGCCCGGCACAGTGAGGTACGTCAATCCCGCAACGACGAGGCTAACAAGCCAAGGACGCGCGGTGCGCACGTCTTTCCACATCCCCTTGAGTAAGACGAGAAAGACGGCCGGAAACGCCATGTCGAACCCATAGGTTTGGACATTACCAATCATCGGTCCGACCGCCGCACCAATCGTGGTGAAGATTACCCAGGTCAGATAGAGCCCCGCCGAAACGCCCAAGTAGTAAGGCAGACTGAAGGCATGGCGCGCGTCGAGCGCTTTCCGTTTGCGCGCATCGGCCAATGCCATCGCCCAGCTTTCGTCGCACATGAAAAATAGAGCGGGCAACGCTTGGCGCTTCGGCAGATGCTGAATAAGCGGAGCCAAAGCCGCACCCATGAGAAGATGGCGGCTGTTGATGAGAAACGTGATCGCCGCGATCAGGAGCACGTGTGGGGGCGATGTCCAAAGCTCGATGGCCGCGAGCTCGGAGCCGCCACCGAAATTCAGTCCGGTCATCAGTGGCACTTCCACAAAGCTCAGCCCCTTCTGGGAGGCTTGCGCGCCGAGAACCAACGCGAATGGCACAAAACCGATCATGATCGGCAATGCTGCTCTTAGGCCCCGCAGAACCTCAACGCGGGTTTGCGGATGTCGCGTTTCGTGGACACGGGATTCCAGCGTGCTCATGAGTTTATCTCATTTTCCTTGAATTATTGGCATTATGAACCCCGTCTCTCGAAATTATCTTGCGAATAATCCCGTAGAGCCATACTTCTTGGCATAGACAACTACGGAAATTGCTATTCGAGACGCAACATGCCAATCAAGCTTGATGATATCGACCGCCGCATCCTGCGGGCTCTTCAGCGCAACAGCCGGATGACAAACGTCGAACTCGCCGAGGAGGTGGGGTTGTCGCCGTCGCCGTGCTTGCGACGCGTGCGCATACTTGAGGAAGAGGGAGTGATAGAGCGCTATGTTGCCCTGCTTGACGCGTCCAAAATCGGAATGGGTCTGACCCTATTTGCGCGCGTGTGGCTCACGGGGCAGGATTCGGAGACCGTCGATCGATTCACGAAGGCTGTGGCGCGGCTGCCGCAAATTGTCGAATGCCATCTGATGGCCGGCGACTGTGACTTCCTGCTTCGTGTGGTGGCCGCTGATCTCGACTCCTATCGTCGATTTCAAATGGACCATCTGACGCGCATCAAAGGCGTCCAGAGCCTCAAGACTGAAGTGCCGATGCAGAAGATCAAGTTGTCTTCTGAATTGCCGCTGTAAACGCTAGCCGCCTTGTTTGCCAAATGGCTGGCACCAAGTGCCGCTGAGGGTCAAAAGCAGACGACAAAATCACCGCCGTTTAGGAAACGCCTCGGCCAGGAGCGTTACACCACGCCGGATCGCGCGCCCATCAAGGGCCGCGTAACCTACGACGAAACCAGCAAGCCCGCGCTGCTTACGTCGTTTTGCGCCTGAGTATAGGGGCGATATCGGATAGATGCCCACACCGGCTTCTTGCGCCGCCTCTGCGAGCCGCGCCTCCTGGTCCGACGACACGCCATTGAACCAAACGACCACATGCAGGCCCGCATCCGAGCCTTCGACTGTCACGGCCTTGCCGAAGCTGTCCGACAACGCCTGCAGCAGCGTGGCGCGGCGCTCAGCGTTGCGTCGGCGTGCTCGTCTGATATGGCGTTCATCAGCTCCCGTGTCGATCAGTTCTGCCACGCGTTCTCATGTTGAGGGCAGCCCAACAGATCCCTCTGAGGAAGTCGCCAGCCCTCCGGCAGCGCATAGATCACAGGAATTACGATCAGCGTCAGGAGCGTTGACGAGACCATGCCGCCGATCATCGGCACGGCGATGCGTTGCATCACCTCGGAGCCGGCGCCCGTACTCCAGAGGATCGGCAGCAGGCCTGCCATAATCGCAACCACCGTCATCATCTTCGGTCTGACGCGCTCCACCGCGCCCACCATGATGGCATGGTGGAGGTCTTCCCGAGTGAAAGGTCGCCTCTGGAGCAAACACTCGGCCTGGATCTCGCGCTTGGCGTTGTCGAGATAGATCAGCATCACCACGCCGGTCTCGGCAGCGACGCCAGCGAGCGCGATGAAGCCGACGGCCACCGCGACCGACAGATTGAAGCCAAGCCACCACATCAGCCAAAAGCCGCCCACCAGCGCGAACGGCAGCGACAACATCACGATCAGCGTCTCCGTGAGTCGCTGGAAGTTGAGGTAGAGCAGCAGGAAGATGATCATCAGGGTGACGGGCACGACCATCTGCAGGCGGGCCTCGGCGCGTTCGAGGTACTCGAACTGCCCGGACCACACGAGGTAGGTACCGATAGGCATCTTCACATGCGTTTCCACGGCCTGCTTGGCGTCGGCGATATAGCCGCCGAGGTCGCGGTCGCGGATGTCGACGTAGACGTAGGTAGCGAGCTTGGCGTTTTCGGTGCGGATGGTCGTCGGGCCCTGCGTGAGCTTGACGTCGGCGACTTCGCCCAACGGCACGGTGCCGGCGCCGCTGGGCAAAGACACCACGACATCCCTGGCGATGGTCTGCGGGTCAGATCGGAGGTCGCGCGGATAGCGCACGGCCACCGTGTAGCGCTCGCGTCCCTCGACCGTTGTCGTGATGGGCTCGGCTCCGAGTGCCATCGAGATGACGTCCTGTACGTCCGAGACCATCAGGCCGTAGCGGGCCAGCCGTTCGCGGTTAGGAACGATCTCCAGGTAGTAGCCGCCCAAGACGCGTTCGGCATAGGCGCTCGATGTCCCCGGCACCGATTTCACGACGGATTCCACCTGCCGGGCAACGCCATCGATATCGGCAAGATTGTTGCCGATGACCTTGACGCCGACCGGGGTGCGGATGCCGGTGGACAACATGTCGATGCGCGCCTTGATCGGCATCGTCCAGGCGTTGGAGACACCCGGGAACTGCAAGGCCTTGTCCATCTCCGTCACCAGGCTGTCGGTGGTGACGCCGGGGCGCCACTCCTCCTTGGGCTTGAGGTTGATGATGGTCTCGAACATCTCCGTGGGCGCCGGATCGGTCGCGGTCTGCGCGCGACCGGCCTTGCCGTAAACCGAGGCCACCTCGGGGAACGACTTGATGATGCGGTCCTGAGTTTGCAGCAGCTCCGCCGACTTGGTGATGGAAAGCCCTGGCAGCGTGGTCGGCATGTAGAGCAGCGTGCCTTCGTTGAGGTTGGGCATGAACTCGCTGCCGACCTTGGTCACCGGCCATATCGACACCGCAAGGATGATGGCGGCGAGTACGATGGTCAGCGTCTTTGCCTTGAGCACACCCTCGATGATCGGGCGGTAAATGGCGATCAGCGCGCGGTTAATTGGATTCTTCTCTTCGGGAATGATCTGGCCGCGTACGAAGATAACCATCAGGGCCGGCACCAGAGTCACGGACAACAGCGCGGCTGAGGCCATCGCGAACGTCTTGGTGAAAGCCAACGGTCCGAAGAGACGACCCTCCTGAGCTTCGAGCGTGAAGATCGGCAGGAACGACACAGTTATGATCAGCAACGAGAAGAACAATGCCGGACCGACTTCGGATGCCGCCTCGATCAAGATTTCAAGACGCGGCTTGTCCTTCGGTGCCCGCTCCAGATGCTTGTGCGCGTTCTCGATCATGACGATCGCCGCGTCGATCATCGCGCCGATGGCGATGGCGATGCCGCCGAGACTCATGATGTTGGAGCCTATGCCGAGCAACCGCATGGCCGTGAAGGCCATCAGGATGCCGACAGGCAGCATCAAGATGGCGACCAGTGCGCTGCGGAAGTGCAGCAGGAAGATGAAGCACACAGCGGCGACCACGAGACTTTCTTCGACAAGCGTGTGTTTCAAGGTCTCGATAGCGTGGTGGATCAGTTCCGAACGGTCATAGACCGGCACCACTTCTGTGCCCGCTGGTAGCGATGGAGTAATCTCTTTCATCCGCGCCTTGACGTTGTCGATGACGGTGAGCGCATTGGCACCGTAGCGTTGCAGGGCAATGCCACTTGCCACTTCGCCCTCGCCATTGAGTTCGGCAATGCCGCGTCGTTCGTCGCCGGCGATCTCGACATTCGCGACGTCTTTCAACAGAACGGGCGTGCCGCCGTCGGCTTTGACGACGATGTTCTCCAGGTCCTGAACGCCCTTGAGGTAACCGCGACCGCGCACCATGAACTCGTGCTCGGCCAGTTCCAGGGTGCGCCCGCCCACGTCCATGTTGTTGTTGCGGATGGCGTCGCGCACGGTCTTTAGGGAAATGTTGAAACTGCGGAGCCGGCTCGGATCGATCACCACACTGTATTGTTTGACGAAACCGCCGACGCTCGCGATCTCGGCGACGCCCTCGGCTTTGGAAAGACCAAAGCGCACTTCCCAGTCCTGCATCGAACGGAGGTCGGCGAGAGACTTGTTCTTGGATTGGAGCGCATACTGGTAAACCCAGCCCACACCACTGGCGTCGGGGCCGAGCGTCGGAGTGACGCCCACCGGTAAGCGCTTAGCGGCGGCGTTGAGATACTCTAGTACGCGGGAGCGCGCCCAATAGATGTCTGTGCCATCCTGGAAGATGACGTAGACGAAGGATACGCCGAAGAAAGAAAAGCCCCGCACCACCTTAGAGCGCGGCACTGTCAGCATGGCGGTGGTGAGCGGATAGGTGACCTGATCCTCGACGACCTGCGGCGCTTGACCCGGGAATTCGGTGTAGACGATGACTTGAGTATCAGAGAGGTCGGGGATGGCGTCGAGCGGAAGAGTCCGCACTGCCCACACTCCCGCCACTACCGCAAATGCGGTGGCGATGAACACCAGCATCAAATTTTTAGCGGACCAGGCGATGAGGCGGGCGATCATTGGCCGGTCCCCGTCGTCGAGGGAGCCGAGAAGCCTTTTAGTGCAGCCTGAAGATTACTTTCCGCGTCGATGAGGAAGTTCCCGTTGACGACGACCTTGTCGCCCTCCGAGACGCCGCTCAGCACCTCACGAAACCCGCCACCGGCGCGGCCGAGTTTGACTTCACGCGGGTCGTAACGGCCATCACCGAGGTCGACCAGCGCGATCTGACGGCTGCCGCTGTCGATCACCGCGCTCGCGGGAATTGCCACAACGTCGGCCTTCGAGCCGGTAGCGATATCGACGTCGCCGTACATGTCAGGCAACAGCGCCATATCCGGGTTGGGCAGTTCGATGCGCACCCGCACCGTGCGCGTTTCTTTCATCAAGTGTGGATAGACCACCGTAACCGTTCCATTGAAGGTGCGGCCGGGATGAGCGCGCGTGGTAACGTTCACCCTCTCTCCGGGTTTGACTGCGGCGATGTCGCTCTCGGCCACGTCCGCCATCATCCAAACGACCGAGTGGTCGGCGATGCGAAAGCCGACATCTCCGGCCTTGAAGCCTTGGCCATCGCTCCAATTCCGTTCCAGCACGTCACCCTCAATGGGCGCGCGATAAACAAAGGTATCGGGGACGCTGCGTTCGCTCTTCACCTGTTTCATGAATTCCTCGGGAACGCCGAGGTTTTGGAGGCGTCGCGTCGCTCCAATGACTCCGACAGGTCCGTTGACACCGCCGCGCACGGACGTTTCGTCCTCACGCTCGATCAGCAAGCGGGCCGCTTCGTTGAGCACCTCCTGCCCAAAGACTTTCGCGAGTACGTCGCCTTTCTTCACGTGCGTGCCGGTCGTCACCGGCCCGACGCTTTGCACGTAGCCATCAAAGCGCGGTGCTACGACGACAATGCGCCTTTCATCGATCTGCACCACGCCCGGCGCCTTGATGATGCGGGAGATAGGATGCTTTCCGACGAAAGTGGTCTCGACGCCGGTGCGCTGTATCTTACCGGGCGAAACCTTGACTGTGCTGTCGTCGCTGTCTTCGCCCTCGTAGACGGGAATGTAGTCCATCCCCATCTGATCCTTTCTGGGTGTCGGCGATGTGTCGGGGAGCCCCATCGGGTTGCGGTAGAATTTGATTTTCTTCACGCCGCCGGCAGCTGCGGGCTCGGCTCGAGCGGCGGTGTCAAACGACACATCTTCACCCTCACGGACCGGCAAATAGGCTTTGCCGGTCTCAGTTTTTTTCGGCACATCCGAAAAGAGCTGTTTGCCGTCTGGATCGCGATAATAAATGATCCGGCCTGTTGCTGCCGGGCTGGACGACGTAGCGATGTTCAATCGCGTGCCCAATGGAAGCTGGAGCAGACCCGTCTGGCCCGCCAACAGCCCGGCTCCCGCCGCAGCGACAATGGCTGCGGCGGGGACCACGTATCTCACGCCGCGATTCACGGCAGCGCCTTGACGATAAGTTTGCTCTCGACCGTCCCGCTCTCACCCTGCACTTTGGCGCCGAGCGATAAGGCCCATTGGCCTTCCATCGTTAGTTCGGTCTTGAAACGGTAGACGCCTGGCTCGGTCGACGGCTGCGCCTCTAACGGCGCCGTCATCTCTCCCATCGATTCAGGACCCATGTCGATGCGCTTGGCAAAGATCACCGCGCCGGGGATGGAACGGCCAGAGGGCTTGTGCACGAGCTTGACCGAGATGACGGCCTGACCCTGTTTTACTTCCTTGTCGAGGAGCTGGAATTCATAGTCCTTGGCATCGGCAAGTGCTGAACCGGCCATACCCGTGAGCAACGCAACGGCTACGAGGGCCGCGCGCGATGATGATCGCTGCATATTCGATTTCTCCAGATGTCATGAACCGTGCGCGGGCCACCATGGCCAACGCATGAGGAGGCCGCGGCATTGGCCGCAACCGCGCTTACGCCCGTTCTTGGGGCTTGGTTCAGACGCTCGGAGGTCGAAGGAGAGGAGGGATCAGAGAACCCGGCGTAACCCGCGTCGGCGCAGGCATGACACGCTGGTCGATGACATCACGCTGCAGCCACGCTTCTGCGACAGGCTGCTGCAGTGTTTGGAAACACTTGACCAAACAACTGCCCATCTCCGGACAGACCTTTTGAGGACAGCTCGGGCAATGCTTCATAGGCTTGTGGCAAGGCATTGCATCGGCCTTGGCAGTCATCGCCATCTTGGCCGACGTCTCCGACTTGCCCGACATGGCGAAGGCGTAGGTGGCTGTAAGCGGCATGGCCATAACCGCTCCCAGCATGGCGATCATGCCGAGAACCGCAAACCAGCGCTGGAACAACCGCTTCGTCATGAACCCAGCCTGCCATACCTCACCGTGCATCGCAATACGGCGTGGAATCCGTTCAGTCGCAACCCGTGAGTCTTACTGACGCCCCCCTTTCCCGTGATTCACCAGAGTTCCAATGCCCGCATTGCCAGCGATCCTGCTGAAGCAATGGCCAGCGTCGCGGCGATGGACCAATGACGGCGGAGCAGCGGGTATGCGGAGACGCTTGCCAACGCGACCACCCGCCAATCGATGGAGGACAAGGTTGGCGTCCATAGCTGAACCGGCCCGAGGTGGCGCAAGCTGACGTCGTGAAAGAAGACGTGGAGCGCGAACCAGATCGCGAGGTTGAGGATGACGCCAACCACCGCTGCAGTGATGGCGGCGAGCGCGCCCTTGAGGCGCGGCTGATGCGTCATCCAGACGATGTAAGGCGCGCCTGCAAAGATCCAGAGGAAGCAGGGTGTGAAGGTCGCCCATAACGCCACGAAGGCGCCGAGCAAACCTTGCAGCAACGCGGGGTCGCCCGCGTGACGGAATGCGGTGAGAAAGCCGACGAATTCGGTCACGAGAATCAAGGGACCAGGAGTTGTCTCGGCGAGACCGAGACCGTCCATCATCGCGCCGGCATCGAGCCAACCGTAACGCGTCACCACGTCCTGCGCCATGTAGGCGAGCACCGCGTAGGCACCGCCGAATGTCACCACGGCGAGCTTGGAAAAGAAGACGCTGAGCTGAGACAACACATGATCGCGGCCTAAGAATGCTGCGATCGCCAGCAATGGCGCAAACCACACCACCGCCCATACGGCTACGGTCTTAGCGGTGTCCGCCGGCCCGACGGAGATGGAATACAGCTGCGCTTGCCCTTGTGCGCGAACGTAGCCGAAGAGAGCAGCGGCAAACACGATCAGCGGAAACGGCGCTGCCAGGAAAAAGATCGAGACAAAGGACACCGCTGCAATCAGCCAGTGCTCCGGGAGCTTCAGCGCGCGTTTGGAGATCCGCAGCAATGCCTCGACGACGATGACCAGCACCGCCGCCTTGATGCCGAGGAACAGTGCATCGACTAGAGGCAGATTGCCGAAGTAGGCGTAGATCATGGACAACGCCAGAACCACGGCGGCGCCCGGAAGCACGAACAGCAGTCCCCCCGTGAGGCCGCCTTTGAGACCGTGGAGCCGCCAGCCGACGTAAGTCGCGAGCTGCATGGCTTCGGGTCCCGGCAACAACATGCAGAAGCTCAGGGCATTGAGGTAATGCTGCTCGTCGAGCCACTTCTTCTCCTCAACGATGATCTTGTGCATGAGGGCGATTTGCGCCGTTGGGCCGCCGAACGACAGCACGCCAATACGCGCGAACGTCGAAAGGGCTTCTCTGAAGCTCACATCCGGGGAGGATGCCGCTTCGGGGCGTTCAGAAACCACCTTGTCCATCAGGCCTTGGCTCCTGTGGCCTCAGACCATGTGTGAGTTTCCTCGGTGGCGTCGCGGGCCCAGCGGTAGAACGCGTCGTAAAGCGCCATCGCGGCGGTGAGTTGTTCGAGGTCGTCGCGGTACATGCGCGAAAACCCCAAGGACGCAGCCAAAAGTCCGGCGGCTTCAGGCGCGAGGTCTGGCCTTGCCGTGTCAGCCCCGCGCACGATTGTGGCAACGCGGTCGAGCGCCGGAATCGCGAGTCCGAATTCCTCAAGCATCGTGTCGAAGGAACACCTCTCGCAGCGGTGGCTCCAAAACACATCGGGAATATCGAAAGGCGTGGCGGAGAACCGCTTGGCAGCGTCCAGCACTTCACTTGACGCCACGAACAAAAACACTGCCTCTGGGTCGACGAAGCGCCGGATTAGCCAAGGGCACGCGATGCGGTCAACCTTGGGGCGCGCACGCGTTACCCACACGGTGCGTCCCTGAGCGTCGCGCGGCGGCAAGTTCTTGGTGGTGACGAGTGGTTGGCCCGCCTTCTGCCACGCGGCGTAGCCGCCCTCGAGCGTTTCAGCCACGACGCCAGCATGACGCAGCCAAGCTGCGATGCCCTGGCTCAAGGCGCCGCCATCTGCACAAACGACAACGGCGGATCTTTTGCCGATAGCGGCGATCAAATGGTCGGTCTTAGCCTCCGGTCGCGGAATAGAGCCCGGTATAAGGTGCGGATCATGGACAAGAGCATCGTCCGGCCGCACGTCGACGAGCAGCGGACTGTTGGGCAGGCCGACGAGGCGGGCAAGTTGAGAAACGGTGATTTCTGTGGGTGACGGCATGACACGTCCTTCCCCTCATAACGAAGGTTGATCGGACGCGAGCTTTGGGCTGTCGCCTCACGGGGACGTCGCGGGACCCCTTACGATTATTCCACTGCGGCTGGGACGTGTTGTCAACTCCGATCCACGAGCACTCGGCGTGCGCGAGCCAGCAATTTGGCGGCTCCGCTCCGTTATAATGGCGCTCGCGCTAAGCAGCTCTCTTCGGTTCGACCTCAATCGTCACGTGGGAGAGTTCCCGCAGGTGGGCAAGCTTTTGCCGGTAGCCGGACGGCGATATCGGCGCATCGGATACGATGGCAACGATGGCTCCATGATGACCCGGGCCGAGCTGCCAAACGTGCAGGTCGGTGATGCGATCCTTATCGGTCTCCACCGCAGCGCGGATCTCATCAGGGAGGTCCTCGCTCGACGGCACGTAATCCAGCAGTATCCGACCTGCATCGCGGATGAGACCCCATGACCAGTTGGCGATGACCAGCGCACCGATGATGCCAATTGCGGGGTCTAGCCACACCCAACCGTAGAGGCTTCCGGCCGTCAGTGCGATGATCGCAAGTACGGAGGTCAGCGCGTCGGCAATGACGTGGATATAGGCGGCGCGTAGATTATGATCGCGCCCCTTAATGTGGTGATCGTGGTCGTGGTGATGCTCGTGATGATGGTCGTGGCCGTGATGACCATGATCGTCCCGCAGCAACCACGCGCTCGCGATATTGACGACGAGGCCGAGGACCGCGACCGCAATGGCTTCAGCGAAGTGAATGGGGATAGGGTTTTCGAGGCGTACAAGGCTTTGCCACCCGATCATCAGCGCGATGAGCGCCAATACGATTGCGCTGGCAAACGCCGCAAGATCGCCCATTTTGCCCGTGCCGAACGTGAAGCGCGGATTGTGCGCGTTGCGCCGTGCATAAAAGTAGGCAAAGGCGGTAATCAGCATCGCCGACGCGTGAGTGGCCATGTGCCAACCGTCAGCCACCAGCGCCATCGACCCATAAACCGTGCCCGCGATGATCTCGCCGGCCATCATGGTCACGGTCAACGCGATGACCAATCGGGTTCGCCGCTCATTGCGTTCGTGATCGTCGCCGAGGAAAACGTGGGAGTGCCCTGTGGGCCCAGCCATTTGTTCGTGTACGCCACTCATTTGAAATAGGTCCTTATGACGTCAATCAGTTCCTCGGCGCCCGCTGAACGGGTCCGGGTATCAGCTGCGGCGATGACGTGTTCGCGAATGTGATCTTCGATGAGTTCAGCCGTCAGTCCGGTGATGGCGCCGCGTATAGATGCGACTAGGTTCAAAACTTCCGCGCAAGGTTGTTCCGCTTCGAGTGCTCGTTCGACAGCCTCAAGCTGGCCCTTAAGCCGGCGAACGCGAGATTGGAGTTTGGCTTTCTGTTTGATCGTGTGTCCCATAGCATAGGGGTGTACCCTATATAGGGAGAGTTGGCTACCGTATCCTTTGCGCCGCAGCCGGCCAACATCCACGGGAACCAGACAAATGGGCCGCCAGCGCGGTGACGCTGGGCGGGCCTTTTCGTTCGAACGCTGCCAGCGAAGGCTCCAAATTGGCCGATCGGGCTTTCTGCCAGTTGCAAATGACAATTAAAAGCGGTCAAGTCTCTGTAATTGTTGACTTTAATTCCTTCGCCAGCTATCGCCTTCGCATCGGGGAGTAGCCACCGTTTGAGAAACGGGAGCGCGTCAACAAGCTTGCGCAGAAGCGCATGGCGCGTTCAGCCGAGCATCGGCCAGGCAAGACCGTGGTGCATGTCACCGTTAATCGGACAGGTGATGCGTGCCCGGCTCTTCGTCCGTTCGGGTGCCCGCTATGTCACCACTTGCCATCGTTGTGCTGGCAGTCAGCATGTCGATTGACGCTTTTGCTGTCTCCGTTGGACGCGGCGCCGCCATTGGTCGTCCACATTTGTCCGAGACTCTGCGCACGGGCGCGGTCTTCGGTGTGGTGGAGGCAATCACCCCACTCATCGGCTGGGCAGCAGGTGTCGCGGCCAGCGGCTTCGTAGAAGCAATTGATCATTGGATCGCATTTGGGTTGCTCGCGGCGGTGGGTGTTCACATGCTGTTTTCGGCCCTTAGTAAGAAGGAAGAGGATATCGCCGCCACAGACCGTTCCTTAGCCGTGCTTCTGGCGACGGCTATTGGTACAAGCCTCGATGCCATGGCGGTCGGCGTCTCGCTGGCATTTCTAGACGTCAACATCATCGTCGTTGCCGTGGCCATCGGCCTTGCAACCTTCTTGATGTCGTCTGGCGGCATGTTGATAGGTCGGCTGATTGGCGAGCGCCTGGGCCGCGTCGCCGAAGCGCTCGCTGGAATCGCGTTGGTGCTGCTGGGCGCGTCGATCCTGTTCGAACATCTGACGGCCTGACGATCCAGAGGGCGGAAAAGCCCTGTCGCAAAATTCATGGTGCGCCGGAGGGTAAAAGTCTGCGGCAATCGGCTTAATGGTTTGGGCCCGGATTGAACTCCGACCCCCGGTCACCGTACCATCGCCCAATTATTGCATATTTCAAGAATCCTTGTAGAATAGATTTATGAACAGCAAAGACGCCGTCACCTGCCTCGGCGCGCTGGCGCATGACCAGCGCTTAGCCATCTTCCGCTTGCTGGTGCGGGAGGGACCCTCGGGCCTGCCTGCTGGAGAGATCGCCGATGCGGTGGAAGCGACGCCAACAGGCGCGTCATTTCATTTAAAGGAACTGGATCGGGCGGGGCTCATCMACGCCACGCGGGTCGGCCGTTACATCCGCTACGCGGTTCACTTCGACAAGGTGCGCCAGCTTCTGACCTT